>JAFEFW010000651.1 GCA_018240405.1 Pseudomonadota bacterium
AAGCGGTTCTGGAACAGGCTGGCCTGAGAAACGTCCGGGTCGTGCCGGAATCGCGCGCCGCCTTCCTGCATGCCCGGGAGTCCCGGGAATTGTCGGAAAGCCAGCTTCTCGGCCGGATTCTGCTGATCGACATCGGCTCGTCCACGACAGACTTCACCTTCAGTCAGAACCTGAACGCACGGCCTGTCGACTATGGCCACACCGAGATTGGCGACGTCGGCGGCGGGCTGCTTGACCAGGCCATCCTGGACCATGCCATGGCGAGCCAGGCCAACCAGGAGGCGATCCACGCCTTCCTGGAGCGTAACCCGGGCAAGCGCGCCGAACTCGACCTGAAGTGCCGCGACGCCAAGCATGAATATTTCAACGAAAAGCAGGGCACCGGCCGGGAAGTATGGCACGCCGTCCGCCTGGAGCGCGGGCTGCAACTGGAGATCGCCCTTGACGATGCGGCGATGGACCGGATCAAGACGGCGCCGCTGGCCGAACTGGGTGGCCGGTCCTTCATCGCGGCGTTCCTCGACCGGCTGGCGCACGTCAAGGACCAGATCGGCCCGCCGCCTGACTCCATCATCATCACGGGCGGCGCCGCTCGGATGCAGTTCATTGTTGAGCTGATCAACGCGACCTTCCCCGGCGTGCAGACCATCCGCGGCACGGAGCCGGAACTCGCGGTGGCGAAGGGCCTCGCCTGGTTCGGGCGTTCACAGCTTCGCTCCCAGGCGTTCCAGGCGGAGGTCGAGGCGCTCATCGCCGGTCCGCAGATCGACACCGTCGTCCGCCAGGCAATGGAGACCTTGTTTGCGCGGCTGGCGCAGGATTTGGGCGCGGCACTGATCAACACCGTCCTGCGGGACGACATCCTGGCCTGGCGTAACGGCAGCATTGCGACGCTGCAGGACATGGAAGTGCAGGCCAGGCAGCACATCGAAGAATTCCTGCAGGGTGACACGGCCAGAGCCCTGGTGTCCGGCGCCACGCAGGCCTGGTTTGAAGAGATCAGGCCACAGGTTCAAAGCCTGACCGACCCGATCTGCCTGAAATACCGATTACCGACATCAATCCTGGAGATCGTGCCGGATACGCATTTCAGCACCAAGGCGCCCCGTACACGCGACCTGTCTGGCGTGGTGGCCGATGACCTCGATCAGGTGGGCACCGTGATCAACGCCGTCGTGGCAACAGTCTCGGGCATGGTACTGGGCGGTGCCGGCGTCGCGCTGCTGCACCTGCCGGTTCTGGGACATGTGCTGACCGGCCTTGGGGTTTTCGTGGGCCTGATGATCGGCAAGGAAGCGATGCGGGAACAGGTGAAGAGCTGGACGATTCCGGTCGTCCTGCGCCGCCTGGTGACCGAGGGCACGATCGACGCAAAGCTGCGGGAGTCGTTGCCGGACCTCGTCAGCGGGCTGCGTGAGAGCCTTGAGAGCCTGGAGCGGGAGGCCCCGCCCGGACGGCATCTGGCCGACCGTATCACGGCGCAGATCGGCCAGGGCCTGCGGCAACGCGGCGACGACGCAATACTGCAGTTTTAGAGCATTTCCCTTCTGACCGGATCGGCGCCCTGCTGATCGGATCGGCACCCTGCGCTGCGATGGCCACGACCGCATTGATGCCGGGTTCCGCCGTGCCGCGGTAGCCGATCTGGCTCTGCTCGACGTTGCCACCGATCCGCAGACTGACGCACGCGCCTGGGCTGACACACTCCAGCTCGCCGATCTGTACGGGCTTACGGCCCGTGACGCAGCGTACCTGGCGCTTGCCCGCCGGCGGAACCTGCCGCTGGCAATACTGGACCAGGCGCTCCGCGCCGCTGCACAGGCCGCCGGCACCGGAACGTTGGGCGGCCCATGAAAACGGACCGCCCTTCGCCGCCCGCCGTCTACCTTACGCCCGCCGCCGCCATCTCGGCTTCCGACACGCCCCAGGCCGACAGCGCCTCGGCCGCGCTGACCGCACCCGGTGGCGTTGGCGTCGCCAGCTTGGTCGTGCCAAAGCGCGGCGCCGGCGCCGGCTGGCGCACCCCGCCGACGTCGACAAACGCCCCGCGCGCCGTGTTGTGCGGATGCGCATGCGCCTCCTGCATCGACAGCACCGGCGCGAAGCAGGCATCGGTGCCTTCCAGCAGCCGGCACCAGTCGTCGCGCGTGCGGGTCTTGAACACCGCCTGCAGCTTGTCCTTCCACGCCTGCCAGCCGGCCTTGTCGCGCTGCGCCGGCATCGGCGACGGATCGATCTCCAGCAGCCGCATCAGTTCGGCGTGGAATTTCTCCTCGATGCAGGCGATCGAGATGTATTCGCCATCGGCGCATTCATAAACTTCATAGTAATAAGCGCCGGAATCCAACTGGTTGGTGCCGCGCGGTCCGTCGATCCGCCCGCCCGCCGCCATGGCGTAGATCGGCGTCATCAGCGACAGCGCACCATCGACCATCGCCGCGTCCACCACCTGGCCAGGGCCGCCGGAGCGCGCGTGGATGATCGCCGCCAGCAGGCCGGTGACGACAAACATCGCGCCGCCGCCGTAATCGCCGACCAGGTTCAGCGGCGGCGTCGGCTTCTGCCCTTCCCGGCCGATCGCATGCAGCGCGCCGCTCAAGGCAATGTAGTTCATGTCGTGGCCGGCGGCATGTGCGAGCGGCCCCTCCTGCCCCCAGCCGGTCATGCGGCCATAGGCCAGCTTCGGATTGCGCTTCAGGCAGATATCCGGGCCGAGGCCCAGACGCTCCATGACGCCGGGACGGAAGCCCTCGATCAGTGCGTCACTGCCCTCGATCAGCTTCAGCACGAACTCGATGGCCTTCGGCTGCTTCAAATCCAGCCCGATCGTTGCCCGGCTCCGGCGGGTGAAGTCATAGGCCGGCGGCACCGGCAGACCGAGCCCGGCATCTGCCACGCGATCCAGGCGCAGCACCGTCGCGCCCATGTCGGCCAGCAGCATCGACGCCAGCGGCCCCGGCCCGATGCCGGCAAATTCCAAGACTTTTACGCCTGCCAAAGGTCCCATTGATAATTCCTCCCTTCCCATGGCGCCGTCCGGGACGAAGGCGGACGGGCCTCTGCGCGGGCGGAGCCGGCCGCAACCGGCTCCGCCAATCGACTAACCCCGCTGGATCAACTCGATCTTGTAGCCATCCGGATCCTCGACAAAGGCGATGACCGTGGTGCCGAACTTCACCGGCCCCGGCTCACGCGTCACCTTGGCGCCCATGCCACGCAGCTTCTCGGTCATCGCCGCGACATCCGGCACGCCGATCGCCAGATGACCGAAGGCGCTGCCGAGGTCGTACTTGTCCGTGCCATAGTTGTAGGTCAGCTCCAGGACGGTGTTGTCCGCCTCATCGCCGTAGCCGACGAAGGACAGCGTATACTTGCCGTCCGGCACGTCGCGCCGGCGCAGTTCCGTCATGCCGAAGCCCTTGGTGTAGAAATCGACGCTGCGCTGCAGGTCGCCGACGCGCAGCATGGTGTGCAAAAACCGGCTCATGGAGCTGTCCCCTCACTGAAAGTCATACAAACGTCGGCTCTGGTTTCGAAGCCGTCAGGCTCGAAGCCATAGAGAAACAGGCCCGCCGCGTCGGCTTCGGCCACCAGCGCCTCGCGTCGTGCCAGAATGGTGGAGCCTGCCTCGAACGCAAGCCCCCTCAGCCCTGCGCGCGCCGCGTTGCGCACTGTCCGCGGCCCGACCGTCGGCAGATCGGCCCGCCGCTCCTGCCCCGGCTTGGCGAGTTTCACCAGCACGCCGCCGGGTCCATCGCGGCGCAGCGCGTTACAGCGCTCCAGCATTGCGTCGGTGCCTTCGATCGCCTCAACCGCCAGCACCAGACCCTGCTGCACCACGCAGCCTTGTCCGACATCGGCGCGGCCCAGCAGACGCGCGACGGCGACGCCGCGGATGATGTCGGCAAGCGCCTGCGCATCGGGGCTGACCGCGCCCAGCACGCCGGCTGGCGCCAGCAGGTCGCGCAGCACTTCATGCGCGCCAATGACGGCGAACCCTTCCTCCTCCAGCAGGCGGATCACCGCCGCCAGCAAACCATCGTCACCTTTGAATGCAGCCATCCCCAGGCGTGCCAGCAGGCGTGCGCCCTCGGCATCGGGGCGCAGGTGCAGCAGCGACGGCCGGCGGACCGGCCCGATCATCACCAGGTCGCGGCATCCATGCTGCCGCAGGGCCGCCAGGATGCGGCCGGCGGCGCCCATGCGCAGCATGCGATGCGGAAAGGGCGCGAGCACGGACGGATCGGCAAACCCTTCTAATCCGATCAGGAAGACCGGGCGGCCGGCATCCTGGGCGGCGGCCGCGACCTGCGCGGGGAGAACGCCACCACCGGCGATAATCCCGAGTGCTGGGCTGGGAGATTTTGCGGGCATCGTCTCAGTTCGTGGCATTTCTGCCCGGATTTCCATTACAAATTAGATACAACGGAGACTCTCCTTGCCAGCCCCTGCGCAAGCTCTGCATAGACGGAAATTGCCGGCCGCACGATCCCGTCCCGCGGCATCAACAGAGATGACCCTGCCATGTTCGACGACGATGTGCCCGAGCAGATCCGCCATGCCACGGCGGCGAGTATGCTGCAGTGCCTGACCATCCTGGCGGAAGAGGCGAACAACCTGAACCTGCCGCGGACCGTCGTGGCGCTGCGCAAGGCGATCCGGGCCTGCCATTCGGAGCAGTCACGGCCCACGCCCTCCATGCGCGCCCGGCGCCACGTCGTACTGCACTGAACGGCCGCACTGCCCGGGGCCGGCGATAGCGGCACCGACCGTTCCGCAACAATCATCCCGGCTGAGCGGGCGAAGCCGCGTCAAAATTCCCCGCCTGCGTCTCATTGCTGCGCGTGCGAAGGTTGCGTCCCGTCGCGGGCCGCCATAGTTTCGCCACAGCCGCCGGGTCTGCCGGTGGACAAGCTGTATCTTGACAAGGACACGCGCATGAGCGGCAAACGCACCGTCACGGTCACCCTCGACGGGTCGAACAAGTCAACCACGCTGCCGCTGCTGTCGGGCACGCTTGGGCCGGATGTTTTTGACATTCGCAAAATGTACAATGACATCGGCGTCTTCACCTTCGACCCAGGCTACGGCATCACCGCCTCCTGCGATAGCAAGATCACCTTTATCGACGGTGATGAAGGCGTTCTGCTGTACCGCGGCTACCCGATCGAGCAACTGGCGGAAAAATCTACCTTCCTTGAGGTCTGTTACCTGCTGCTGAACGGCGACCTGCCGAGCCCGCAGGAGTTCAGAAATTTCGAAGCAGGCGTAATGCGGCATAACATGCTGCACGAGCAGATCCGGCAGTTCTACAATGGCTTCCGCCGCGACGCCCATCCGATGGCGGTGATGTGCGGCGTGATCGGCGCACTGTCGGCGTTTTACCATGATTCGCTGGATGTCAATGACCCGGAGAGCCGGCGCATCAGCGCGTTCCGCCTGATCGCCAAGGTCCCGACAATCGCTGCCTGGGCGTATAAGTACAATATCGGCCAGCCGTTCATGTATCCGAAGAACGGCTACTCCTATGCCGAGAACTTCCTGTACATGTTCCATGCGGTGCCGCCCGAAGACTACAAGATGAACCCGGTGCTGGCCCGCGCCATGGACCTGATCATGATCCTGCACGCGGATCACGAGCAGAATGCCTCGACCTCCACGGTGCGTCTGGCCGGCTCCACCGGCGCCAATCCGTTTGCCTGCATCGCCGCCGGCGTTGCCAGCCTTTGGGGCCCCGCCCATGGCGGCGCGAATGAGGCGGTCCTGAAGATGCTGACCGAGATTGGTCACGTGAAAAACATCCCCGCCTTCCTGGAGGATGTGAAGGACCGCAATAACCACGCCAAGCTGATGGGCTTCGGTCACCGCGTGTACAAGAACTACGACCCGCGCGCGAAGATCATCCAGAAAGCCTGCCACGACGTGCTGGCCGAGCTCGGCATCAAGGACGACCCGCTGCTCGACCTGGCGATGGAGCTGGAAAAGATCGCGCTGAACGACAAGTACTTCGTCGACCGTAAGCTGTACCCGAACGTCGACTTCTACTCCGGCATCATCCTCAAGGCGATGGGCTTCCCGACGAGCATGTTCACCGCGCTGTTCGCGGTCTCCCGCACCGTCGGCTGGGTGAGCCAGTGGAAGGAGATGATGGAGGATCCAGGCCAGCGTATTGGCCGCCCGCGGCAGATCTACACGGGCGCGCCGCAGCGCGACTACGTGCCGATCGCCCAGAGGGCCTGACCCGGTTCGGCTGGTCCCACCAGCCCGCGGCCGCACCAGCGGTTGCGACGGAGCAGGACAAGCGGGATTGTCCATGGAACGGCTGGTCCGGCGACGGACCAGCCGTTCTGCGTTTCGGCGCACGCCCGGATCCCAGATCCACCACCAGAGGTTGTTATGAACATGGCCTCTGGCCACAGCAGTTCCTCTGAATGTGACGCTTTCTACGGCTTAGATGTGACATCGTATTGATATCGCGGCCTGAATTTCACTGTGTGAAATTTCAGTTGAAATGAGGGCCGGTGTCGGGCCGCTCCGCGTTGCTCACGTCGCGACTAAGCCGTGCGAGGTATGATGTTGACGGCTTGTGGTGCAATTGCCCAGGTGGGCTGCACCGTCGGACGTGGTCGCAGAATGGCAACCGGCTGGGAGTGAATTCCGCCCGGTTATGGAATTGATACAGGGATTTTTTCGAAGACTGTATGCGGCTGGCGATGTATGGCGGGCATTGGAATTTGAGCAGGCGGAAAAATTTGTTAATGCACGTTTAGGTTGTGTTTACATGCTGCCCATTTGGATAAGAAATTATGCAACCCCGCACTGCACTTGATACCCTGGTTAAACGGCGGCTGAAGGAATGGGGTCAGCGCCCGCCCGGTGTGAAACCGGCCCGGCGTAAGGAAGCCTGGCTTCGCGGCCGCCCCTCAGACGATGAGTCCCGCATCTGCAATCCGTACCTGAAGATTCCCGGAAGCACCCGGCTGCGCACCCTGCCGGATGGGCTCTGGCTCAACTTCGGCGGGACATTCGCCGAACCGTTCGTCGACATCCTCGCCGTTGAGGCGTGCTCGACGATCCAGAACCTGCTCGACAAGCGCTCCCGGTTCGCGCCCAGCACGCATTCCCTGCTATGCGTATGCCCGATCGAGTGGCTGCGGGCGCCGGTAGCGGCGGACGACCCGACGCCGCGCTGGAAGACGACAGGCGTGATCCTGCACGAACCGTTCCTCGACGTGGCGATCCCAGTGCGCGAAATGCGCGTGCTGTATGGTCTCAAGAGTGATCATTACCGTGGTTTCGCCCGCCACCAGTTGCCCCATGCTCATGAGTTCTTCGTTCCCATGGAAGCACTGACCAAGGAAAACAGCGGCGACGACCCGGCGCTGCGTGAACTGATCAGCCGAACCTCGGTGGCGTCGAACTTCCTGTCACCGTAGTGCAACCGGTCCGGCGCCTTGGTGCTCCCGGATCGGCCCGGCGATCCGCACACACGCGGGGTTGGCTTATTCAGCCAGCCTCCCGGGTGCTGACAGTCGCCCTCTCGACGCAGGAAGACTTGGACCAGGAGGGGTCATCCGCTTCCGCTGCCGGAAGGCAGCGCACCACCACCACCACCACGCCTCCTTGGCGCGGACCGTTAACCCGACGCTAAGAGATCTGGTTTAGTCACTGCCGCCAGCGACGGATGCCATCGAGGGCCGACATGACGCTGGCGGTGATGCCATTCTCGGTTCAGCTCCCGGCCGGTTCCGGATTTCCGGCTGATGGCGTGCCGGCGCAGACATCTCAGGGCTCATCCGCCGCTACACCCGCGCAAAAAACTGGCCCCGGACCGACAGATGTTGTGGCGTTCAGCAACGCCTGGATATCTGGCACCATGTCAGCCCAGGCGGGCGACATTTACCGGATGAGGGACTTGTTCAGGGCCAGCGCGCCAGCCGGACAGTTGCTCATCGGCTATCGTGTCGCGTTAAACGGGTCCGGCGGGCAGTTGCTGCTGAACGACCAGGATGTTTCCAACCGCAACAGTTTCAGCGCCGAGGAGTTCGCCCGTCTGGGCTTCGTTGCCGGTGGGCAGGGCAGCCAGCAGAGCCTGACCGTGGTGGCGCAGGCCGGCAGGCGGCTGCGCAACGGCACACTGAGCCCGGTGGCCGACAGTCAGGTTGTGCAGATCAATGCCACGGTGACCGGCACGCGCTCGATCAATGCGATGAATGCCCTGGTCTCGCAGGCGTCGGGACCGGATGCCGACCTGATTGCCATGGTGAAGGAGGCCAACATCCTGACTGGCACCAGCGTGGCTGGCCGGCCGCAGCTCAGTACCGGCGGAAACTTCACCGCTCGGCCTGGCGACAGCTACCGGATGGGCGACCTGTTCAAGGCCAGTGCGCCGGCCGGACAGTCGCTCTTCGGCTATCATGTCGCGCTGACCGGCTCCGGTGGGCAGTTGTTACTGAACGGCCAGGATGTTTCCGGCCGCAGCAGTTTCTCCGCCGAGGAATTCGCGCATCTGAGCTTCGTTGCCGGCGCGCAGGACAGCCAGCAGAGCCTGACCGTGGTGGCGCAGGCCGCCAAGCGGCTGCGCAACGGCACGTTCGGCGCCGTAGCCGACAGTCAGGCCGTGCAGATCAATGCGGCCGTGACCGGCACGCGCTCGATCAACGCCATGAACGCCCTGGCCACCCAGTCCTTGGGATCGGATTCCGGCCTCATCGCCATGGTGAAGGAGGCGAACATCCTGACCGGCACCAGCGCAGGCAGCCGGACAACGCTTGGCACCACTGGAAACTTCACCGCCCAGGCTGACGACACCTACCGTATCAGCGATTTGTTCAAGGCCACCGCGCCGTCCGGACAGTCGCTCATCGGTTATCGCGTGGCGCTGAACGGCACCGGCGGGCAGTTGCTGCTGGATGGTGAAGATGTTTCAAGCCGCAGCAGCTTCACCGCCGAAGAGGTCGCCCATCTGAGCTTCGTCGCCGGTGCTCAGGACAGCCAGCAGAGCCTGACCGTGGTGGCACAGGCCGGCAAACGGCTACGCGACGGCCCATCAGGCCCCGTGGCCGACAGCCTGGCGGTGCAGATTACCGCCGCGGTGACCGGCACGCGCTCGATCAATGCCATGGCCGCCCTGGTCACGCAGCCGTCGGAGTCTGATGCCGGACTCATCGCCGCGGTAAAGGAGGCGAACATCCTGACCGGCACCGGCGCAGCCAGCCGGCCAGTGTTGGCCACCGGCGGAAACTTCACCGCGCAAGCGGCGGAAAGCTACCGCATGAGCGACCTGTTCAAGGCCACCGCGCCATCGGGACAATCGCTCATCGGCTATCTTGTGGCGCTGGACGGCGGCGGCGGGCAGTTGCTGCTGAACGGACAGGACGTGTCCAGCCGCAGCCGTTTCACCGCTGCGGAATTCGCCCATCTGACCTTTGTGGCCGGTGCACAGGACAGCCAGCAGAACCTGACCGTGGTGGCACAGGCTGGCAAGCGGTTGAGCAACGGTTCGGTCAGCGGCGCGGTCGACAGCCAGGCGCTACAGATCAGCGTCACCGTGACCGGTACGCGTTCGATCAACGCCATGAACGCGCTGGCGACACAGTCGGCGGATGCGGATGCCGGCCTCATCGCCGTGGTGAAGGAGGCGAACATCCTGACCGGCACCAGCGCCTCCAACCGGCCGAGCGTGCAGACAGAGGTGAGCCCGGTGCTGCCGATGGCGATCGCTGCCCTGGCCACCCGCACCGGCAACTACATGACATCCGGAGCGGTCGGTACAGCCGCGCCGACCGATCTCTCCGCCTACGATCCCAGGGCGATTGGCAGTTCCGCCGCCACGGGGACCTTTGCCAACCCGGCCAATTCGCTAACCGCTTCCCTGCTGCTGCTGCGTGATGCGGCTGAGGGTGCGTTTCGTTCCTCCGGCTGGACCGGCAGCCAGTCCACCGCCGTCAAGGCCTACAGCAGCGCCGGTTAATCCGAGCGGGTGGTGACCAGACCGCCAGACGCTCAGGACCCGGCGGACGGTCATCCGGACCGCCACCCGCTCAGCCATCGGCATGATGATCGGCCGGTGATCCGGCCACAGTGGTGGCCAATGCATCCGGGTAGTCCGAGATCAGGCCATCCACGCCCCAGCCGATCAAGCGGCACATGTCGTCACGCTGGTTCACCGTCCAGGGAATGACGGCAAGGCTCAGCGCATGGGCCGCGCGCACATCCGCCTCGGCCAGGTCACTGTGCAGCGGCGCCCAGACCGTCCCCGCACCACCGGCGGCGGCGACGCAGGCCGGCGTTGAACCGCCATGCTGCGCCGGCGTGACGCCGGCCCACCAGGGATCCGCCGGCGCATCGGCGCTCGTCAGGTAGGCAAGCCGGATGTCTGGACATACGGATCGTATATACTTCTGCACCCGCCAGTCGAACGATTCGAGCACCACCCGTCCCGCCGCGCCTGCTGCCTGCACGGCCCCCAGCACGGAATCGGCGATCCGCGCCGGCGGCGCGGTCCGGTCCGGATGCAGCGGATTGGTCTTGATCTCAATGATCAACCGGGCGTCCGGCACCGCCGCCAACACGGCGGCCAGCGAGGGCACGCGCGCGCCATCCCGTGGCCGCTGCCCGGGAAACTGCGCCGCGGTGCGGGAGCCCGGCCTGATTCGCCCGACATCGTAAGCGCTCAGTTCGACGGCGCTCAGGGCGTATAATAAAGGGCCTGGTTCCTCCAGCCAGCGCCCGGTGCGATCTCGCGTCAGGTCTGGATGCAGTGCCGGGTCATGCGCCACAACCGCCAGGCCGTCGCGGGTCAGGCCGACATCAAGCTCGAACGACCGGACACCCAGCGCCCAGGCGCTGCGGAATCCCTCCAGCGTGTTCTCGGGGAACAGGCCGCGGGCGCCGCGGTGACCGATGACCGCAATGCCGGCACCGCTGGCTCGCCCTGTCATTCGCTCCGCCTCCTGCTACGCTGCCGCATCTGCACAGCTTGTCGGACGCGGAGAGGCTCCATGCAATACACCACGCTTGGCCGGACCGGCCTGAAGGTCAGTGTCGCTGGCCTGGGCTGCGGCGGCTTCAGCCGCCTTGGTCTCGGCACCGGCCACTCCGAGGCGCACGCAGCGGACATCGTGCGCCAGGCGATCGACCTGGGGGTCACGCTGATCGATACGGCGGCGGTGTACGGCACCGAGGAGGTGGTCGGCGCCGCGTTACGCGGCATCGACCGCGACAGCGTCGTGGTCTGTACCAAGGCATCGAAGCCGGCGGGCGACGCGACGTTCAGCGCGGAAAAGGTGGTGGCCAGCCTGGATGCGTCGCTGCAACGGCTGGGGCTGGACTACGTCGACGTGTTCCAAATTCATGCCGTGCCACCGGCTGCCTATGCGCATGTGCGGGATCACGTCGTCCCTGCCCTGCTCCGCCAGCGCGACGCCGGCAAATTCCGCTTCCTGGGCATCACTGAGACGGCGCCGAACGATCCGGAGCAGCACATGCTGAACCAGGCGGCGCAGGACAGTATGTGGGACACCGCCATGGTCGCCTTCCACCTGATGGATCAGGTGGCGCGCGCACAGGTCTTTCCGCACACCATCCGGCAGCGCATCGGCACGCTGATGATGTTCGCGGTCCGCAGCATCTTCGCCCGTCCCGCGCAGTTGGCCGCCACCATGAAGGACCTGGCGGCGACCGGGCAGGTCCCGTCCTGGCTGGCGGAGTCGGACGACCCGCTGGGCTGGCTGGTGCACCAGCAGGGCGCCAGCAGTGTGACCGATGCCGCCTACCGCTATGTCCGCCACGAGCCTGGCGTCGATGTCGTGCTGTTCGGCACCGGCGATCCGGCACATCTGCGGACCAATATCGAGTCCATCCTGAAGCCACCCTTGCCGGACGCCGACCGCGCCAGGCTACAGGACTTGTTCAGCCATCTGCGTGGCGTCGGCCTGGAAGCCCCGCCGCCACGGGCGCGCTGAGCCGCTGCGGCCCCGGCGTGCCGGCAGGGCGCGGCCAGATATTCTGCCGCGAGCTCTGAACATCTGCCGGTTCCAGGTAAACTGGTGGATAACCGGGACGGACCCGGCCATGACATCAGCGTAGCAACGCCGCGTTAGCCAAAGACCCGCCGGCCACGCTTCCAGGTGCCCAGCACCACGCCCTCGAGCGGCCTGCCGTCGAACGGCGTGTTCTGCGCCTTACCCGGCAGAGCGCCGGCCGTCACCTGCCAGATGCGGTCGGGTGCAAACAGGCAGAGATCGGCGACCGCACCTTTGGCGATGCGCCCGGCATCGGTGCCCAGCAGCGCGGCGGGACGAACCGTCAGCAGTTCGATCGCCGCCGGCAGCGCCAGCGCCCCATTGTGCACCTGCGCCAGCGTGACACCCAACAGCGTCGCCAGGCCGCAGCCACCGGGGGATGCCAGAGCGAAGGGCAGGCGCTTGTCGTCGGCGTCACGCGGCTGGTGGTCCGAGGCAACTGCGTCAATGGTGCCGTCGGCCAGCGCGGCGGCCACTGCCTGGCGGTCCGCCTCCTTGCGCAATGGTGGCGACAGTTTCGAATAGGTGCGGAAATTGCCGATCGCCGTCTCGTTCAGGTCGAAATAGGGCGGCGCGGTGTCGCAGGTCACCGCCAGCCCGCGGTCCTTGGCCTGGCGGATCAACGCCAGCGCTTCGGCGGTAGAGACGTGGGCGAAGTGGATCGAACCACCCGTCAGTTGCACCAGGCGGAGATCGCGCGCCACCAGGATCGCCTCGGCGGCGGCAGGAATGCCGGGCAGGCCGAGGCGTGTCGCCTGCTCGCTTTCGGTGGCACAGCCGCCGGCGGCGAGGGAAGGATCCTCGGGGTGCTGCACGATGCGGGCGTCGAAGCCGCGGGCGTAAGACAGCGCCAGGCGCATCAGGCGGGTCGAGGCGACGGCCTTGCCGCCGTCGGTGAAGGCAATGGCGCCTGCTTCCCGCAGCAGCCCGATCTCGGCCAGTTCTTCGCCTTTGCAGCCGCGGGTGACGGCGCCGTAGGGGAGGATGGTCAGGCTGCCGGTCTCTTCGCCACGGGTTCGCAGCAGGTGCACCAGGGCCGGATCGTCGATCACCGGGTTGGTGTCGGGCAGCGCGGCAAGTGTCGTGATCCCGCCCGCGGCAGCGGCGAGCGCGGCGGATTCAATGGTTTCCCGGTACTCGAAGCCTGGCTCGCCCAGCGCCGCGCGCATATCGACCAGGCCGGGACAGAGCACGAGGTCACGCGCATCGACAGTTTCGGCGCCGTCAGGGCGGCCCAGCGCCGGGCCGAAATCGGCAATGCGACCGTCGAGGACCAGCAGATCACCGACCAGATCGACCCCGGCACCAAGGATGCGGGCGCCGGTGAACAGCGTATCAGGGTTCATTGCCGGGGCCTCGGGACAGTGTGTCCAGCACCGCCATGCGGACGGCGACGCCCATCTCCACCTGCTCACGGATCAGGCTGCGCTGCGGGTCGTCGGCCACCGCGCTGTCGATTTCCACGCCGCGGTTCATCGGGCCGGGATGCATGACCAGTGCGTCCGGCTTGGCCAGCGCCAGTTTCTGGTGATCCAGCCCATAGAACCGGAAATACTCCCGCGCGCTCGGCACCAGGCCGCGAGCCATGCGCTCGCGCTGCAGGCGCAGCATCATGACGATGTCGGCGCCAGCGAGGCCGGCCGCCATGTCGTGGAACACCGCCACGCCGAGGTCGGCCACCTCGGCCGGCATCAGCGTCGGTGGCCCGACCACGCGCACGCTGTTGCCCATGGTGGTCAGCAGGTGGATGTTGGAGCGGGCGACCCGCGAGTGGGTGATGTCGCCACATATCGCCACCGTCAGGCCGCCGATGCGGCCCTTGTGGCGCTTGATGGTCAACGCATCCAGCAGCGCCTGGGTCGGATGCTCATGCGTGCCGTCGCCGGCGTTGATGACCGCGGCGTCGACGATCTTCGACAGCAGGTTGGGCGCGCCGGACTGGTCATGCCGCACCACCAGCAGGTCGCAGTGCATGGCGTTCAGCGTGGTCGCGGTGTCGATCAGCGTCTCGCCCTTGTTCACCGAGGAGGTAGAGACCGACATGTTGATGACATCGGCGCCGAGGCGCTTGCCGGCGAGTTCGAAGCTGGTGCGGGTGCGGGTGCTGTCCTCGAAGAACAGGTTGATCAGCGTGCGCCCGCGCAGCAGGTCGCGCTGCGTCTTGCCGGAGCGATTCAGCAGGACGTAGCTCTCGGCGAGATCGAGCAGGTGACTGATCTCGGGCGGTTCCAGCCCTTCGATGGCGAGGAGATGTTTCTGGCGGTAGAACACGCGGCTTCGTTGCAGCAAGCCGCGATGGGCGTCAACCGGGGACGGCGGAGCGCCGGTGGATGAACGCCGCCGCGTCGGGCAGTGGAAATGATCCGGCGTGTCGTAGGTCTTGCCATCATTTCGGGAGATCATTGGTGGGTGCACAAGGACTCGAACCTTGGACCCGCTGATTAAGAGTCAGCTGCTCTACCAACTGAGCTATGCACCCGCACCAACGAGGAGGCGGGTTCTACCAGCCTCCCCAGCCATTGCAACCCCTTCCCTGCCTCACACCCCCGCCAAAATCGCATCGGACATCTTCTCGGCTGTCATCAGCACCGGGAAGTTGGTGTTGGCGCAGGGCACCTGCGGGAACACCGAGGCGTCCACCACCCGCAAGCCGCCAATGCCGCGCACCCGCCCGGCCGGATCGGTCACCGCCATCGGATCGTCATCCGATCCCATCCGGCACGAACAGGTCGCATGCCAGGTGCCGACGGCGGCGCGGCGGACGAAGGCCTCGCAGGTGTCGTCATCCGTCATCACGTCGTGCAGCGTGACACCCTCCATGACGTATTTCTCGATCAGGTATTTCCGCAGCGCCGCATTGCTGTCCAACGCCTTGGCCATCAGGTCGGTGATCAGCTTGTTCTTCCGGCTCAGCAGCCCGACCTGCCGGACCTTGTCGCTGTAGCTGGCCGGGAACGGGTTGTCGGTCACCGCCTGCATCACCGGCGTCAGCAGCATAGCGCCGAACATGCGCACACCATCAACCATCCGCTGCAGGTCGCGCTGGTCCGCACACAGGTTGAAATCCACCTGCGGCTCATCCTGCGACGAAGCGGACCGCAGCTTCACCGACCCGGTCTCGGAGTAGGTCTTGTAGACGGTGATGATGAACGAGCCGATCTGCTCGCCCACCGCGTGCCACGAGGTCTTGTTGGTCACCACGGTGAACATGTCGCCCTGCGGGATGCCCGGCAGGTTCGAGGAGTAGCGCAATGCCGTGTAGATGTGCCGCCGCGTGTAGTCGTGGATGATGCGGGCATGCGGCTTCAGGAAGGCCGCGACCGCCACAGCCGGATGGTCCTGCAGCCGTTGGCCAACGCCCGGCAGGGCGTGCCTTACCTCGATTCCGAGGTCGCGCAGATGCGCCGCCGGTCCGATACCCGCGCGCAGCAGATGCGCCGGCGAGTGGATGGCGCCGCAGGACAGGATCACCTCATTGCCACGGAATTCCTGCGGCCGTCCGCCGACCATCGCCTTCACGCCAACGCAGCGCTGGCCGTCGAACAGCAACTCCGCCACCACCGTGTCGGTAGAGATGGTCAGGTTCTCCCGCAGCCTTGTGCCGGGATCGAGGTAGCCGATCGCCGCCGACACCCGCCGTTCGTAGGCGTTGGAGATGGTGATCGGGAAATACCCGTCCTCCCATTCCGCGTTCTGGTCCTGGATGAACTTGTAGCCGGCGGCCTCGAACGCCTTGGCGACCGCCTTGGAGTGCTCCGGCCAGAGGTCGGGGAAGATGCGGCGGACCGGGATGCGGCCCTCCTTGCCGTGCCACGGACCGTCGAAGTCCATGTCGCGCTCGACCTTCTTGAAGTACGGCAGGCAGCTTTCCCAGTTCCAGCCGGTGGCACCGCGCTGTTCCCATTCGTCGTAGTCGGTGGGTGCGCCGCGATTGGCGAGCTGGCCGTTGATCGAGGACCCGCCGCCCAGGATCCGCGCCTGTTCGTAGGTGCGCAGCGGCGGGGGGCGTTCGCCGGGTTGGTTATGCGGGATGACCTCAGTCGTTACCTTCAGTTTGTTCCAGGTATAGTTCGGGTTGAGGTAGGCCGTGCCAGGGTACGAATCAAGAACAGCGGCGGGAATCTTGCCATGCGGCGTGTCCTGGCCGGCCTCCAGCAGCAGGACCTTGTTCTTGCTTTGCGCGGACAGCCGGTGCGCCAGGACGGAGCCCGCCGATCCACCGCCCACGATGATGTAGTCGAACATGGCAGACGCCATTCCGTTTCCCCCAACGCCAGTTGCACTTGGCGGCAGGATCATGCGGATCGGGCGGGCGGGCAAGGGTGGTAGTGGTGCGCGATTGGCTCCGGCATCGGGCTGGCAGGTGGCGCGTCGTCATGCATGGCGAGCACCGACGATCACTGAGCATACGGGGCGGCTCTCCAAGCAGCACTGCCGCAGCCTGTCGGTGCCAGGCGCATCAATGCAGGCCTCTCCCTGCCGAGGCACGTGCCCTGGCCCACCGTGGGCTGCGTGAGCTCCGTGAGCCACCACGTTCCCCAGCATCGCTTTCGGGAACCGACCTGCGCGGACACGCGCGGCGTTGCGACACGCAGACAGATGCCCAGCTGTCCGCGCAGCAGTCCTCAGGCCGCGGCGTCGGCCACCGCGACACCGGCGGAACGTGCTGCCCAGCCCGCGATCGCGGCCGCGGACGGCAGCAGAACGGTCCCCGGACCACCCAGAAACTGCTCCAGGTCCGCCAGGTTCGACGGCCGCACGGCGATGATGACAACGGCACCGGATAATACCGCCTCGGCAATCTCCACCCGCAAGCCGCCGCCCTCGGCCTCGACGGAGCCGAAACGAGGCACGACGATCACCTGCGCACCGCTGCTGGCCGCCTTGCGCAGCAGGCAGCCCGCCTCGGCCAGGGCGGAATTGTCCAACGTGCAGGACCCGGCGCCGGGACCGCGCGGCTGATCCAGCCGGATCACCTGCCCGGTCGCCACATCGTCCAGCCACATTGCCCGCTTGCCGCTCGGCAGGCGGTCGCCGAAGCGCTGCAGCAGTCCGGCCACAACCACATTGCGCGCGCGCAGAGCGGCGACAGACGCGGCCATCAGGGTGTTCACGTCGTCCGATTCGTCGAACAGCAGGACGCCGACGCGGGCGGCGATGGCGGGGTCGATCCGAGCCAATTGCTGAACCTTCATTGGTGTTGTCTCCATGTCAGGCCGGCGGGAAAAGTGCAACCGTTGTGCCAGACGGTCGGCCATGCGGCCTGTGCGGCGCCATGCGCTATGCATGTATAGGAATAGCGAAGCGCCGTGTCAGACTCCCGACAAAAGCGACATAGTTGTCAGATTACGGCGCCGGTTGCGTGTCGGACGCCGGCTCCGGCCGGCGATGCGGCTTGATGTCGAGCAGCGGCGTGCCATCCATGCAGTCCAGGCCGCGGACGCGCAGGGTCGTTCCCTCGATGCCCAGCAGCGTCACAACCGAGGCAGCGATCGGGTTCGGCCGCACCGGCGAGCGCAGCGCGAAGGTGCCCAGCGTCTTGCCGCTGTGGCGCGGGGTCTGGATGACGATGTCGCGCCGGGCGCGGTTCATCCAGTACAGCACCAGGATCTCGGCCTGCTGGTCCAGCCCGGTCAGCGCCTGCGCCCAGCGCCGGTCGACGACAATCCTGCACTCCGGCCCGTCGACCTTGTCGCCGGTGCGCGGACAGGCGCCGCGCTCCGTCCAGGGCGTGTGGATGCGGCCGATGAAATACACCGCGGCATCGGTCACCGAAGGCAGTGTGACGGCTACTTCGCCGGGGCGTATGTCATCGTCGCTCATGCACGAAATTCTAAGCTGGCACGGCGGGTTTCGCCAGCGTGTCCGCAAAGCGCTGCAGCACGCCGGCCTTGCGGTCATAGGCCGGGTCGTCGTCCCACGGGCCCGGGAAGCGGCCGAGATTGGTGATGTCGCGGGCGAACAGCCGCTCCTGCCGCGGCCATTCGGCACGCGGCTGCTCGTATGACACCTCGACGCCGTTGCCGTCGGGATCGCGGAAGTAGATGCCCAACGACAGCCCATGATCGACAATGGACCGGATCGGCACGTTGTTGTCCTTCAGGCGCTGGTACAGCACCTTCAGTTCGTCGAGCGTATCCACCATCCAGGCCATGTGGTTTAGACCGACCTGCTTCGGCACAGAACCCGGCGCCTCCGGTCCGACCTCGATCAGCGCGATTTCATGCGAGCTTTCGATGTCGGCCGACATGAAGGCCGCGGAGCCGGGGACCAGCTGATACGTGTGCAGGCCAAGAATCTTCTTGTACCAGTCATGCGCTTGCTGAACGTTGCGCACCTGGATGTTGACGTGCCCGAGATGCATGGACCGTTTCTCCCATTGTTTGTGGATGCAGGCGGCAGCCGTGCCGTCACGCCGAAGCTGACTGCCGGCATGATGGCGAGGCCGCCACTGTTGCCACGCCTGCACCGCTTGGCCTTGAGCGAGATCAAACCGGTTGGGGACGGTTGTAGTCGCCCGGCGGTCCAGCAGGCGGAGTGCGGTTTCATGAAAGTGCTTTGCGGGTGACGTCATACGCCCACGGGAACCGGCGCGGCTGACCACCGGGCGGCCGGCGCCCTGCAGGCGACTGGTCTCAGCCCGTCGCCTGCACCGCTAGGGCGTGCCGCCGGCGTAGCTGCGCCAGCTTCATCCGCGCGGCATCGACCACGCGCCGCTGCGCCTCGATCTGCTGCGCGGCCTGGCTGTGCGGCGGCGGTGCGCCCTTGTGGTGGGCGTTCATCAGCGTCAGCAGCTTTGATGCGCTGGCGTAGGATTTCTCGGCCTGGCGAAGTTCCTCGGCCGCCGGGTCCGCCGCGACCTCCGGCGAGGCGCCGTGGGTCCCAGCATCCCGCTCAGCGAGCGGCTCCGCGGATGGCTCCGCGGATAGCTCCGGGACCACTACGGCCACCAAGGCACGACCGGCGTCAGGGTCGGGATCAACGGGATCGGGGCAGTCGCCCTCCATCTCGGCTGGAGCAGCCGGAAACGCCAGCGCCGAGCGCTCCCGCCGCAGCCGGTCCAGCAGGCTCCGAGCCTGATGGCCGGAGCGGCTGAGACCGCTGGCGAAGCGAAGAACAGGATCTTGCTTGACCGCCGCCTCGGCGCCCCCGGCCGATTGCGCGACCACGCTAAGCGTCTTCAGGTTGAAGATGACGGCTTCGCCGGCGTAGCGCAGCTCCTCGACCGAGGCCGGGCGGTATTCGCCCAGCATGTGCTCCGCCAGGCGGCGGCCGATCACCTCGTCGCCGCCGATCGCCGGCAGGATCAGAGGCAGCAGGAACGCGATGACCATATCGACGGCGGCCGGCGGCAGCGTGGCGGAAATTGGCATGGCGAAGACGTCCGGTTGCTAAAATGTTCCGCATTCTTATGGCAACCACAACCTCATTGCAAGCACATTTTCCTAATGCACCGCTGCGCCCGGCCCGCGTGGCAACCAGCCGCAACAGCAACGGGCCGTGGAGGGTGCCCTCCACGGCCCGTCAGCACAGTCTGACCGCGAACCGGACGCTGCCGTCCGGCTCAGGCGGTTGCCTTACAGGCTGCCGAACAGCGCGGCGGTGTCCGACATGCGGTTGGAGAAGCCCCACTCATTGTCGTACCAGCCCATGACCCGTGCCAGCGCACCGTCCACCACCGAGGTCTGCGTCGCGTCGAAGGTGCAGGAAGCCGCATTGTGGTTGAAGTCGATGCTGACCAGCGGCGCCTTGTTGTAGTCCAGGATACCGGCCAGATCGCCCTTCGCCGCGTCCTGCATCGCTGCGTTGATCTCGTCCTTGGTCGCCTGCTTTGACAGGTTCACGTCCAGCGACACCAACGAAACGTTCGGCGTCGGAATGCGGATCGCCGTGCCGTCCAGCTTGCCCTTCAGCTCCGGCAGCACCAGGCCGACGGCACGCGCCGCGCCGGTCGAGGTCGGGATGGCGGACACCGCCGCCGCGCGGGCGCGGTGCAGGTCCTTGTGCAGCGTGTCGACGGTGTTCTGGTCGCCGGTGTAGGCGTGGATGGTGACCATGTAGCCGCGCAGGATGCCGAACTTCTCGTGCAGCACCTTGGCCATCGGCGCCAGGCAGTTCGTCGTGCACGAGGCGTTGGAGATGATCGTCATGTCCTTGGTCAGCGTCTTGTGATTGACGCCGTAGACGATCGTCGCATCGACATTGTCGGCCGGGGCGGAGATCAGCACCTTGCGCGCGCCCGAGGTCAGCAGCGCCGAAGCCTTCTCCTTCGAGGTGAAGATGCCGGTGCACTCCAGCGCCACGTCGACGCCCTGGTAGGGCACCTTTGTCGGGTCGCGTTCGGCGGAAACCTTCAGCGGACCGTAGACCTTGCCATTGTGGCGGATGGTGATGGTGTCGCCCGACACCTCGATCTGGCCGGGGAATCGGCCGTGGACGCTGTCATAGGCGAACAGGTGCGCGTTCGCCTCCACGCTGCCCAGGTCGTTGATCGCCACCGGCACGACGTCGTCACGTCCGCTCTCGACGATCGCCCGCAGCACGAGGCGCCCAATGCGCCCAAACCCATTGATCGCGACCTTGACGGCCATGCTGTTCGTCCTTTCGTGAACGTGTTCGATGTTCGTTTGGATACGTGCCGTCTACCAGCACGCCCGAGGCGCGAAATCAACAGTTTCCCGGCGGGGGATCGCTACCGGCCCGATCACTGTCAGCCGAGGCGGCGCGTCACCGCCGCGGCAATCGCCTCGGCGGTGATGCCGAAATGCGCGTACAACTCCCCTGCCGGCCCGGAAGCGCCGAAGCCCGACATGCCGATGAACACGCCGCTTTCGCCCAGCCAGCGCTCCCAGCCGAAGCCGCACGCCGCCTCGACACCGATGCGCAATGCGCCGCCCAATACCTGGGCGCGATAGGTGTCGTCCTGCATGGCGAACAGCTCCCAGCACGGCAGCGACACCACCGCCGCGGCGATGCCGTCGGCGGCCAGCCGGTCGCGCGCTTCCAGCGCCAGCGCGACCTCGGACCCGGTGGCGATCAGGGTCGCCTGCCGCGGACCTTCCGCTTCGGCCAGCACGTAGCCGCCGCGGATGCAGCGATTCTCGCCGGCATCGGACCGCACGGCCGGCACGGCCTGGCGCGACAACACCAGCACGCTGGGTCCCTCGGTACGCCGCAGCGCCAGGTCCCAGCATTCCGCCGTCTCCATCGCGTCGGCGGGGCGGAAGACCTGCACATTCGGCATGACGCGCAGGGCGGCGAGGTGCTCGACCGGCTGATGCGTTGGCCCGTCCTCACCCACACCAATCGAGTCATGGGTCAGGACATAAATCACGCGCTGATGCATCAGCGCGCTGAGCCGCAACGCCGGGCGCATATAGTCGCTGAACACGGCAAAGGTGCCGATATAGGGGATGACCCCGCCATGCAGCGACATGCCGTTGGCCGCCGCTGCCATGGCATGCTCGCGAACGCCAAAATGCACGTAGCGGCCGCCATAGTTCGCGGCGCTCAGCACCGGCATACCGCGCACCATGGTCTGGTTGGAGCCTGTGAGGTCGGCCGATCCGCCGATCAGGTCGGGTATCGCCGGTAGCAGGGCCTCCAGGCAGGCCAGACTCGACACCCGCGTCGGCCGGCGCGGCTTGCGCTCTGCGATCTCCTGCTTCAGCGCCTGCAAGCCGTCGAGCCAACCGTCCGGCAGCTTGCCGGCAACCGCCCTTTCGAACTCTGCTCGCTGCGCATGCCGGGTCAGGCGCTTCAGCCACGCCCTGCGCGCCGAGGCGCCGCGACGGCCGATCGCGTTCCAGCGCTCCAGCAGGTCATCGGGGATCTGGAACAGCGGCTCATCCCAGCCCAGCGCCCGGCGAGCCGCGGCGGCTTCCGACAGGCCCAGCGGCGCACCGTGCGCCGCGGCGGTGCCGCCCTTGGTCGGGGCGCCGAGGCCGATCACCGTCTGGCAGGCGATCAGCGTCGGCTTCTTGGAGCGCACGGCAAAGGACAGCGCCGCGGCAATCTGCGCCGGGTCGTGGCCGTCCACCTGCTTGGTCGCCCAGCCATACGCGGCGTAGCGCTTCAGCACGTCTTCGGACGAGGTCAGCGACAATTCGCCGTCGACGGTGATCCGGTTGTCGTCGAACAGCACGGTCAGCTTGGACAGACACAGATGACCGGCGAGCGCGGCGGCTTCGTGGTTGATGCCTTCCATCAGGTCGCCGTCCGAGGCCAGCACCCAGGTGCGATGATCGACCAGCGACTTGCCGAAGCGCGCGGCCAGGTTGCGTTCGGCGATGGCCATGCCGACGGCCGTGGCGAAGCCCTGGCCGAGCGGACCGGTGGTCGTGTCGATGGCAGGGTGCGTGCCGTATTCCGGGTGGCCGGCGGTGGGGGAATGCAATTGCCGGAAGCTCTGCAGGTCGCGCAGCGTGATGCCGTCGTGGCCCGTCAGGTAGAGCAGCGCATAGAGCAGCATCGAACCATGGCCGGCCGACAGCACGAAGCGGTCGCGATCAGGCCAGTGCGGATCGGCGGCGTCGAATTTGTGGTATCGGGTCCAGAGCGCGGTGGCGACATCCGCCATGCCCAGTGGCAGGCCCGGGTGGCCGGAGCCGGCGCGCTCGATCGCGTCGATCGACAGCGCACGGATGGCGTCGGCCATCCGCCGGGCGGACGTCAGTGGGCGCGCAAGAACCTCCGCCTGACGCGTCAGTGCGGGTTCGTCAGGCAGCAGGACTTCGGCCAGCGCAGCCATTGGACTTCCTTACGCACAGCCGGGTTGCAGCGGCAACCCCTCTTCGGCTGGGGTCGTGTCCGCGGACGGTCGGGGTGGGCTGGATACGAAGGGTCTCACCGCCAAGCCGCAAAGATGCCAGGTCGTTGATCGTTCTATTCGGTGGGACCATGGCAACTGCCTCGGCGTCCCATCGATGTTGGACCGCTTCGCGGCAGGTGCGGGCGCACGTTCGGTGCCCACAGACATGCCGGGCAGCGGCCTCAATCTTCGTGCCTGCACTGCCCGATTGCTGATCTGGCACCGCCTGCTTGGCGACCTGGCGGTGAAAGCCGAAGCCCATCACGCAGGAACACCTCGCCCGAACGCCATGCAGCCCGGCTCAGGCCGGCACCCGCGCCTTCGCCGCCTCGGCGCGGCGGAGTCGCTCGCGGTGGGCCGTGTAGAGGCCGCTCATGATGATCACGGCCGCACCGACCAGGGTCCACAGGTCGGGCAGGTTGTCGAATACCAGATAGCCGCCGATGCTGACCCAGACCAACTGCACGTAGAACAGCGGCGCCAGCGTTGAGGCCGGCGCCAGCTTGTGCGCCAGGATCACCAGCCACTGGCCGATCGAGGCCAGCACCCCCATCACCAGCGACAGCACCAGCAGCCAGGGCGTCGGCCAAACGGCCTCAAAGGGCAGCAGCACCGTCAGCACCACGGTCCCGACCGCCGCCGAGATCAGCATCGTTGTTTGCGGCGTGTCGGTATTGGCGATCTTGCGCGTGATGATCAGCGCCAACGTCCAGGCGGTGGAGGAGGCGATACCGAACAGCGCCGCCGGCTGGAAGCCGTCCAGCCCGGGCCGGACGACGATCAGCATCCCCAGTACGCCCGCGCCGACGGCGGCCCAGCGCCGGATACCGACGACCTCGCCCAGCAGCGGGATCGACAGGATGGTGACCAGAAGCGGGGAAAGGAAGCTGATCGTGGTCGCCTGCGCCATGGTCATGGCGTGCACGCCATAAACGAACAGCACGGAGGACGTGACGACGCAGATCCCGCGGGCCAGTTGCAGCTTTGGCGCCTTGGGCTTCAGCGTCCGAAGCGGCGTGCGGGAGGCCAGGGCCAGTGCCATCACGACGAACAGGACGTAGCGGATCCAGATGAATTCGACGATCGGCAGGCCGTTGGAGAGGTATTTGGCAATCGTGTCGGCGGTGCCGAACAGTATCGTCGCGGCAACCGAAAGGATGATGCCGCGAATCGGGTCGTCAGTGGGCATGCGGGCTTATAGGAGGCGCCGGTCGCACGCAGCGACGCCTATTCGTGCTGGGCTGCCACGACCGTTACGCCGGCGGCAGCGAACCGCCGGCCGGCCTTACCGCTCGGGCAACACCGCATCCAGCGCCGCGGTGGCGCGCGCCCAGGCTGCCGCCAGCGCCTCGGGGCCGCGCGTGACGCCCTCCAGCGCGAACACCGTCATCGTATGCAGCCCGATCGTGGCGAGCACCGCCTTCAGATAGGGCGTGAGAAAATCCGGCTGCGGCGGCGTGCCCACCGGAGAGGGCTGGGTGAACCAGCCGCCCGACGCGACGACCAGATACACCGGCCGGTCCGGCAGCCGCCCCACCTTGCCCGCCGGCGTACTGGCGAAGGTCCGGTGGATGCGGACGATCTGGTCGATCCAGGCCTTCAGCACCGCCGGCACCGTGTAGTTGTGCATGGGCGTGGCAATGACCACGGCGTCGGCGGCTTCCAGTTCGCTGATCAGGCGTTCGGACAGGACCAGGTCCGGGTGATCGGGCACCGGCGGCGACAGGATCGCGGCGCTGAAGGCCGCATCAGGCGGCGGCACCGGTTCGGCGCACAGGTCGCGCGTCACCACACGCGCGGCCGGCAGGCTTGCCTGCAGGCGCGCGACCACCGCATCGCCGAAGCGGCGGCTGTGCGCCTCAGCGCCGCGCGGACTGACAGCGAGATAGAGGATCGTGCTCATCGGGCGGGCTCCCCCAGGGGCATTGTGAGCGGCGTTGTGAGCGGCATGGCAAAACGCAGCGCCGCCGGCAGCATGCCGTAACGGAAATAGAAGCGCTGGCCGAGCGCATTATCCAGCGCGGTGTCGAGGACGAGGTGCGGCAGGCGGGCGGCCCGGGCTTCGGCCCGCACGCCGTCCAGCAGCAGCGCGCCGACGCCGTGCCGGCGTGCTGCCTCTGCGACGACGAGGTCATCGACGTAGCAGAACGGCCCACGGATCAGGTTTTCCTGCGGCCGGTAGCCGGCGAGGCCGACCGGCGCATCGCCGTCCCACGCCGCCAGGAGGCGGTAACCAACCTGCCCCTGCCGCCGCACGCGGGCGGCAAACGCAGTGCTATCCTGCAGGTGCGGACGCAGCACCTGCATGAGCGGGAAGCAGGTGCGCAGGTCGGCATCGCTTTCGGCGTGGCGCAGGACAGGCGTCATGCTGCCGCCCGGGTTGCGACCGGATGCTCCACGCGCAGCCCCACACACAGGCGGTTCCAGGTGTTGATCTGGCCAATCAGCGCCGTCAGGTTGGCGATCTCCTCCGGCACGAACTGCGCCTGCAACGCGGCATAGATGTCATCGGGCGCGCCATCGGTGGACACGCGCGTCAGGCACTCGGTCCAGGCCAGCGCAGCACGCTCGCGGTCGGTGTACAACGGCGAATCCCGCCAGGCGGACAGCAGATACAGCCGCTGCTCGGTTTCGCCTGCTTCGCGCGCCTCACGGCTGTGCATGTCGAGGCAGAAGGCGCAGCCGTTGATCTGCGAGGCGCGCATCTTCACCAGTTTCATCAGCGACGATTCCAGGCCGCATGTACGGAGGTACTGTTCGACGGCGGCAAACACGGCATAGGCCTTGGGCGCAGTCTGCAGGCTGAGGCGTTGGCTGTGCATCGGTCGGTCTCCCGGTTGGCGATGCCGCGAATGTCGCGAACCAATGGCCTAGTTGATAGAGCCAAGATTGCGCTAATGGACTGGGCCGTGAGCGACTTTACCATTGCCATCGGTGCCGCTGACCAACGGCCGGCCTATCGCCAGATGGCCGACCGCGATCGTGATGCCATCGCGGCGGGGCTGCTACGGCCGAATGACCGGCTGCCCTCGGCGCGCAGCCTGGCGGCACAGCTTGCCCTGGCGCGCGGGACGGTGGACACGGCGTATGCGCTGCTGGCCGGCGAGGGCTACATCGTCGGCCGGGGCCCGGCCGGCACCGCCGTTGCCCCCGACCTGCCCGTGCCCGTCCAGCGCCGCATCGCGCCCGAGGCGGAGGCACCACTGCCGGGTCCGCCGGTGCAGGGCCCCCTGCCCTTCCGGCTTGGCCTGCCGGCGCTGGACATGTTTCCGCGATCGCAATGGGCGCGGCTGACCGCGCGGGCCGCGCAGCAGATCGGGCCGATGGACCTTGCCTACCCCGACCCGACTGGCCTGCCGGCCCTGCGCGAGGCCATCGCCGCCTACCTGGGCGTGGCACGCGGCATCGTGTGCCAGGGCGGCGGGGTGATCGTCACTGCCGGCTTCCAGGGGGCGCTGGCGCTGCTGACCCATGCGCTGCTGCAACCCGGCGACACGGCAGTCATCGAGGACCCCGGCTATTTCCTGGCCCGCGAGGCACTGGCCCAGGCTGGCGCTCGTCTGGTTCCCGCGCCGGTCGATGCGGCCGGCCTGGACGTGGCCGCCGCCCGCGCCGCCGCACCGGACGTGCGCTTCGTCGTGGTGACACCGACGCACCAGTCGCCGACGGGCGTGGCACTGTCGCTGCCACGGCGACTGGCGCTGCTGGAATGGGCTGAGGCCGCGGATGCCTGGGTCATCGAGGATGATTACGACAGCGAGTTCCGCTACACGGGCCGACCGTTGCCGGCGCTGAAGAGCCTCGATCGCGCCGAACGCGTGCTGTACGTCGGCAGCTTCAGCAAGGTGCTGTTTCCCGGCCTGCGGCTCGGCTACCTCGTGCCGCCGCCGTTGCTGCTGCCGCGCCTGCGGGCGGCGGCGCGCACGCTGCAGGCGGGGTTGCCGGCGCTGGAACAGCGTGTCGTCGCCGGCTTCATCACCGACGGGTATTTCGCCCGGCACCTGCGGCGGATGCGGTCGCTGTATGCCGCGCGCCGCGCGGCGCTGGCCGCGGCGCTGGAGGAGGTGTTCGGTGACCGGCTGGCGGTGACGCTGCAGGCCGGCGGCATGCATCTGCTGGCACGCGTGGCGGACGGCGCGCCGGATACGGAGCTGGTGCGGCGCGCCCTGGCGGCGGGGCTGGGTCCAGCGGCACTGTCGCAGCAATCGATGACCGGGCACGCGGGCGCCGGTCTGCTGCTGGGCTTCACCAATGTGCCGGAGGCAGCCGCGCCGGAGCTGGCGCGGCGGTTGGCAGCGGCGATCCTGTAAGCGGCGGCCGGTCGTGCTATAGGGACGCCATGCAGATCGTCACTCTGACGGAACGCAAGGCGGCGGAGGCCGACCGCAAGCGGCACGCGGTCGAGGAACTGCGTGCGGTGCTGACCGAGTACGCCCGCACCCATGGCGGCCGCTTCCTGCTGTTCGGCTCTGCCGCTCGAAATACCATGCGGTTCGACAGCGACGTCGACATTCTGGTGGATTTTCCGGACGACACGGAACGCGCGGCGTGGGGCTTTGCCGAGTGGGCCTGCTGGGACCGTAAGCTGGAGCCCGACATCATGCCGTTCGGCTGGTGCAAGCCGAAGTTTTTGGCGCACATCGAGCCCGACCTGCAGGTGCTGGCATGAGCGACGCCCGCTGGATCGAAATAGAGGCAGGCATAGACTCCGCTGTGCATCATTATGCCGGCGCGGTCGAAATCTTCGACCGCCTCAAGCGGGCCAATGAAGATCGCTACACCCTGGAAATGGCCTTCAAGCACGCGATGCAGGCTGGCCATACATCGCTCGAGAACGCGCTGCTCCGCATTCTTGAGATGTTCGGGGAAGAGGCGCCGAGCGGGCGGCACTGGCACGCCGACCTGATACGACGGGTTGCGAGGGCAGTTGGGCAGAGGCCAGCCATTCTGGAAGGCGACATGGCCGAAGCCGCGGATGAAACCCGGCAGTTCCGCAACGTGGCGTCGCGCACCTACGACAATTTCAGCCAGCGGAAAGCGGAGCCAGCCGTTGCGGCTGCAGGGGTGCTTATCGAAGGACTGCCGGACGCGATCGCACGGTTTCGCCAGGCGATCGATCCGTAGATGCGGAACCAGAGCCGTGGGTGGTCGCGCCAGGCGCGACCACTGACCGCCTAGGCCGCCTTCCGCGTCAGCAGGTTCATCGCGATCATCGTTTCGGCGATCTGCACCGCGTTCAGCGCAGCACCCTTGCGCAGATTGTCGGAGACGCACCAGAAGGACAGCCCGTGCTCGACCGTCGGGTCCTTGCGGATGCGCGAGACGAACACCGCGTCCTCACCCTGGCACTCCAGCTGCGTGACGTAGCCGCCGTCCTCACGGACATCGACCACCTCGACGCCCGGCGCCTCACGCAGCAGGGCCCGCGCCTCACCCGCCGCCACCGGCTTCTCGAACTCGACCGTCACCGACTCGCCGTGGCCGATGAACACCGGCACGCGGACGCAGGTGGCGAACACGGCGATGTTCGGGTCGAGGATCTTCTTCGTCTCGACCACCATCTTCCACTCTTCCTTGGTGGAGCCATCGTCCATGAACTTGTCGATATGCGGGATACAGTTGAAGGCGATTTCCTTGGTGAACTGTTCATGCGGGCTTTGCTCATGCACGAACACGCTCTTGGTGTGGTTGTACAGCTCGTCCATGGCTTCCTTGCCGGCGCCGGAGACGGACTGGTAGGTCGAGACGACCACCCGCTTGATCCGGAACTCATCGTGCAGCGGCTTCAGCGCCACCACCATCTGAATGGTCGAGCAGTTCGGATTGGCAATGATGCCGCGCTTGGCGAAATGGCGCAGCGCTTCCGGGTTCACTTCCGGCACCACCAGCGGGATGTCCTGTTCCATACGGAACTGCGAGGTATTGTCGATCACCACGCAG
Source organism: Pseudomonadota bacterium (assembly GCA_018240405.1). Taxonomy (GTDB): domain Bacteria; phylum Pseudomonadota; class Alphaproteobacteria; order Acetobacterales; family Acetobacteraceae; genus Rhodopila. The sequence continues at coordinate 28,777 of JAFEFW010000651.1, forward strand.
CCTTGCGACGCGGCGCGGGGGGCGTGCACGGCAGATACCGAGGCCCCCGGGCTGAACAGGCCGATATCCCAGCCGCTGAAGTCGAATGTGTCGAGGTTCTGCACCTTCAACACCCGTTTGTCGCCAAAGGAGACTTCCGCACCGGCCGAACGGCCGGACGCCACGGCGGCAACGTCCGTAATCGGGAAGTTCCGCTCCGTCAGGGTTTTCAGCATTTCGCGTCCGACTGCCCCGGTGGCGCCGACAACCGCGACCCTGTACGACATGGATTTGGTCTCCTGAGGGATGAAAGCGCGCACCGTTAGCCGCGAACCAAGGCGGAAGCAAGGAGCTTTGCGGAACGAAGCCGCCACCCCGGATCACGCGGCTGCCCCGGGCTCACCTGCAAGTCACTGAAATCCCTGTGATTGATCATCATCGGCGGCAGCGGGTGATCGTCCATGGCGTGTACGCAAGGCTGATGAGCACGCCGTCCCGCGCAGCAGGCGGCGGCTGGCGCCATCCCACGCCAACCCGCCGGCGGGACGTGCCCGCATCTTTCACAGATGTGAAAGGATCGGCGCCGGCCTACCGGTGAAACCCGAAGTCAGCGGCTGCGTTCTATTTGGCGTGAGAGCAAGCCGGGCCGCGGACTGGCCCGGCTCACATCGGCCGTTGCCGATGTCACAGCGCAACGATGATCAGGAGCAGACGATGAAACCGACACTCCTCGGCCTCGCCGCGGCGGCGATGCTGGCGACTGCGCCGGCTTTTGCCCAGCCCACGACCGGCACGACGACGACGCCATCAACGACGACGCCATCGACACGGACACCGCCGGCCGACCATAGCGGGACGATGGGCACCGGGACGACCACGCGTTCCGGCGTCATTCCACCCGGTGCGCCCGGCAATCGCACCGATCAGCAGGCGGCCTCCGGCGAGACCAACCAGGCGGTCGCGACCACCAGTGCAAACGCGATGCAGCCAGCCCACGGCGCCAACAGCTTCACCGCGGCGCAGGCCAAGTCGCGCATGGAGAAAGAAGGCTTCGCCAACGTGACGAACCTGGCCAAGGACGACGATGGCGTTTGGCGGGGTGAGGCCCAGAAGGGCGGCAACCCGGCTCGGGTCTGGCTCGACTACAAAGGTAACGTCGGCGTAGCGCAGTAAGGAATCAGAATCATGGCACAGCGCACGATCGCTCATTTATACGACCATTACGAGGACGCGCAGAAGGTCGTTCACGACCTTGAGGCTGCCGGCGTGGCGCACAGCGAGATCAGCATGGTCTCGAACAGTGAGCACCACCGCACGACGTCAACCGGCACCACCACAACCGAAGCTGACGCCAGTAGCGGCGCCGGCACCGGCGCGGTGGCTGGCACGGCGATCGGCGGCGGCCTCGGGCTGGCAGCGGGCCTGGGCGCCCTGGCAATTCCCGGCATCGGACCTGTTGTCGCGGCGGGCTGGCTGATTGCGACACTGGCCGGCGCCGGTGTCGGCGCGGCGGCGGGTGGCCTGGTCGGCAGCCTGACCGGCGCGGGTGTCAGCCGCGAAGAGGCTGACGTCTACGCTGAAGGCGTGCGGGGCGGCGGCACGCTGGTGACCGTCCGCACCACCGACGCCGAAGCGACGCGGGTCGAGGAGATCATGGGCCGTCACAACCCGGTCGACTGGCGTCAGCGCCGCTCCAGCTACGGCGACAGCTGGACGGGGTTCGACGAGAGCCGGACGGTTGCCGTCGATCCGGTCGAGGACGTCCGGTTGCGCGAGGAGCGGGCCGGCATGCGGTCCGGCGCGGTTCCGCCGGCGGGCTTGTCGTCCGATCCGGTGGCGCCTGGCTCGACCCTGCCGGAAACGGATCCGCGGCGCCGGCTGTAACCCAGCCCGAACCGCATAACGGAAGCCCGGCGCCATCATGGCGCCGGGCTTTTGCTGTACACCGCCTGCCGAACGCCGGACCCGGTTCAGTTTGCCGCGTGCGGTCACGTGGACGGTCAAGTCGATCTGCTGCTCGTTTCTGTCCAGGCAAGGCTGATGGTATTGAGCGGCCTTTGCACTCTGGACCGCCGCAATGGGTCCACCGCGCTGCAACAGGATCCTCTGCTCGAATGGGTCGCAATAACCAGGAGCATGAAACCGCAAAGCACGCGGAACACGCAAAGACCGGACGGTGGTTCATACGGCCGTTGCGGCCCGGGCGATCTTACGGTGAGCGTCACCGACCGTGCTATCGGCGTCAGCCGCGATGAAGAGTGCGTGATCGGCTCGGGCACCGACATGAACAGGAGGGCACGGCCCCGCCGGTTGCATTAGTGCCACCGCAGTAACGTACCCGTGCCCGCCGGCACCGCGTCAGTTCGTTGTCAGGGAGCCGCCGCGATGTGGAAGCTCATCCTCTGCCTGACCGGCGACTGCCATCATGGCGGTGGCCAGGGCGTTATCGAACGCATCCTTGCCGAACGGCTTGCGCAGTGTGAAGACCTCGCCGACCGCCGCGGGTCCGTCTGACGTTGCCGAGGCAGAGATCAGCAGGACTGCCAAATCGGGCCGCGCCTGCCTTGCCCTGGCGATCAACGCCGCACCGGACAAGCCCGGCAGAGAGGCATCCGCGATCAGGACGTCAACCGCACGGTTGGTTGCCAGGATCTCAATCGCACTGCTCACGCCCGGTGCGGCAATGGTGACATAGCCGGCCTCCGCGGCGAACGCCGTAATGACGGCTTGCGTGTCAGGATCATCGTCGACCACGAGGAGCGTCGCCGGTCCGGCCGCGAGCGATCGCATCGGCGCCGTCGCCGCGACGACATTGACCGGCGCCCGCCGCAGATACAGCTTGATCCGCGTGCCTGTTCCGGGTTCGCTTGCAATGGTCATGCCGCCACCCATCTGGCGCATCACCCCGTGCACCATGCTGAGCCCGAGGCCGGTGCCCTTGCCGGGCTCCTTTGTGGTGAAAAACGGCTCCAGCACACGGGCCAGTATATCGGGCGGCATCCCGCTTCCGGTGTCAGTAACCGTGACGGTCACATAATCCCCCGGCTTGATCTCGTCGCCTGCCGGTGCAGAAACGACTTCATTGCAGGTTTCAAACGTCAGGCTGCCGCCCAGCGGCATGGCATCACGCGCGTTGATGGCAAGGTTCATCAAGGCCAGTTCGAATTGATTACGATCGGCGAGCGCCGGCCATAGATCGGGCGCAAGCTGCTGGCCGAGCCGGACGTTAAGGCCAAGGCTGGTGCTCAGCATCTCCGACAATTCGTTCAGCGACGTATTGATATCGATCGGCCGGCTGGTCAGCGGCTGTTGGCGGGAGAATGCCAGCAGCCGGTCCGTCAGCGCCTTGCCGCGCTCCGCCGCCCGCAGACCCTGCGCGATCAATCGCTGCGCGCGCTCTGTTTGCCCCTTTTGCCGGGCCAGCAGTTCGAAAAAGCCATGGACACCGGTCAATACGTTGTTGAAGTCGTGGGCGACGCCACCGGCCAGTTGGCCGAGCGCTTCCATCTTGCTCGCCTGCCGGGCCGCGGCTTCCAGCCGCCGCCGCTCCGTAATGTCACGGGCGATGCCGAGAATGCCGACGATCTCGCCGGCTTCACTGCGGAGCGGGAGGTATACGGCGTCATAGGTCACCTTACCGCCAGCCATGTCCCAGGTTGGTTCAAAACGATATGGCTGGCCGGTGCTGACAACCTGGCGCAGGCCCTGGGTCATCATGGGGCCCTTCTCCGGGCCCAGCATCTCTTCCGGGGTGTGCCCGCGCAGTTGCTCCAGCGTGACACCGCTGGAAGCCAGAGCGACCGGGTTCGCCGTCACGTAGACAAAGCGGCCGTCCGGCTCGACCCGCAGATGGAACATGCAATCGGACGCGGTTTCGAAATAGGTCCGGAAGCGGGCTTCGCTTTCGTGCCGGCTGGCCTCCGCTTCCGCCTGCTTGGCGCGCATATCCGCCAGCGCCTGCTGTTGTTCGGTGACGTCGACATTGACCCCGATTACCCGGACCGGTCGCCCTGATGGATCGCGCAGGACCTCGCCCGTGCTGGAGATCCAGCGAATCTCCGGCTCGGCCCCCGGGCGTGGACGGACGATGCGGAACAGGCTTTTCAGCGGTGCGATGCCCGCGAGAGCCGCAGTGGCCGCGGCCTGCGCGGCCGCCCGGTCGTCCGGATGCAGGCTTTCGAGCCAAGTGGTGTAAAGCTCGGCCGGCGGCACGGGGGGCGTTACGCCGTAGATCTCGTACAGGCGGTCAGACCAGTGCACCGTCTGCGCCCGGATATCCCAGTCCCACGTGCCGATTTCAGCCGAGTCCTGTGCCATGCGAAGCCGGCTCTCCGCTTCCCAGGCGGCGCGGACGGCCTGGACGTTGCTGACCGCGTAGCGAATGGCGCGGCCAAGCATCTGTGGCGTGAACTCGCCCTTCGGCAGGTAGTCATTGGCGCCGGCCGCTTCGGCGGAACGGTCAACCTGCGGATGATCGTAACCAGTCAATACGATGATCGGCTTGATCACGCCGCGCTGCCGCGCCGCCTCGATGACGCGAAGTCCGGTGTCGCCCGGCAGACGGTAATCGACGAAGTAGATGTCGTGGACGTCCGACGCCATCAGGCGATGTCCCTCCGCACTGTCCGCGGCGCGGTCGAGGGCGGAAAATACGACGCCCGAATCCGCCAGTAGCCGGGCGAACTCTTCGTAATAGGCGGCAGAATCGTCGATCAGCAGGATTCGCATTGACCTGGCCTTTCTGATCAGGCGGCGGCGTCCGCGATGGGCAACTTGGCGGCCTCAAGCCAAAAAGCGCCGAATTTCCGGAACAGTTCAACAAATTCGTCGAACCCACCGGGTTTGGTCATGAACGCGTTGATGCCGCTGGCATAAGCCTGGACCACCAGCTTCGGGCTGTCCGCGGTCGAAAGTACGATGACCGGCAACATGCACAGTTCGGGATCGGCACGAATCTGCCGCAGCACCTCATCGCCGGTCATGCGCGGCATGTTCAGATCCATCAGGATCAGCGCGGGACGCGGCGCGGCGCCCGGTGCGGCGTAGCGGTCGCGACGCTTCAGGTAGTCTACCGCTTCCTCGCCGTGGGCCACGAAACGGAGCGTGACGTTCCAGTTCAGCTCAGCAAAGACCTCCTGGAGGATCAGCCGGTCATACCGGTTGTCCTCGGCGACAAGAATCAGAAGCGGCTCGTGGCCTTGAGCCGGAGATGCAGCCGCGTTCACGCCTGCTCTCCGCTCTGTCCGGGCAGCGGCCGCAGGGGCAAGGTAAAAGTGAACACGGCGCCCTCCCCCGGTTTGCCCACAGCCGTTATTGCACCGCCATGACGATCGATGATTTTCCGGCAGATGGCCAGGCCGATCCCGCTGCCCTCATAGTCGTCCATGCTGTGCAGTCGCTGGAACGGCTCGAAAATCCGCTCCCGGTGGCGCTCTTCAAAGCCAATCCCGTTGTCGGACACGCTGATTTCCAACGCCTGTGAGACTGCCAAACGACCGCCGGGAACAGAGCGGATCGCTGCATTGATAGTAATCACAGGCGGCCGGTCCGGATGCCGGTACTTGACCGCATTTGAAATCAAATTCTGAAACACCTGGCGAAGCTGCGTCTGATCGCACATCACCACTGGCAGGTTGTCGACAAACAGCCTCGCCTTGGCGTCGTCGATGACAACGCCAAGGTCAGCCCGGACGGCAGCCAGCAATTGACCGAGATCCGTCGGCGCAAAGGGCAGCGCATGGCGGCCCAGCCGGGCGTATTCGGTCAGGTCATTGATCAAGGTGCGCATCCGCTTGGAGGACGTCTCGATCCCCTCAAACCAGCGCGCGGATTTGGCGGCCGCCGATGCATCGTCGCCCAAGTCCCGGCGCAGCAGCGTGCTGAATGTCTCGATCTGCCGCAGGGGCTCACGCAGATCGTGCGAAGCGACAAAGGCAAAGGCCTCCAACTCCTCATTGCTGCGCGACAGGCTGGCATTCATCTGCTCCAACTCCCGAGACCGGC
>JAFEFW010000652.1 GCA_018240405.1 Pseudomonadota bacterium
CTCCTCCGGCGGTGTCCTGGTCTTTGCCGGTGGCCGGATTGCTGGGCCTATCTTCCGGGCGGGCGCGACGGAAATCGTCGCCAGCTCCTACACGTATGTCGCCGGCAGCAGCCTGTTCGGCAGCTCCGGTACAGTGATCAGCGGCCTGACTCTGCTGGTCAGCGGCACAGCCATCTCCAACACGATCAATCTGGGCGGCAAGGAAGTCGTTGCAGCCGGCGGCGTCGCCATCAGTGCGCAGGTGCTCGGTACGGAGGACGTATACGGGCTTGATCTCAGCGGGACGGTGTTGAACCGCCAGACGGTATTTTCCGGCGGCAGCGCGCTCTACACCGCCGTCAAGAACGGTGGCACGCAGACCGTTGCGCCCGAAGGCTTCGCGCAGCTCACCACCGTCAGCAGTGGCGGTGCGATCGCCGTCAGCAGCGGCGGCGTGGCGTCGGCTGCCATAATCAATCCGAGCGGGCGCGGCTTCGTGTTTGCCGGCGGCACGACGCTCAGTGGCGTCGTGTTTGACTCGGGGACTATCCAGAACAGCGGCGGCACAGAGAGCAGCCTGATCGTCTGGGGACCGGGCGCGCGCAACAACGTTTCGTCGGGTGGCCTGGCCATCGGCACGGTTGTCAAGAGCTCCGGGAGCGAAGTCGTCTATAGCGGCGGCACCGCAAGTGGAGCGGTGGTATCCGCCGGTGCGCAGGAGATCATCAGCGGCGGCGGAACGGGCCTCGCCGCGACCGTCAAGAGCGGCGGCACAGAGACGGTCCTGGGCCTGGCCAGCGGCACCATCGTCAGTAGCGGCGGCCTGGAGGCGGTGTCCTCCGGCGGCACGGCATCAGCGACGACCGTGCTGTCGGGCGGCAGCGAGGCGATCTTCTCCCGCGGCACGGCCGTCGACGCATCAATCACCGACGGCGCTGTGCAGGTCATCTTCAGCGCCGGCCGGGCTCTTGGCGCGATCCTGACCGGTGGGGGCAGCCAGATCGTTTCCGCCGGCGGCACCGCCTCGGCTGCGGTGCTGAACGACAGCGCCGTCCAGACCATCTCCTACGGCGGTGGAGCCTGGCAGTCGCTGCTGAGTGGCGGCACCCAGATCGTTTCCTCCGGCGGTAGCGCGGTGAGCGCGTCCGTCGGCAGCGGCGCGACGGAAATCGTCATCTATGGCGGCACGGCCATTGGCCCGACAGTACTGGCGGGCGGCATGCTGCTGGACAGCGGCACGACGCTCGGCGCGGCACTCTCCGGCGGCACCGAGATCCTTTACGACAACGCGACGGCTTCCGGGACGATCATCACCCTGGGCGGCAGCGAGGTTGTGCTGTCGGGTGCGACGGCACTTGGAACGCTGGTCGGCAGTGGCGGCACCGAGTTCGTCTCCTCGGGTGGCCTCGTAAGCGCCACCGTGGTCGGCAGCGGCGGCACCGAAATCGTCGCGTCCGGCGGTGTGGCAAGCGCGATTGTCGTCAGCAGCGGCGGGACCGAGATCATCTCCGCCGGCGGCAGCATCCTCGGCATCACGCTGGCAAGCGGCGGAACGCTCATATACGCCGGCGGCACGATCAGCGACCTGGTCGCCGAGGCGGGCGCGCGTGAGTTTGTGCTTGCCGGGGCCACCTGGACCGACGCGATCGTCAGCAGCGGCGTCCTCCTCACCGACAGCGGCACGACCATCAGTGCCATTGTAGGCGGAACCGAACTGGTGGTGAGCGGCGGGCTTGCCAGCGGAACGATCATCATCAGCGGTGGCACGGAGGTGGTGTCCTCCGGCGGCACCTCGATCGCCACGGTGGTCAGCTACGGCGGCGTCGAGATCGCCGCGCCGGGCGATCCGGCGATCTCGACGCTGGTCCTGAGCGGCGGCCTTTTGGTTGACAGCGGCACCACCATCTCTGCCGTCATCAGCGCCGGCGGCACGGAAATCGTCGGCTCCGGCGGCGTTGCCAGCGCCACGGTGGTCAGCAGCGGCGGCACCGAAATCCTCTCTAGCGGCGGCGTCGACTCCGGCACGACCGTGCTGGCGGGCGGCGTGCTTGTTTTCGCCGGCGGCACGGCCCTGGGTCCGAGTATCGCCAGCGGCGCCACGGAAATCGTCGCCAGCGGCATCACCCTCAGCGGCGCGTCGGCGAACGTTGCCAACGGAATCGTGCTGATCGACAGCGGCACGACGCTGAGCAACGTCGTGAGCAGCGGCGCGACCGAGATCCTTGCCTCCGGTGGCACCGCCAGCGGCGGCACCATCGCCGCCGGCGGCGCGCTTGTCTTTGCCGGCGGAACGGCACTGGGCATGGCGCTGGCCAGCGGCGCGACCGAGATCGTTGCGGCAGGCGTTGTGCTATCCGGAGCCAGCGCGGCCGTCGGCAGCGGCATCACGCTGATCGTCAGCGGTGTCGCCAGTGCCAACACGATCGCCAGTGGCGGCCTCGAACTCGTGGCATCCGGCGGCAGCGCCGCGGGTGCCATAGTGCAGAATGGCGGCGTGGAAATCATCTCGGCCGGCGGCACCGGTTCGGCCACCACGGTCAGTTCCGGCGGCACCGAGATCGTGTCCTCCGGCGGCCTTGCCAGCGCCACCTCCGTCAGCAGCGGCGGCACCGAGATCGTGTCCTCCGGTGGCCTTGCCAGCGCCACCACCATCAGCGGCGGCACTGAACTCATCGCAACCGGGGGCGTCGCCTCCGCCACCATCGTCCGCGGCGGCGTCCTCCTCGATACCGGCCTGGCCATCGGCACCGTGCTGTCAGGGGGCAGCGAGATCATCCTGGCCGGTGGCGTAGCCAGCAATACAATTGTCAGCGCCGGCGGCACGGAGGTCGGCTCCTCCGGCGGAACCGCCTTCGGCACCGTCCTGGTTGGCGGCGGGCTGGAGTATCTGTCCGCTGGCGCGTTCGCCAGCGGCATCGTCGTGAGCAGCGGCGCCGGCGAACTGATCTTCTCCGGCGGCCTTGCCAGCGCGACGACAATTAGCAATGGCGGCACCGAAACGGTGTTTTCCGGTGGCACGGCCAGCGGGACAATCGTCAAGGCGGGCGGCGCGGTCTACTATGCCGGCGGCACCGAACTCGGCCTTGTCCTAAGCAGCGGCGCCAGCGAAATCATTCTTTCCGGCATCACGCTCAGCGGCGCGAGTGGCAGTGTGTCCGGTGGCGTGACGCTGATCGTCAGCGGCACGGCCGTGGGCAACAGCATCGGGGCCGGCGGCGTCGAGATCGTCGCCACTGGCGGCCTGGCGCTGGCGGAAACGGTGACGTCGGGCGGGACGGACATCATCCTCGCCGGTGGCCTGGCCAGCGGCAACAGCGTGAGCAGCGGCGGCAGCACGGTGGTGTCCTCGGGCGGCATCGCGAGTGCCACCACCATTGGCAATGCCGGCGTCGCCTTCCTCTCTTCGGGCGGCAGCGCCGCGGCGGCCACCGTCCTGGCGGGCGGCACCATGGTGTTCGCGGGCGGCACCGCCACGACGTTGACCGTCAGCAGCGGCGGCACGGAGATCGTTGCATCCGGTATAACCCTCAGCGGCGCCAGCGGCAGCGTCGCAAGCGGGGTCACGCTGGTGGTCAGCGGCACCGTCAGCGGCAACACCGTCAGCGCGGGCGGCCGCGAAATCCTCTCATCCGGCGGCAGTGGCGCCAATGTCAGCGTCCTCAGCGGCGGTACGATGGTCATTGCCGGGGGGGCCGTCACGGGCCTGACGCTCAGCGCCGGCGCCACCGAGACCGTGACCGCCGGCGGCACGGCGATCAACCCCGCGATCGGCAGCGGCGTCACCCTGCTGCTCAGCGGCGGGTCGACGGTCAACGCGATCATCAGCGGCGGCGGCAGGGAAATCCTGGCCGGTGGCCGTGCGGTTTCAACAACGGTCTTGAGCGGCGGTGTCTTCTACTTCTCGGGTCTTGGGCAGGCGCCTGGGTTGCTGCTCTCCAGTGGCGCCACCGAGGTCATCGACATCGCCTATCGCACCAGCAACTTCGCCGTCTCCGGCGGCCAGGTCCTGGAAGTCCGCGGTACCATGGTCAGCGCCGCGATCTCGGCCGGCGGCACCGAGGTCCTGGTCAACGGCATTGACAGCGGGACCATCGTGTCGAGCGGCGGCACGATGGTTGTCGCCGGCGGTCTCGCCTCGGGCGTGTCGGTCGCGACCACGGTCAGCAGTGGCGGCACCGAGATCCTGGGCTCCGGCGGCACCGCCCAGGGCATGACCGTCGCAGCGGGCGGCGTGCTGGTCTTTGCCGGTGGCGTTGTCAGCGCGCTCGTAACCAGCGGCGGGCTCTCGATCGCCAGCGGCGCGACCGAAATCATCGCCAGCGGCACGACGCTCAGCGGGGCCAGCGCTCGCGTGGCCAACGGCATCGCGCTGATCGTTTCCGGAGTGGTCACATCCAACTCGGTGTCCGCGGGCGGCAGCGAGATCATCGCATCGGGCGGGACCGCATCGGGCACGAGGCTACTGAGCGGCGCCACCGAGATCATCTCCTCGGGCGGCCGCGATGCCGGTTCGGTGGTCAGCAGCGGCGCCACTGTCGTCCTGCTTTCGGGCGGCTCCGCCAGCGGCCTCACGGTGCTGAGCGGCGGCACGATCCTGTATTCCGGCGGCACTGCGACAGCCCTCAACCTGAGTAGCGGCGCCACCGAGATCATCGCCAGCGGCATCACCCTCAGCGGCGCCAGCGGCGACACACCGGCTGGCGTGGCGCTGATCGTCAGTGGCGGCGTGGTCAGCAACACGGTGAGCGCAGGCGGCACCGAAATCCTGCCGTCCGGCGGCAACGCCTCGGCCACCACGGTTTCGAGCGGCGGCACCCTCGTTTACAGCGGCGGCACCGCGACGGCGGTCACGGTCGCCGGCGGCGGCACGGCGGTCATCGCCAGCGGCATCACGCTCAGTGGCGGCAGCGGCGACGTCACCAGCGGCGCCGCGCTGGTGGTCAGCGGCGGCGTCACCAGCAACACGGTCAGCGCCTTCGGCCGCGAGATCCTGGCATCCGGCGGCATAGCGTCGGGCACGACCGTGCTGACATTGGGCACGCTGATCTTCTCCGGCGGCACGGCGCTGAACGTGGTCGTCAGCAGCGGCGCGACCGAGATCGTTGCCAGCGGCGTGACGCTGTCCGGCGCCAGCGCCAATGTCGGGGCCGGCGTGACCCTGGTGGCGAGCGGCATCACCAGCAATGCCACGCTCGCCAGCGGCGGCACGGAAATCGTCGCGTCCGGCGGCAGCGCGGCATTCACCACGGTGCAGTCGGGCGGCGTGCTGGTCTACGCCGGCGGCACGGTCTCGGCGCCGACAGTGTCAAGCGGCGGCACACGGATCATCGCCAGCGGCGCGACCCTCACTGGGACGAGCGCTAGCGTGACCGACGGCGAAACCCTGATCGTCAGCGGTGTTGCCAGCGCCAACGCCGTCAGCGCCGGCGGCCTTGAGCTTATCGCGTCCGGTGGCCGGGTTGTCAGCGGCACGCTGCTGAGCGGCGGCAGCGCCGCAATCGTCGTGGGCGGCACCGCAATCGGCCTCACCATCAGCGCCGGAGCCAGTGACACCATCCAGCCGCTGGGCACAGCCAGCGGCACGATCATATTGAGCGGTGCGACGGAGGTGGTGGCACAGGCTGGCCTTGCCAGCGGTGCCGTCGTCAGCAGCGGCGGCACCGAGTTGGTGCTGTCGGCAGGCACTGCCGTCGGGACCTTGATCCGCGGCGGCGGTATCCTGCTGGACAGCGGCCTCGCGTCTGGCGCCAGCATCAGCGCTGGCGGGGTGGCCGTCATCGTGTCCGGCGGCACGGCCAGCGCCACGACCTTGTCCAGTGGCGGCAGCGAAATCGTCTCCAGCGGTGGCACCGCGAACGCCACGGTCATTGGCAGCGGCGCCACCCAGGTTGTGCTGTCCGGCGGCAGCGCGAACGCGGCGAGCGTCAGTTCCGGCGGCACCGAGGTGATTGCGGTGGGCGGCGCCGGGTCCGGTGCGATCCTGCTGGGCGGTCTGCTGCTCGACAGCGGCACCGTGCGCGGCACGATTGTCAGTTCCGGCGGCAGCGAAGTTGTTGCGTCCGGGGCCACGACCATCGGGGCGGCGCTGCGGTTCGGCGGCACGCAGCTGCTGGGAGCAGGCGCATTCGCCAGCGGGGCGGTGCTGAGCTTCGGTGGCAGCCAGGTCGTCACATCGGGCGCCACGGCCTCGGCCACGGTCATCAGCCAGGGCGGCAGCGAGATTGTCTCCTCCGGCGGGGTTGCCGTTGCGACGACGGTGTCGAGCGCCGGCGCCATCGTCTTCGCCGGCGGGTCGGCGCCCTCGCTCACTCTTCTGGCCGGCGCGACCGAAGTTGTGGCCAGCGGCGTGACCTTTGCGACGTCCAGTGCCGGCGTCGGCTCCGGCGTCACGCTGATCCTCAGCGGCATCGCCAGTTCCAACAGTGTCAGCAGCGGCGGGACCGAGATCGTGTCCTCGGGCGGCACGGCGACGTCCGTCAGCGTCCTGAGCGGCGGGACGATCGCCTATGCCGGCGGCATCATCTCCGCACTCTCCCTCGCCAGCGGCGCAACCGAGGTGATCGGGGCTGGCATCGCCCTGTCCGGGAGCGTCGCCGATGTCACCGGCGGTATCACCCTGGTCGTCAATGGCAGCGCGCTGAACAACGTCGTCAGCAACGGCGGCCTTGAAATAGTCTCCGCCGGCGCCCTGGCCAGCTCGGCCACGGTCAAGAGCGGCGGCACAATCGTCTTTTCCGGCGGGCAGATCACCTCCCTTACGATCGAAAGCGGCGGCACCGAAGTGGCCGGGAGCGGTTTCACGCTCAACGGGCCGACCGTGTCGTCGGGCGCGGTCCTGGTCGTCAGCGGCACCACGATCGGGGCGCAGGTCGGCCCCGGCGGAACCGAAATCATTCTGTCCAGCGGGTTCGCCAATGGCACCACCGTTCAGAGTGGCGGTGTCATCATCTTCGCCGGCGGCTCCGCGACCGGCCTGAATGTGCAGACCGGCGGCTCGACGATTGTCAGGGCGGGCACCTACACCGTGCCCCTCCTAACGTCGGCCAGGCTGGTGTTTGTCTCCAGCGGCGCCACGCTGGCCGATAGCGGCACGACCATCAGCGTGACGGTATCGGCCGGCGGCACCGAAATCCTCGCAGCGGGCGGAACCGCGAGCAACACCACGGTGCTGAGTGGCGGCGCCATCGTCTACGCCGGCGGATCCGCCGTCGGCCTGACCATGTCCTCCGGCGGCACAGCCGTGATCGGCAGCGGCATCACGTCCGCCGGCGCCACGGTTTCCAGCGGCATCACGCTGCGCGTGAGCGGCACGACGATCAACAGCTTCGTGTCCGCCGGCGCCGTCGAAATTGTCGTTCCAGGCGGCGCAGCCAGCAACACCATCGTTTCATCGGGCGGCACCTTTGTGTTCGCCGGAGGTTCCGCCCCCGGTCTGCTGATCAATAGCGGCGGCACGGAAGTGGTGGGCAGCGGGATCACCGCGAATGGCCTGCTGGTCCAGGCCGGCGTGACGTTGGTGGACAGCGGCACGACGAACGTCGCCCAGTTGCTCGGTGGGACAGAGATCGTCGCTGCCGGCGCCACCGCCAACGGAACCGTCATCAACAGCGGCGGACGCCTGCTCGACGGCGGCCTGACCAGTGGCACGTTCATCGGCCAAAGCGCCATCGAACTGGTCAGCAGTGGCGGGACGGCCAGCGCCACGAACATTGCGAGCGGCGGCACGGAAATCGTGTCGTCCGGCGGCAGCGCGATCGGCACCCTCGTGGGTTCCGGCGGTACCGAAATCACCTCGCTCGGCGGCTCGTCGGTCTCCGCCACAGTGGTGGGCGGGGGCCTGCTGCTGGACGGCGGAATAACGATATCCGCAGTGGTCAGCAGCGGCGGTAGCGAGGTCGTCCTGTCCGGCGCGACCGCGAGCGGAACAATCATCTCCAGTGGCGGCCTGCTGCTCGACAGCGGCACGACCGTGCTGACACGGGTTAAAATCGGCGGAACCGAGGTTGTGGTGTCCGCCGGGGCCGCGCGCTTCATCGCGGTGGAGAGCGGCGGCACGGAGATCGTGTCCTCGGGCGGCAGCGCCACGAGCGGCTCCGTCGCGAGTGGTGGCCGGTTGGTTGTGCACAATGGGGCGCTGATCGACGAACTGGATCCGATCAGTGGTGGGGTGATTGACTTCGCCGACGTTCTCAGTGGTTTGACGACCAGCGTGACGCTGTCGGGGACCAGCCTGCTGGTGCACAGCGGCGCTGTCGTCGTGGCAACGGTCGGGCTGACGCCAGCCGCGGCGGCCGATATCGGTGCGGTGACCGGCGGCATCTTTGCGCTGACGCCGGATGGAACCGGCGGCAGCCTGCTGACCGTCGACCGGACTCCCTGTTACTGCGCCGGAACGCTGATCCTGACGGATCGCGGCGACGTGCCGGTCGAGGCGCTGGCGATCGGCGACAAGGTGGTCACACTGTCGGGGGCGGCGCGGCCGATCCGGTGGATCGGGCGGCGCAGCTATGACCAGCCCCTGCTGGTGCAAGGCGCCGATGTGATTCCGATCCGCATTGCCGCCGGCGCGCTGGGCGGTGGCCTGCCGCGGCGCGATCTGTATGTTTCGCCCAAGCACGCCCTGTACCTGGACGAGGTGTTGATCCCCGCAGAGCTGTTGGTGAACGGCACCACGATCACGCGGCATCCGGACATGGCGCCGGTGCAGTATTTCCACGTCGAACTGGAAAGCCATGACGTGATCTTCGCCGAGGGTGCGCCGGCGGAGAGTTTCGTGGACTGCGACAGCCGCGAGATGTTCCACAACGCCGGTGAGTTCCAGGCACTGTATCCCGGCAACGAAAGCGCCAGCTGGGCGTTCTGCGCGCCGCGCGTCGAGGCAGGGGAAACGCTGCGTCGGGTGCGGCGGCGGCTGTCCGGCCTGCTCGACGTGGAGGACGAGGCGCTGCCGCGGTTGCAGGGTTTCCTGGACCGGGTCGAGGACCGGCTGATCGCCGGGTGGGCCTGGATGCCGGATTGGCCCGACGAAGCCGTGGAGCTGGAAATCCTGGATGGCGACGGCGTGATCGCCCGTGTCAGTGCCAACCGCTACCGGCCGGACCTGCAGCAGAGCGGTATCGGCGACGGGCGGCATGCCTTCGAGCTGGTGCTGCGGCACGGCCTGTCGCCGCTGCGCCCACACCTGATCCGCGTGCGGCGGGTCGAGGACAAGGTCGAGCTCATGGGTTCGCCGATGGCGCTGGCGGCGACGGAGGGGACAGAACTGCTGGCCGGGGGACGGCTTTCGGCCGCCGTTGAGCAGGCCGTGCGCGCGGCTGACAGCCAGGAGGCACTGGATGGCGTCCTGAACACCCTGCTGGGCGAGGTCGAACGGGCCCGCCGGCTGGCCGGTGAGCGCATCGTCGATGCCGCTGCCAGCGTCCCGGCTGCGGGCTCCGACGCGGCCGCACCCGGATGCCTGATCCAGGTGCCACTCATTGCCTGGCGGCCGAACACCGGCGGACGCAAGCGGGCGCTGGTGATCGATGACCGGCTTCCGGACGCTGCCCGCGATGCCGGGTCCCACGCCATTCTTGGTCATATCCGCGCATTGATCGGGCTTGGATATGCCGTCGAATTCGTCCCGGCGGCACAGCTACGCGGCGCCGATGCCTCGGATCTGACGGCACGCCTGCCCGAGGTGATCTGGCACCGCGCGCCGGCGATTTCCTCGGTGGAGGAAGTGTTGCGCCGGAATCCCGAAGGCTACGACCTGATCTACCTGCACCGCCTGTCCAACGCGGCGGCCTATGCGGCCCTGGCCTCGGCGGCCTGTCCACGGGCCCGCATCGTCTACAGCGTGGCGGACCTGCACCATGTCCGCTTGCTGCGGCAGGCTGGCATCGAGGCGCGTCCGGATCTGCTCTCCAGGGCGCGCAAGACGGCTCAGGTCGAGTTCAACCTGATGCGGCAGGTCGATGCCGTCATCACCCATTCAACCGCGGAGGCGGATTATCTCGCCAAGACGGTGCCGGAGGTGGCGGTGCATGTCGTTCGCTGGCCGACGACCGCCCGGCCGGCGGACACGCCGTTCATCGAACGAAGCGGCATTGTGTTCGTTGGGCCTTACGACCACGCCGCCAACCGCGACGCCGTCCTGTGGCTGAAGCAGGCAATCCTGCCGCTGGTCTGGCGCGAGGTGCCTGAAATCGTCTGTGACGTCATTGGCCATGGCTGGCCGGACGCGTTGTTCCAACCCGAGGACGTGCGGTTCCGCCTGATCGGACCGGTTGAGGACCTGAATGCGCTGCTGGCGCAGGCCCGGCTGAGTGCCGCGCCCTTGCGGTTTGGCGCGGGGGTCAAGGGGAAAGTCCTTGAGAGTCTGTCCGCCGGCTTGCCCTGCGTGATGACCCCGATTGCCGCGGAAGGCATTCCACTGGGGCCGATGTCGACCGAATATATCGGTGAGACCGCCGATGAGATCGCCAGCCGGATTCTGCGGCTGTACCGCGATCCGGTTGCCCACGCATCTGCAGTCGCCGAAGGTCTGGCGATGGTGGAACGCGATTTCAGCGCCGCCGGTGTGAGCGCGGCGCTCGAAGCCGCGGTGCGGCCGCGGCGCGCCGACCCGGCCAATGATCTGGCTGGGTCGCCCCACGCCGAGGCAGCGGAGATGGCGGTGCGTGGCCGTGCCTGACGCTGGCGTGGAACTGCATCCGGCCCCGCCGGCGGAGGAGTCGGTCCTCGCCATCCAGCGACGGCACGGCTTCGTCGGTGAGGAGCAGGTGTTCACCGCTGCGCCCGCCATTCCGACGCAGGAAGGTCCGCGCGGCATCCGCTATGATATGAACGACGGGTGCCGTGTGCTGTTGCCGGAGGGTGACTGGCGTATCCGGCTGAGCGACCTCGACACCGGCAACATCCTGTTCGAGACCCGGACCACGGGCGCGCAGGTCAATAGCACCAAGCGCTATTACGTACGATTCCGCATCGAGGTGTGGGAGCGCGAGGCGCTGATCTTCAGCCACGACTACTCAGCCGCCGGCCGCGAGGTGCTGGTGCAGATGCCGGTGCGTACGCTGGGCGACACGATTGCCTGGTTCCCCTACGTGGCGAAATTCCAGGAGCAGCACGGCTGCCGGCTGACCTGCACCATGACGGAGAAGCTCATCCCGCTGTTCCGGGACGCCTATCCGCAGATCGAGTTCGTTGCCCACGCCGATGTTGATGTCGAACGCTACTATGCCGCCTACAACGTCTGCATTTTCTATGGCGACGACAAGGGCATTCACCAGCCGGGGGATTACCGGCTGGTCGGGTTGCGGGCCAGCGCGGCGCATATCCTGGGTATCGACCCGGACCAGCCGCCACCGAAGCTGGCCTTGCCGCCGGCGCCGCCACCCTTTGCGGAACCCTATGTGTGCATCGCCACCCAAAGCACCACGCAGGCCAAGTACTGGAACAATCCAGACGGCTGGAACGAGGTCATCCGCTTCCTGAAACAAGCCGGCTACCGGGTGGTCTGTATCGACCAGAAATCCGTGCACGGCCACGGGCTGGTGCAGAACCGCATGCCGCACGAGGCAGAGGACTACACCGGTGACCGGTCAATCCTGGAGCGCGCACACTGGCTGCGGCATTGCGCGTTCTTTATTGGTCTTTCGAGCGGGCTGTCCTGGCTGGCCTGGGCGGCCGGACCGCCGGTCGTGCTGATCAGCGGCATGACCCATCCAATCAATGAATTCGAAACGCCTTACCGCGTGATCAACTATCACGCCTGCAATAGCTGCTGGAATGACATGAAATTACTGTTCAATAACCAGGACTTCCTTTGGTGCCCGCGCCAGGCGGGAACACCGCGCCAATTTGAATGCACGCGGCTGATCACAGCCGACGCCGTGAAATCGGTGATCCGGCGTATCCCTGGATTCGGCACCATGGCCGTGGCGGACGGCGGATTACGCAGGGAACCCAGCTACCAGGGTTGAGAACAGCCCCTATTGGGGTTGGCCTTCCGCCGTTGTGCCGCTGCCATGACAATGGCGCGCAGCGTGTGTCACAGACAGCAACGTCGGGCATACGCCCGATCCTGCCAGGCATTGTACTTCGTGGCGGCCGGCGTCGCCGGGGCGATTTTTGGCATCGACATGACCAACCCGGATGCTGGACGATAGATCGTTGCATTTGTTCCATCTCAGCGGCCGCCGGTGACGTCGGCTCCGGCCAGAAGGGCCACAGCGCGATCGAGTTGGGGATCGCGTCCATCCCCTGCTGCCAGATCGAATGGCACCGTGACCGTCGGCGTGACGCCGACGCCTTCCAGCCGCTCTCCGTCCACCAGCACATCCTGCACCGCCAGCAACAGCAGTCCGTTACCGATCAGGAATGCCGTCGCGGCCAGAACGGCACCCTCCGTCCGGGTCCCAATAACCTCGCCGATCTGGTACTTTTTGAAGCCATAAGCGAGGATCTCCTTGCCGCTGCGCGTGCCCTCATTGATCAGCATCGCGACCGGCTTACGCCACTTAACGTTCTCGAATCCCCTGGCGCCGTTGCGATCAGTCAGCTGCATCGTGGGCGCCCGCGTGTTGAACAGGTCCAGATACTCCGGAACCGCGCCACCCCAACCGCCGCGCAAATCCCATATCAGCGCCTCGGCATCGCGCAGCGTCCCTTCGGACAGAAGGCGCTCCAGGGCCTGTTGATAGGCATAGCTGGCATAGCTCCAGACGTGGACATAGCCAATTTTCCGGTCTTGAAAAGAAATGATGCGGGCGCTGGCCCGCAGGCCGTCAAGAAACATGCGATGCGGTTCCAGATCGACCGGCGTCACCGGGACCCGAATCAAGCTGCCGGCGCGATGGACCTCGAGCAGAACTGGATTGCCGACTTTGCCGCGGAATGATTGGACTGGCTGGAAGGACGTACCATCGGCGCTCATGATCCGGTCACCGGCGAGCAGTCCAGCCTGCGCAGCGGGCGTAGCGTCAATGACGCCGGTGATCACGGTGCTGCCTTGCGTATCGGTGCGGGACAGGATGCCGATGCCGGGATAGGCGATGCGGCCACCTGGAAAGCTGCGCTCCAGGCCGCGCCGCCGCAGGGCTCCGGCAAAGATGTCAGCAAGCTGATAATACTCGGGTTCGTCCGGCGTATAGTAGTGCGTGTGCGACGCACGCAACTCTGACAGCATGCGGTTGACGACCGCAGCCAACGCTCCACCGGACTCCGCGGCCGCGGCTTCCGTTGCGTAGCGATCACGAATGGCTGGCCAATCCAACCCGTGCAGGTTCGGGTCGTAGAAGCGATCGCGTACCGTCCGCCAAACCTCGTCAAACGTGGCGGCGCTCGCGGACGCGCCCGGCCCCGCCGCCTCATTCTGTTGCGCGCTGGCAATTTTCCCTGAGGCGGCGGACGCCGCAGCCAGTGCGGCCAGACGCAGGACCCGTCGACGCGATTGCCGCACGCCGAGGGATCCACCAGACGTCTGAGGAACTACGGCACGGCTCCGTCCAATTGCGCCCGAGCCTC
>JAFEFW010000653.1 GCA_018240405.1 Pseudomonadota bacterium
ATAGTCGCCACGATTGCGTTTCCGATCCTGGAACGCGGGGTCGCTCGCGAACATCAGGCCGATTGTGCGATAGCCCTGCAGGCGTTCCTGTGTCGCGGCGATGGCCTTCTTCATTTTGGATGTTTCGTCGGCAGCGTTGGCCCCGGCGTCCCGCTTGGCGTTCGAGCGGAAGCCGCGGTGCCGGGCGATGTGGGCGAGGGCAACGGCCAACTCGCGTCCATCCAGCACCCGATCGAACGCTGCTGCGCGCAGCGTCCACGGCTCGAGCCCCCCGACGGCAAGCGCGTCGCGCGTTGCGGACGGGAGAAGGCCCGTATCCCAGAACAGCCGCCGTATTTCCGCCATACGTTGACGGCGGCGGCGGATCACGCGCCGCTGGCCGCGAAATTGGCGGCGGACTGCGTTCGACGGCGTCCGTTCCTTGGAGGTTTCCGGCGCATCGAATGTGCGAACGCCGGCACTTATGATTTCCAACGTAGCGGCATCGCTGTCGATGTCCATGAGTGCCCACCCGATGGACGCAATACCGCCGTCAATTCCCAGGATTTTCATGTGCGCCTGTCAGCCAACAAACTCTGTTGACAGGTTGGCATTACTTCGATGAGTATGTGAACGGGAAATCGGTAGGAAAGCCACGGCAAAGTGGTTTTTCTGAAATCACTGACGGATTACCTTCGGCCTGGAGACAGGCCGGAGGGATTCTGCGCCGTACGTCAGTCCTGCAAACTAACGACCCCGCAGCACCGCCAGGATCGCCTCCCGCACCCGCTCGTCCTGCGTCTCCACCACCCGCCCGATCGCGCGCATCCGCGCGCGCAGGTCGTAGACCTGATCGAGCAGCGACAGCACCAGCGGCATGGTTTCCTCTGCAACCGCCATGTCGTAACGCAGGTCATGCAGCAGGCGGACGCGGGCGATATCGATCTCCTCAAACGTCCATTCCTCGCCGGCGCGTGCCGGGCGCACCCAGCCACGCTCCACCCAGGTCAGCACCTCGGTCTCCCGCAAATCGGGGAACAGGGTCAGTACCGCGGCGATCTGCATCACGTGCCCTCCCGCGGGTTGAAGGGTTTCGACGGAGTCCATGTCTTAAGGAACTCGGCCAGCGCCGGTTCCTCACCCGGCGGCAGCACCACTTGCAACTGAACGAACTGGTGGCCGTGGCGGATGCCCCGCCCGCGCAGGCGCATGCGCGTGCCGGTGCCCGATCCGGGCGGAATCGTCAGCTTCACCGGCCCGCGGATGGTTGGCACCTCGATCGAGGCGCCCAGCACGGCCTCCTGGATGGTGACGGGCAGGTCGACGATGATGTCGTCGCCCTCGCGGTGGAATTTCGGATCGGGGGCGACCGCGACCTCGATCAGCGCGTCGCCGTTCGGGCCGCCGCCGATGCCAGGTCCGCCCTGGCCGCGCAGGCGCAGGATGTGGCCGTCTTCGGTGCCCGGCGGGATCGTCACGTCCAGCGTCTTGCCGTCGGGCAGGCTGAGGCGCCGCGTCGTGCCATTGGCGGCGTCGACGAAGCTGACGGTCAGGCCGTAATGCGCATCGCGGCCGCGCGCCTTGAAGTGGGCGCCGCCGCCACGGCCGCCGGCACCGCCGCCATATTGCTGGCCGAAGGCCTGCGAGAAGAACGCCTCGATGTCCTCCTGGCTGAAGCCGCCATTGGCGCCGGCGTAGCGTTCGGCGCCGGGGCCCTCCTGGAAGTCGCGGTAGAACGGGCGTTGCGGCGGCACCTCATGGCCTTCGGCGTCGATCTCGCCACGGTCGAAGCGGCCGCGCTTGTCCTTGTCACCGAGCAGGTCGTAGGCGGCGGAGATTTCCTTGAAACGCTCCGCCGCTTCGGGTTTGCCGGGATTGACGTCGGGGTGGTGGCGTTTGGCGAGCTTCCGGTATGCGGCTCTGATCGCCGCATCATCGGCGCTACGCTCGACGCCCAGGATTGCGTATGGGTCTCTCATTGTTACGAGAACTGGCGTCTCGGCCGTCCGGAATCAAGCGCTTATCACTCGGCTGATGCGCGTAGCGCCGCCCCGGCGGCGATCGGGCAGAGCGGGATGGCGGCGGCCAGCATCGCGGCCAGCAGCAGCAGGTTGGGGCGAGGCGAGAGGCCGGTGGCAGCGGCGTCCGCGGCGCCGACGCCGAAGATCAGCACGGGCGTCATCAGCGGCAGGATCAGCAGCGGCAGCAGTACCCCGCCGCGCCTGGCGCCCAGCACGATGGCGGCGCCCATGGTGCCGAACAGCGACAGCAGCGGGGCGCCGAGCAGCAGGCCCAGCAGCAGAACGGGGACCGAGTCCTCCGGCATGCGCAGCATGATGGCGACCGGCCCGGCGGCGAGCAGCAGCGGCACGCCGGTGGCGACCCAGTGTGCGACGGCCTTGGCGCCGGCGATGCCGAAGGCGGGCAGGCCGGAGAGCAGCAGCAGGTCGAGCGACCCGTCCTCGAGGTCCGCGCCAAACAGCCGGTCGAGCGGCAGCAGGGCGGCGAGCAGGGCGCAGACCCAGACGACGCCCGGCGCGATGCGGCCGAGGGTTTCCGGCGCCGGGCCGATGGCCAGCGGGAAGAGTGAGGCGGTGACCAGGAAGAACAGCAGCGCCGCCAGCGTGTCGGCGCCGTGGCGGACGGACAGACGCAGGTCACGGGCGAGGATGGCCAGGAAGGTGCGCATCATCGCCACGCCGCGCCGGCAGCCGAAGGCTGACGTAAAGCGATGGCGGGCGACGGCCCCAGCGGCGGTAAAACAGGCCGATTGACACCGACCATTGCTCTCTCGTCAAGGCGTGCGAAGGCCCGCCATGCAGGCCTTGCGGTTGTGAATCCCCAGCGTATACAGCGCCTTTGCGGCAAAGGCGTGGATGGCGGGCCTTCGCCCGCCATGACAGTGGAAAGTTCGTGCGGGGTCGTCCGGCATCCTGCACAGCTGGCCCTAACGCACGTCGGCTGTCGCCCGCCATGACGGGTTGAAACCATCAACCCGCCACCACCGTGGCTTCGCCCAGCCGCAAACTCTCTGCCCCCTCCAGCGGCAACGGCACATGCGTCGCCGCTACCACCATCCCGCCGCCCGCCAGGTGTCCCCGGAGCAGCGTGCCAAACCGCCCGATCGAGGCGGTGTCCAGCCCAATGGTCGGCTCGTCCAGCAGCCACAGCGGCGCCGGCGTCAGCGCCAGGCGTGACAGCGCCAGCCGGCGCTTCTGCCCGGCCGACAGCATGCGCGCCGGCAGGTCGGCCAGGTGCCGAAGCTCCAGCGCGTCCAGCGCGTCCTCAACCGCCCGGCCGGCAACCCGCGCGGCAAAGCGCAGATTCTCCGTCACCGTCAGGCCCGGCTTCACCGCGTCCAGGTGGCCGACATAGGCGACGCGGCGTCCGTGCTCCGCGAGATCGGCCAGTGCATCGGTGCCATCCCACAGCAGCCGTCCGGCGATTGGCCGCACCAGCCCCGCCAGCAGCCGCAGTAGCGTGCTCTTGCCCGACCCGTTCGGTCCCGCCAGCACCAGCGCGCCGCCTGATTGCACCTGGAACGACAGGTCGCGGAACACCAGCCGCTCACCGCGGAAAACCGCCAGACCCTCCGCGGTCAGCATGTCAGATCCTCTTGACAAACCCGATGGACGCACCGGGGCCGCTGTGGTTTAAGCCGCACCGCACAAATCACATCTCACCCGCGGCGAGCATTACCGGAGCGCCGCACCAACGGGAAGGCGTCCCGCGACCCGGGACGAGAGGCACAGCATGACCGCAGTCGGGCAAGACACCCTGAAAACCCGCCAGACCCTGAAGATCGGCGGCAAGGAATACACCTACTTCTCGTTGCCCGAGGCCGCCAAGACGCTGGGTGACATTGCCCGCCTGCCGGTCAGCCTGAAGGTGCTGCTGGAAAACGTGCTGCGGTTTGAGGATGGGCGTAGCTACAAGGTCGATGACGCCAAGGCGATCGTCGGCTGGCTGGAAAAGGCCTCTTCCACCGCCGAGGTCCCGTTCAAGCCCGCCCGCATCCTGATGCAGGATTTTACCGGCGTGCCCGGCGTGGTCGACCTGGCGGCGATGCGCGACGGCATCATCCGCCTCGGCGGCGACCCGCAGAAGGTGAACCCGCTGATCCCGGTGGACCTCGTCATCGACCACTCGGTGATGGTGGACGTCTCGGCCCGCCCTGACGCGCTGCAGAAGAATGTCGACATCGAGTTCGAGCGAAACGGCGAGCGCTACAAATTCCTCCGCTGGGGCCAGGAGGCGTTCTCCAACTTCCGCGTCGTGCCGCCCGGCACCGGCATCTGCCACCAGGTGAACCTGGAATACCTGGGCCAGGCGGTGTGGACCTCCGACAACAAGGGCACGACCTACGCCTACCCCGATACGCTTTATGGCACCGATAGTCACACCACGATGGTGAACGGCGTCGGCATCCTGGGCTGGGGCGTCGGCGGCATCGAGGCGGAGGCCGCCATGCTCGGCCAGCCCATCGCCATGCTGATCCCCGACGTCATCGGCTTCAAGCTGACCGGCAAGCTGCCCGAGGGCGCCACCGCCACTGACCTGGTGCTGACCGTGACGCAGATGCTGCGCCGGAAGGGCGTCGTCGGTAAGTTCGTGGAGTTCTTCGGCCCCGGCCTGGATGAGCTTGGCCTGCCCGACCGCGCCACCATTGCCAACATGGCGCCGGAATACGGCGCCACCTGCGGTTTCTTCCCGGTGGACAAGGTGGCGCTGGACTACCTGCGCCTGTCCGGCCGCGACCTGAACCGCATCGCGCTGGTGGAAGCCTACCTGAAGGCGCAGGGCATGTTCCGTGAGCCCGGCCAGCCCGACCCGGTGTTCACCGACACGCTGGAACTGGACCTGTCCACGGTGCAGCCCTCGATGGCCGGCCCGAAGCGCCCGCAGGACCGCGTGCTGCTGAAGGAGGTTTCCTCCAGCTTCAACGCCGACCTGACCAAGGGCCTGGGCGTGCCGGCGAATGAGGTCGGCACGACGGTCAAGGTCGAGGGCAAGAACTACGAGATCACCCATGGCGACGTGGTGATCGCCGCCATCACCTCCTGCACCAACACCTCCAACCCCGCCGTGCTGGTCGCTGCCGGGCTGGTCGCCCGCAAGGCGCGCGCCAAGGGGCTGACGCCGAAGCCGTGGGTGAAGACCTCGCTGGCGCCCGGCTCACAGGTGGTCACCGACTACCTGGAGAAGTCCGGGCTGCAGGCGGACCTCGACGCCATCGGCTTCCAGACCGTCGGCTATGGCTGCACCACCTGCATCGGCAACTCCGGCCCGCTGGAAGACGCGATCGTCGACGCAATCGAGGACAACCGGCTGGTCGGCACCGCGGTGATCTCGGGCAACCGCAACTTTGAAGGCCGTGTCCACGCCAATGTCCGCGCCAACTACCTGGCCTCGCCGCCGCTGGTCGTCGCTTACGCCCTGTTCGGCAAAGTCACGAAAGACATCACCACGGAATCCTTTGGCAACGACAAGGACGGCAAGCCGGTCTACCTGAAGGACATCTGGCCGACTAACAAGGAGATCGCGGACACCATCGCGGCGTCGCTGTCGCGCGAGCAGTTCCTGTCGCGCTACGCCGAAGTGTTCACCGGCCCGAAGCAGTGGCAGGCGATCCAGGTCGAGGGTGACAACGCCACCTACCGCTGGTCGGATGGCTCCACTTACGTGAAGAATCCGCCTTACTTTGAGGGCATCACGATGGAGCCGAAGCCGGTTGGCAACATCACCGGCGCTCGGATCCTGGCGGAACTCGGCGACTCCATCACCACCGACCACATCAGCCCCGCCGGCAACATCCGCAAGACCTCGCCGGCCGGCGAATACCTGCTGGAGCGGCAGGTGCCGCAGAATGATTTCAACAGCTACGGCGCCCGCCGCGGCAACCATGAGATCATGATGCGCGGCACCTTCGCCAACATCCGCATCCGCAATGAGATGCTGGTGAACGTCGAAGGCGGCATGACCAAGCACCTGCCGTCCGGTGAGCAGATGCCGATCTACGACGCAGCGATGCGCTATAAGGCCGAGGGTGTGCCGCTGGTGATCTTCGGCGGCAAGGAATACGGCACTGGTTCCTCCCGCGACTGGGCGGCCAAGGGCACCTTCCTGCTGGGCGTCAAGGCGGTGGTGGTCGAAAGCTTCGAGCGTATCCATCGCTCCAACCTTGTCGGCATGGGTGTGCTGCCGCTGGTGTTCTATCAAGGCACCGACCGCAAGACGCTGGGCATTACCGGCGAGGAGATCATCGACATCACCGGGCTGGAGAAAATCACGCCGCGGATGGAAGTGAACCTGGTGATCCACCGCCCGAACGGGACGGTCGATACGGTGCCGGTGCTGTGCCGGATCGATACGGTGGACGAGGTCGCCTACTACCAGCACGGCGGCATCCTGCAATACGTGCTGCGCGGGATGGCGAAAGCGGCTTAACGCGTTCGCGGCTTTGTGAGGGGCGGGTGCTGGTCTCCGGTGCCCGCCCTTGCTTGCTTTCGGTCCCACGGCCGGGGATGTTGCGGGCCGGGGTGATCAATCCGACGCGGAGCAACGCGGGAGTATACCGCGGAGATCACGAAGGATTCCGTGCTACATTGTGGCATACTTCCGGGCAGCTTCGTGTTGGATTGCTAACCATCGGCCCGAAGACGGCAGCCAGCCCCAGAGGGCCGAAGACCGGTCACGCCGGGTCGCCCTCCGCCTCCCCATCCAGCGCCGCCACCAGCGCCACCAGCCGCTCGCGCTGCACCTTGCCGGCCGCGTTGCGCGGCAGTTCCGCCAGTTCCACCACGACAGCAAACGAAATGCCGGGAAAGTGCTGCTTGGCGTAGGCGTGGAACGCGTTCTCATCGAGCGGCCCGTTGCTGACCACTGCGGCGCACATTTCCGGCACGCCCGCGTCGTTTTCCACCGCGAAAACCGCCGCATCACGGATCCCGGGAAAGCGTTGCAGCACCGCTTCCACCGTCACCGGATGATACTTGTCGCCGCCAAGATTGATGACGTCCGAAACCCGTCCGGTCAGCGACAGCAACCCGTCCGGCCAGACGATGCCGACATCGCCGGGATAGAACCAGCCGTCGCGGAAATGCGCGGCCGTTGCGTCCGGATCGTTGAAGTAACGGTCCGCCATGGTCGGACTGCGCACGCGCAGTATGCCCTCGTGTCCCGGCGGCAGCGGGCGGTCCTGTGCATCGACCGCCTGCACCGTCGCGTCGGCGGCGACGAAGCCAATCGCGTCCGGCCGTGTCTCGCCCGGCGGCACCGGGCCGATGGCGATCGGCTGCACCTCGGTCGAGCCCAGGCCGCAGACCACGTTCGGGCATAGCCGCTCCTCGGCCATCTGCCGCAGCCGGTCCGGCAGCCGGCTGCCCGAGACGGTGATCTCGCGCAGGCAGGGCAGGGGCCCGCTGCCCGACGGACGCTGCTCCAGGAGCATCTGCAGCGTGGTCGGGGCGATGCGCAGTCCCTCGACGCCATACTGCTCGATGGCTGCCAGGACGTTGTCGGGCTGGAACAGGACAACCGTCCCGCCCTGCCACAACGTCGCCAGCACGCCGACGCAGCCCGGGACGGCGCCCAGGTTGAAGGCCATCATGTTGGTCTGCCGCCCGCCACCCTGCACCAGCCAACGGCTGAACACGCGGCGGGTCATCAGCGCGTGGCTGAACGGCACGTGCTTCGGTGCCCCGGTGGTGCCGGAGGAGGCGAACAGCCGGAACAGCGCCTCGGGGTCATCGTGCAGCGCAGCGGCGGGGATGGGCGGCGCGGCCGGGTCCACCGTCAGCCAGGTGGCGTCGAACGCCACCGCGCCGGGCGGCGCCGAGGGACCATACTGGAAGGTCAGCTTCAGCACCCCGCCCGGCAGGTCCGGCCGTGCGGTCGCCACCCCAATTCTTGCCAGCGCCAGCATCAGCAGCAGCGGAATGCCTGGCGTGTTGCCGCCGGCGTCCAG
Organism: Pseudomonadota bacterium; assembly: GCA_018240405.1. Lineage (GTDB taxonomy): Bacteria > Pseudomonadota > Alphaproteobacteria > Acetobacterales > Acetobacteraceae > Rhodopila. The sequence continues at coordinate 7,946 of JAFEFW010000653.1, forward strand.
CCCCACGATATCGCCTGGCCGCAACCCGAGTTGCGCCGCATGGTGCGCCAGGACATCGAGCGCGCGCTCGAGCATGGCGTAGGTCAGCGTGCCGCCCTGCGGATCGATGATCGCCGGCGCATCCGGCGTCATGCGGGCAAAGCGGCGGATGGGCGCGGTGATGTTCATCCGGTTCCGACGCCTCGCTGCGCGCCGCGCGTGTCAGGCGTTGGCGGCATGTTGGTTCCGCATGCGCAGCGCGAGGTCGACCAGCGTCTCGCGCATGATCTTGCCGTTGTCGTTGCGCGGCAGTTCCCGCATCTGCAGGATCGCCACCGGCATGATCTGCTTCAGCGCGTGCTGGCAGAACGCCGTCAGCACTGCATCCTCGATACGCGCCCGCGCGACGATCGCGGCATGGATCTGCACCACGCCGGCGCGGTCCGGCACGCCGAAGGCTGCCGCGTCCAGCACCGTCGGCAGCTTCAGCAGCGCCGACTCGATGACGTGCGGATGCACCTTGACGCCGCCGGCATTGATGATTTCGTCCACCCGGCCGCTGAGCGTCAGCATTCCGTCCGGCCAGACCGTGCCGATATCGCTGGAGACGAACCAGCCGTCCTGGAACCGTTCTGCCGCGGCCGGGTCGGGGGTCAGGTAGCCGCGCGCCAGCATCGGGCTGCGGATGCGCAGCACCCCCGCTTCGCCCGGCGGCAGCGTTTGGCCGTCCTCGTCTTGCGCCTCCACCTCCACGCCCGGCCAGATGGTGCCGACCGCGCCGGGGCGGTCAAGCATGGCGCCGACCGGGCCGGAGGCAATGCCGGACGCCTCTGCGGAGCCCATGGTCACATGGATGTCCGGCGTCAGCCGCGCCGCCGCCTGGTGGTAGAGCGCTGGCGGCAGGAAGCTGCCGCCGATATGCACCGTCTGCAGTGCCGGGAAGGGGCCGGCATCGTCCGGCAGCGCGTCCAGCAGGACACGCAGCGACAGCGGCGAGGCAACGAGGCTGGTGACGCCGTGCCGGTTGAGAGTCTCCACCGGCCCGGCCCGCCCGTCCGGCAGCACGATCGTGCCGCCGTTCCACAAGGTGCGCAGTGCCATCTGCAGGCCGAAATTGCCGCCGAGGCCCAGCGCGATCAGCCGCACCCCGGCCGCGCCGCCCTCGGCCAGGCCGCGCAGCAGCACGCGCTGCGTCATCTGCGCCTGCGTCACCACCACCTGCTTCGGCACGCCCGTGGTGCCGGACGAGGAGAAGATCCGCATCACCGCATCCGGATCGCGGTGCATCGCCGGCGGTTCTCCGTCCGCGTCCTGCATCCAGCCCTCGTCGACCCGGATGGCGCCGGGCAGCGTATCGTCGCCGGCGTGGAAGCGGAGCTGCGGCGTGCCGTCGTCGGGCGGCCGTTCGGCGGTGCCCACGCCCAGGCGGGCCAGGCCGAGCAGCAGGATCAGGCCGAGGGTTTCGTCGGGGCCGGTGATGCGGAGGGTCGCGCGGTCGCTGGGACCGAGGCCATAACGCTGGGCGTGCGCCGCCATTGCGTCGATCGCTCTGTCGAGCCGGGCGTAGTCGATGATCGCGCCGCCGGGCCGGACGATCGCCGGGCGCGTGCCGTGCAGTCCGGCCATGCGCCGGATGGGCGCCGTGACGTTCATTGGGTAACGGCGCGCAGAGGCGCAATGGAGGCGGGCCTGCGGCTACGCGCTGGGACTGTCAAATGCCTGTCGCCCGCCCCGCGCGGCAGGCGTCGGCCTTCCGGCGCGGGACTGCGCGCCGGATCACCGGCGGCGGGAGCGCACACCTCGGGCCGGACGCGCCGCGCCCTAGTGGCGGCGGCGGCGGCGCAACACGCGCAGCACCGCCAGCCCGCCGCTCAGCATGGCAATCCCTGTCGCGGGCTCCGGCACCAGGATTTCGTCGCTGATGCCGTAGAGGTTGTAGCTGCGGCTGGCGGGAGCCGTCCTGTCGGCGTACAGATACTGCGATGAACTGCCGGCGAATCCGTATCCCGGGTCGGAGGAGCCCAGCGTGTGGCTGGCCAGCGCGCCGCCCGTCGCATCCGATCCGGTCCAAATTTCATAGAACGTATAATTGTCTCCAAACAGGCCGGTGTAGGGCGCGGTGCTGACCGACCCGCTGAAGAAGTCGGACAGTGAGTTGGCAATGAGATAGGTGTAGTAGTCGGTACCGTTCCACAGGATTCCATAAATCGGCACCGTCGTGTTGCAGGGGCCGCCACAGATGTGGTCCTTGGCGCTGTTGTTGGCGGCGGTCCCAACGCTGGCGACCACCGACCAGGTTGTCGCTGGCAGTTGCGTATTGAATGCGGCGTCGGTCTGGAGCCTGGTGTCATAGTCGCTGAACAGGCTGGACGTCGCCTGGATGCCGCTGGCGTCGATGAAGAGCAACCGGTATGCGGCCACGCTCGGCGCAATGAAGCCGGCCTGCGCCGCGGCAGGCATGACCGCAATGGCGGCGCCGGCCAGCCAGGCGGCCTGGCCGATGGCCGCGGACGGTGCCCGGTCGGACTCGATATGTTGATCGGCGGCGCTCTTTCCTGGCATGGCCTCACTCCACTCCCGATGCTTAGCGCCGGTCAGCGCGACGCGGGTTGCTTCTGCGCGCGAGCAAGCCGCTGCCACCGGAAATGCAATAATTGTGCCGATGTACAAGTCCGGGCCAGATCAACCACTTGCCGCTCGGTGCCGTCGCTGCCGGCAGCAAAGTGTAAAATCCGCCGACACATTATACAAAGTTAGACAACATACTGAGGCGCCCGACACGCTGCACTCTTTGTGCCGGCAGGAGCGGCGGAGCCAGCACGGCCATTGCAACAGCCGATAGATTGTTACGCCACGGCAGGTCCTTCCCGATGTCGATGAATCCGGCACAAAGCCGCGTGGCCCGTCCAGCCGTGGCGCAGTTGGCGGCGCCTGAGGCGGCAGATGGGGTTGTTACGCCTCGTCCGCGCGATCCAGCGCCGCCACCAGCGCCATCAGCCGGTCCCGCTGCACCTTGCCCGCCTCATTGCGCGGCAGCGCGTCCACCTCGAGGATCGTGGCGAATGACATACGGGGCAGGTAGCGCGCGCAGATCGCGTTCAGCTCGGCGGTATCGACCGGCGCGGACACCACCAGGGCGGCACACAGTTCCGGTGATCCTGTCTCATCCGGAACGGCAAAAACCGCCGATTCCACAACCTGCGGCACACGGTCGAGCACCTGCTCGATCCGCGCCGGATCGAACTTATCGCCGCCAATATTGATTACCTCCGAGGCGCGTCCGCTCAGCGACAGCATCCCATCAGGCCAAACCGCGCCGATATCGCCCGGATAGAACCAGCCGTCGCGGAAGCTTTCCGCCGTGGCGGCCCGATCGGCGAAGTAACCATCGGCCACGCAGGGGCTGCGCACGCGCAGCACGCCTTCCTCTCCCTCTGGCAGCGGATTGCCTTCGGCATCGATCGCCTGCACTTCGACGTCCGGCGAAATGAACCCGGCCGCGCCGGGCCGCGTATCCAGCGCCTCGACGCGCGCGCAGGCAATGCGGGCCACTTCCGCCGCCCCCAGGGTCGTCTCGATATGCGGACATAGCCGCGCCAGGGCCAGTTGCCGCAACCCCGCCGGCAGGCGGCTGCCGCCGATCGAGATCAATTGCAGCCCTGGCACCGGGCCGGCGCCCTCCGGCCGGAGATCGACCACGCGCTTTAAAGACGCGGTCGAGGCCACCAGCACCTCCACGCCGAAGCGGCCGATATCCGCGACCACGCTGGCGGGATTGAAGATCACCAATGTCCCACCCTGCCACAGCGTCATCAGCAGCGAAATGAAGCCCGGCATGATGCCAAGCCCCAGCCCTACCATGCGCGTGCGCGGGCCGCCGCCCTGTGACAGGAAGCGGCTGTAGACGCGCCTTGCCATCAAGGCGTGGCTGACCGGGATGTGCTTCGGCGTGCCCGTCGTGCCCGAGGACGCAAAGAGCCGCAGCAGCGCGGTCTCGTCGCCGTGCATCGGCGCCGGGGCGATCGCCGCGTCGGTGAACGCAGCCGCCATCCAGGACTCGTCAAAGCGCACATGCCCCGGCGGTGCCGTGGTGCCGTAATGAAACGCCAGCCGCACATGCTCCGGCGGCAACGACGGCTCCGCGCTGGTGACGCCCAGCCGGGCGAGGGCCAGCAGCAGCACCAGGAATGGCACTTCGCTGCGCGAAACCAATCCGAGGGCGACAATGTCACCCGGACGCAGGCCGAGGCGCAGCACATGGTGCGCCGCGACGTCGATCGCCCGGTCCAGTTGCGCATAGGTCAGACGGAGGTGATCGCCGTCGATGACCGCCATCGTGTCCGGCATGTGGCGGGCGAGATAGCGGATCGGTGCCGTAATATTCATGCCGGCCGCTTCCCGTCCTGCGCCGTGTGCATCAGCTCCAGCGCGATATCGACCAGGCGGTCTCGCAGGATCTTGCCGGACTCGTTCCGCGGCAGCGCCTTCATCTGCAGGATGCCGACCGGCGCCAGAGGCCCCAACATGCGCTGGCAGAAGGCCGAAAGGACCGCGTCCTCGATATGCGTGCGCGCGACGATGGCCGCCTGGATGCGGGTCACGCCGGTGGCGTCCGGCACGCCGAACGCCGCGGCGTCCAGCACCGTCGGCAGCTTCAGCAGCGCGGCCTCGATCACCTGCGGATGCACCTTGGTGCCGCCGGCATTGATGACCTCGTTCATCCGGCCGTTCAGCGTCAGCATCCGGTCCGGCCAGACGGCGCCGACGTCGCTCGAATAGAACCAGCCGTCGCGGAACTGCTCCGCCCGGTTTGGGTCCGAATCGAAATAGCCGGTGGCGTTCATTGGGCTGCGGATGCGCAGCCGCCCCGCCGTGCCGGGCGGCAGCGGTACGCCGGCCTCATCCACGGCCTCGGCCTCGACGCCCGGCCAGACATAGCCGACGGCGCCGGGACGTTCGTCCAGGTCGCGCACCTTGCTGCTGGCATAACTGTTGGTCTCGGTGGAGCCCAGGGTTGAGACGATGTGCGGACTAAGCCGCTCGACGGCCAGCCGGTACAGCCGCGGTGGCAGCGCACTGCCGCCCACCAGCACCTCCTGCAGCGACGCGAACGGACCGGCGTCCGGCGGCATGCCGTCAAGCATCGTGCGCAGGCTGAGCGGCGAGGTCACCAGCGAGGTGACGCCGTGGCCGGCGATGGCCGCCGCCGCGTCGGCCGGGTTCGACAGCACCAGCGTGCCGCCGCGCCAGAACGTGCGCAGCGCGCTGACCAGTCCAAGGGCGGAACTCAACGACACGCAGACGATGCGGGTAGCCGGGTCGCCGCCTTCGGCGATCCAGCGCAGCAACACGCGCTGGGTCATCTGCATGTGGGTGACGATGACGAATTTGGGCTGGCCTGTGGTCCCCGAGGACTCGAACAGCCGCAATACGGCGTCCGGGTCGCTGGGGATCCGCGGTTTCGGCCCATCCGCCACACCGCGCGGCAGCCAGCCAGGGTCCACCAGGACGCTGCCAGGCGGACCGGACGCGCCGGCATGGAAGCGCAGCCGGATCCGGTCCCCTGGCAGCGCCGGATCCGCCGTCACCACGCCGATGCGAGCCAGTCCCAGCAGCAGGATCAGGCCGAGTGTTTCGTCCGGCCCCGTCACCGTCAGCCCGGCAAGATCGCCGGCGCGCAGACCGAGGCGCTGGGCGTTGATGCCCATGACGTCAATGGCGTGGTCGAGGAAGGCGTAGCTGAGTGCCGAGCCGTCGGCGCGGATAACCGCCGCACTGTCCGGCGTCACGCGGGCGGCATGCCGTATCGGCTCAGTGACGTTCATGCGCGTGGATTGGTACGCGCCCGGATCGGGCCGCGGGGCAGTCGGGCGGCTGGCACGCTATCACCGGACCGTCCGCGCACCATAGCCGCGACCGCGGTGGCGCGCGTCGATCAGGCAAGGCTCCGCCCGGCCTGGCGGTCAGGCGCCTCAGGCGTCGAGGCGCCGGCGGCGCCGCAGGACGCGGGTCACGGCGATACCACCCAGGACAAAGGCCGCACTACCAATTGGCTCCGGTATCGAAACTTCGATCGGGTCGCTGATCCCGTAGAACGAGTAGCCAAACTGGTCTGACGGAAAACCGAGGAGTGCGTAAATGTAGCCTTCGCCCGTGAAATCACTATAGCCGGTCATTGTCGTGAGCGGGTTGCCGAGTTCGCCGCCGACGTAGACCGTTCCATCCGAGTTCGACCCGGTCCATGCATAGATTTGGGTAAAGCTGCCGAACTGATCTTCCGATGGCGACTTCAGCAGCTCGTTGTTGGCTGTATCGAACAGCGCGTTGGTCGTGTTGGCAACGCGGGTCGTGCCGTCGATCAGATAAATGGGAACCGAGGCATCACAGACGGCGCCGCAGCTGACATGGTCCCTGGCGTCGACCGCCTCCGTACTTGCAAGTGCGCTCCAGGTCGTGGACGGCAGGCTGGCATTCTGCGCCGCCTGCGCCGTCACGAACGCGTCGTAGGTGGCGATATCGGTTGACGTTGGATAAAGCTGCCCGCCTGGCTGGGAGTAGATGTCGTGGCTTACGAACATCAACCGGTAGCTCGTCACGCCGGCGGGCGGCGTATAGCCGGCCTCGGCCGCGCCCGGTGCCGCCACGGCCACCGCCGCCGTCGCCAGCCATCCAAGCTTGTGCCGTCCAAGACTCCACGCGGCGCCGCCGGTTTGCTCCGTTGCAGGTAGCGTCTCAGCCATCGTCGTCCCCCATCCGCCGATCCGCGGTTGTCCGCATTGCGCAAAGCTGCCCTGTAGATAAACCAGGAGGCAAGAATCGTGCCGTATCGAAAAATCTGACGGAATCAATTCATTATGAATACGGCCCGATACGGTTTTGCACGAAGTGTAAAGTATCCCGACAGTCTGTTCGTCATCGCATGGCTAACGGCCGCGCATCTTCGAGCCGCAGAGTCTGCCGCACCAATGCCGGATCGATCGGCAGCCGGGCGGGATGCGACGCGGCCGGCACGCGGGGTTACCAAGACAGCATCCCGTCCGTTCCGGCCGCGCCAAGCGCACCGGAATGGAACCGGCCGTCGCCGAACATCGAAGCCGTTGCCGCGGCGTCGTCAACCTGGCGATCGGCTGTGCCGCCGCAGCGGAGGCGTTGCCGGCCGGCCTGGCCCGGCAGCAGCCTGCCTCCGCCGGCGCCCGTTGCCGCCGACATCGGCCTACAGGTCGCCATCCCTACCCGCCGCCGGGGACGAAGCCGGCGCCAGGGCGATGCCGCCGGTCTCCAACCGTCCCCGGCGTGCACCCGATCTGCGGGCAAAGCGGCTGCCCGGCGGCAGGGCGCAACGCCGCGAACAGGTCCCGCCGCTGCGGCGCTTGCCAAGCAGCCGTCCCGGCGCAACCATGATCCGTGCCATGCCAGGAACCTACTGCGAATGAGCCGCGTCCTTGACCGCCCCCGCACGCTCGACGACCTGATTCCGCTCGACCGCTCCGAACTGATGGCGCTGTTCCGCACGCTGCCGCCGCCGGAACCGATGGACGGTGAGTTCGTCTCCGCCTTGCCAGCCTACAGCGAACGTCTGTGGCGTGACACCATGGCCAGCCTCGGCAAGCCATACTGGCTCGGCAAGTCCTACAGTCCGGAAGCGTTCGATGGCCACCAGGGCCACGGCCTGAACCGCTACCGTACCGAAACGGGATCGATCCAGCGCGTGGCCCGGTTTGTCTGGGATATTGGTCCCTCGACCGTGGACGACCGCGTCTCCCTGGTGATGCGCTACGGCCATTTCGCCAACTGGGGCGGCAGTCATGACCTGATCGATGAGATCCGCCTGCTGGCGCCGGGACTGTATATCGGGCTGTACCACACGGCACGGCCTGTCCCGGGCTTCACGCCGCGCGACGGGGGTGCGCGGTCGGGCATCGAATTCTTCTTTCTGACCGGTCCGGCTGCGCCCTTCGTTCCGGCCGACGCCGACTGACCCGAGTCCCGGCGCCGCGGCATCGTTGGGCGGTCAGGCTGGGCGACACCTGGTTCCTGTCGGGCGCCCGCGAGGTCGGCCGCGCCCGGGCTCGCCATAACCCGCCGGAGCGCGACCCATGGCGATGCCAATGCGCAATGGATCAGCGCCAAGGGCGCCTGTCGGCTTCCCTCAACCCGGTGCGTCGCTGGCCGAACCGCTGGTCTTCTGGATCACCGTCGCACGCCGGTCGCCGCTGATCGTGCTATTGTCGCCACGTATGATGGTCAGGCCGGTCGCGCCGGGCACCGTCGGATTTTCCACCATCGGCGTATCGGCTGCCACCGAGTAACGGCTGCCTGTCGTCAATGCGGGGTTGGTATGTTCCTGTCCCGGATACATCGGATACGCTACCGGATTGTGCCCGCCCGCACTGTTGCCTGGATTGCTCTCCTGCGCCCATGCACCTGTCATCGCCGCGCCGCACAGGGCGGCGCCGATTGCAGCCCGAAACAATACCCTCATCTGGATTCTCCTTGTCAGAACCAGACGAAATTATGGGTCCGCGGCGACGGACAGGACACCCGTTGCACTGTAGCAAATTGTCCCGAAATGTGACAGGTGCCTGGACAGACAGTTACAGCCAAATCATGAACAACGGGCGCCGCGGTGTCCGTTTGCGGTCACCGCCGCCCCGCCATCAGCCGCCGCAGCCAGCCGGCCGGTGCCGCCGCCACGGTGGCGTCCTGCGGCGCCAGCGACTCCACGATCTGATGGAACGTGCTGTCCGCCGGCGGTCCGGCCAGGCTCAGCGCATCGGCGCGGGCATCGTAATGCGCGGCCAACCGCAGGAGGTGGCGATACGCCGCCGCCAGAATCCAGATCAGCGCCAGCAACACCACGGCAAAGGCAAACCGCGCGGTGAACAGGTAGATCTCCACCGGGTTCGCACTGAACGAAGCCAGGCTGGGCAGCGTCGCCGTCAGGCCGCGCAGATGCTCTTCCTCCTGCGCGATGCGCGATCGCAGGGCCAGGCGGTTCGCTTCGAACACCTTCATCATGTCCAGAGGCGCACCGATCGCCGCCTCGGTGATGCCGGCAGCCGACAGCGCGATCCGCACGCCCGTCAGGTCGGTGGCGGCCTCCAGCGCCGAGAGATCCACCGTATCCAGCCGCAGGATCAGGCCATCCTGCCCGACCACCATGCCCTGCGTCCCGTCCGGCGCGACATAGGCCGAGACCAGGTATTTCGCCGTGCCGCTCGGCCGCACCTGCCAGGTTTCACCGCCGTCCTGTGAGACCAGGATCGTGCCGGTATCCCCCACCGCCCATAGCCGCCGCCCGTCTGCCGCCGCCTGCAATGACCACAACCCGCGCCGTGTGCCGCTGATCCGCGGCGCCCAGGTCACGCCGCCATCGGTCGTCGCCAGGATCGTGCCCTGGTTGCCGACCGCCCAGCCGCGCCGCATGTCAGGCGCGAATTGCACGGAGCGCAGATCGGCGGTGGTGCCGGTATCCCGTTGCCGCCAGGTTTCGCCGCCATTCTCTGTGCTCAGCACAGTGCCGCCGTCGCCGGCGGCCCAGCCATGCCGGGCATCGGCGGCAAACGTGACCTTCACCAGGTAGCGTGAGGTGCCACTCGGCTGCTTCTGCCAGGTCTCGCCGCCGTCCTGGGTCGCCAGGATGATCCCCTCGTCGCCCACGGCCCAGGCGCGCCGGCCCTCGGGCCCGATCTGCACCGAGACCAGGGAGGTCGTCACGCCGCTGACCTGCTCGTGCCAATGCAGGCCGCCGTCGTCGCTGCGGATGACTATGCCCCTGTCGCCTACCGCGAGCACATGCTGGCCGTTCGGCGTCACATGCACCGAGGTCAGGTCGACGCCGACGCCCGTTGCCTGCGGCTGCCAGGTCTGGCCGCCGTCATCGCTGGTCAGCATGGTTCCTCGCCGGCCGACCGCGAAGCCGTGGCGGCCACCGGGGGCGAAGGTGACCGACAACAGGAAGCGCTGCGTGCCGCCGTTCTGCGCCGCCCAGGTGGCGCCGCCGTCCAGCGTCGTGAGGATCGTGCCGCGGTCGCCGGCGATCCAGCCACGCCGGCCGAAGGGCAGGATGTCCACCGTGTGCAGATCGAAGCCGGTGCCGCTCTGCACGGCCTGCCAGGTGGCGCCACCGTCGGTGGTCAGCAGCACCGTGCCCCGCTCACCCACCGCCCAGACGGAGCGTCCGTCGGCGCCGCGGGCGACGGCGCGGAGCGCGAACGTCACGCCGCTGGTTTGAGGCAGCCAGGTTTCGCCACCATCTGTGGTGCCAAGGATGATGCCGTCGTCGCCAACGATCCAGCCGGTCGATCCGTCCGCTGTCATGACGACGGCGTGCAGGGCTGCGCGCACTGGGCTGACCTGCTTCTGCCAGGTCTCACCGCCATTGTGCGTGGCCAGGATCGTGCCATCGCTGCCAACCGCCCAGACGTCGCGCCCGTTGTCCCGCACCCATAGGCCCGAGAGCGGCGCGGTCGTGCCGCTCGCCTGCACCTCCCAGGTTTCGCCGCCGTTATGGGTCACCCGGATCACGCCCCGGGCGCCCACTGCCCAGCCATGGCGGCCGTCAGGCGTGACGTCGATGGCGCGCAGCTCGTCCTCGCTCTGGCTGGCCTGCGACTCCCAGGTGTCGCCGCCGTCGTCGGTGGCGAGGATGATGCCGCCATCGCCGGCTGCCCAGCCATGCCGCGCCGAGGCGGCGCGAGCCAGCGCCCGCAGCGCGCGCGTGGTGCCGCTGCTGCCTGGCTGCCAGTTCCGGCCGCCGTCCTCGGTCTGCAGGATGGCGCCGCCGCTGCCCACGGCCAGCCCGTGCTCGCCATCGGTGTGGAAGCGCACGGCGCGCCAGGCCGGGAACGGAACGGGTGCGGGCGGCAATGCTACCGCAGCGGCGGCTGCCACCTTGTCGCGCAGGCCGGCGAAGATAGCCGTGGCTTCGGCGAGCGTCTTGCGGTTGGCGTCGATCTGGCCTTGCACCGTCTCGATGGCACGCGACTGCGCCACGGAGTTGGAGATGATCAGCGCCTGCGACAGGAACAGGATGCACAGGCTACCGACCAGCAGGAAGACGATGGCGCCGAGTACGAACTGGCCCTGCACCCGTAGCCGCAGCGCCCGCGCCCGGATCTCGGCCGCAACATCGCGCGCCGCTGGGGCGGGTGCCTGTTCCGGGAGCGAAGGGCGGATGTCGTCGTTCACGTGGCGGCGGTCCGCGGATGGTTTCGGTTCGCGTCCGTGTAGCCCGCGGGCGGTCGCCAGCCAAGCAAACGCCGTGGTTCGCTCTGATCCGCGGTCACATAAGCCCAGGCCGTCCCGTGCTATCGGCGTTCATCGGCGTTCATCGGTGGTTGAACCGCTTGTGCCGCACCGCCGACGCCCGAGTGGCAACACGCCATGCATCTTCGAACCACAGATGAACGCCGATGAACACCGATGTTGCGTGCGAGCCCAGGTGTCGCTACGCCCGCTACGTCTTGCCTGTCACTGAGGAAGGCGCTGACGGGTCTGCAATGTTTGCCAGGCCGCCTACTGGCAGACCCCTTGCACCCGCATCAGACCAAGCCGTCCCGTGCAATCGGCGTTCATCGGTGGTTGAACCGCTTATGCCGCACCGCCGACGCCCGAGTGGCAACCGGCCATGCATCTTCGAACCACAGATGAACGCCGATGAACGCCGATGTCGCGTGCCAGCCCAGGCGCCGCGACGCCGGCCGCTACTTGCCTGTCACTGATGATAACGCTGCCAGCCGGTCGCGCTGCACCTTGCCGGCTTCGTTACGCGGCAGCTTCGTCACCTCGAGCACGGCGGCCAGCGGCATCCGCGGCAGGTGCTGGCGGCAGAACGTCTCCAGTTCCGCCGGATCGACCGGCGCCGACACCGCCAGTGCCGCGTGCAACTCGTTCAGGCCGAGTGCATCCGGCACGGCGAACACCGCCGCTTCCGTCACGCCAGGAAATCGTTCCAATACCGACTCTATCAGTGCCGGATTGAACTTGTCGCCGCCGATATCGATCAGCTCCGCCACCCGTCCGCTCAGCGACAGGATGCCGTCCGGCCAGACGGTGCCGATATCGCCGGAATAATACCAACCGTCGCGGAAATCGCGCGCCGTCGCTTCGGGATCGTTGAAGTATCCGTCGGCGTTGCTGTCGCTCTGGATGCGCAACAGCCCGGCCTCGCCCGGCGGCAGCACGCGTCCGGACTCGTCCAGCGCCTGCACCGTGATACCGGGCGTGACGAAGCCGGCGGCGTCCGTCCGGCCGTCCATCGCGGAGGCGGGGCCGAAGGCGATGCGGCCGGTCTCGCTCGACCCGGCGTGGATGAACACGTTCGGGCACAGCCGCGCTTCGGCCAGGCGCCGCAGCGGCGGCGGCACGTGCGCGCTGCCCACGGCCAGTTCGCGCAGTCCGGGCAGCGGCGCCGATCCTTCCGGCCGGTGTGCCAGGATCATGTGCAGCGTGCCGGGCGAGGTTGTCACTGCATCCACGTCGAAACGGCCGATCAGGTCGACCGCGGTATCGGGATCGAACAGCACCAGCGTCGCGCCCTGCCAGAACACCGACAGCGCCGCGACGATCGAGCCGACGCCGGTCAGCCCGTTGGCGATCATCTGCCGCTGTCCGGCCGGTCCCTGCGAGGCGAACCGGCTATAGAGCCGCCGCACCGTCAGGGCGTGGCTCGTCGGGATCAGCTTCGGCATGCCTGTGGTGCCGGAAGAGGACAGGATGCGGAACAGCGCATGCGGATCGTCGTGCATTGCCGCGGGCGGCACCGGCGCGCCGGCCAGTGCATCGGCCAGCCAGGTGGCGTCGAAGCGCACCTGACCCGGATCGGCGTGGCTGCCGTAACGAAAACTCCATCGGTGCGCCGCCGTGTGCCCGGGATCGACCGTTGCGACGCCGATGCGCGCCAGGCCCAGCAGCAGGATCAGCGACGTGGCCTGGCCGGCGCGGCCGACGCTGAGGCCCGCGATGTCGCCGGGACCAAGCCCGAGCTCGACGGCATGGCCCGCCATCAGGTCGATGCCACGATCGAGCGCTGCGTAGGAGAGGACAGAGCCGCTGGAATCGACAATCGCCGGCGCGTCCGGCGCCATCAACGCCATCCGCCGGATCGGTGCCGTCACGTTCACGGCGCCGCCACCGGCTCCGACAGCCGATGCGTCGTTAGCCCGCTGAACCACTCTGCAACGGCGGACGCGCCATCGGCCATGGCCGGGTGCGGCGCCGCCGCGGCGCGGTCCGTCATCCTGCGCCCGGCGGCGACCTCAGGCCGCGCGGCGCTGTGCACGCCGGCGGCGCAGCACCCGAGTGACGGCCACACCGCCACCCAGTACCGCGAGGCCCGTTGCCGGTTCCGGTACGAAGATCGTGTCGCTGATGGCGTAGAAGCTGTAGTGGTTAACTTTCGAGCTGCTGCCGTAGTTGAAGATGTGGCCAACAATGCCGACCCCACCGAAGGTTGGCTCGTTATCGCCTAACGGCCTGGCAACCGTGCCGTCCTCATTCGAGCCGGTCCAGACATAGCTTCCACCGGGGACAACCGTGCCGGTCTGTGTCTGATTGGGAAAAGTCACGAACGTCCCGGCGAACATGGCGTTCGTCGAGGTCGCGACCTGGGTACCGTCCACCATGAAGATCGGCACCGTCGCATCGCAGGTCGCGCAGGCGATATGTGTCGCTGCCGAGACGTAGCCGACGCCGAGGACGGCGACACTAACGACCGCCTGCCATGTCGCGCTTGGCAGGTCCCCGGCCAGCGCGGCCTGAGTTGTCGCGAACAGATCATACGGCGCGAAGCTGGTGTCCTGCGCGTCCCTCGTGCCGGAGGTGACGAACATGAGCCGATAGGCCGAGACGCCAGTCGGCTGGACGAACCCGGCGTCAGCCGTGCCGGGCAGGCTGGCCAGAGCGGCGGTCGCCATCCCCGCCAGCCAGCCCCAGCCGGACGCGTGGCTGCCATCATGGCGGATCGTCGTCTGAAGCGAGAATGCGTGCGTCATCCAGCCCCCAGCGTTTAGCATTTTATACTATTATAGCGGAATATGACACAATTTCGATCTAGAATAAAGCCGTGTGCCGTGGCGGCCGGCGGTGGCCGCCGGCGCCACGCCCGCCCGCGGCCGGACCGGTGGCCGGAGGTTCATCGCGGCGACGACGTTTCGCCAGCGGCCTGGCGCATCAGGTGCAGCGTTAGGTCCACCAGGCGCTCACGCATGATCTTGCCGTTTTCGTTGCGTGGCAGCGCCTTCATCTGCACGATGCCCACTGGCGCCGAGGCGCCCAGCGCGACCCGGCAGAAGTCGCGCAGCACCGCCATCTCGATCTGCGTCCGTGCCACGATCGCAGCAT
>JAFEFW010000654.1 GCA_018240405.1 Pseudomonadota bacterium
CACGGGCGACCGGCACATCGCACTGCGCGGCGAAGGTGCGGGCGCGCGCCTTGTCGCCGAACAGGTCCAGCGTCGCCGGGTCGGGCCCGACGAAGCACAGGCCCACCTCGGCACAGCTTCGGGCAAAGGCGGCGTTCTCCGACAGGAAGCCGTAGCCGGGATGCACCGCGTCGCAGCCTGTCGCCTGTGCGACAAGGATCATCTGCCCAATGTCCAGATACGCCGTCGGTCCGCTGCCACGCAGCGCGTGGCTGTCATCGGCGCGGCGGAGGTGCAGCGACTGTGCATCATCTTCCGCGTAGACCGCGACGGTGGGAATCCCCAATTCGGCGGCGGCGCGGGCGATGCGAATGGCGATCTCGCCACGGTTGGCGATCAGCAGGCGAGACAGGGCCATTCCGGCGGGACCTCTTGCGGGCGGACGTTTCGCGCCGACCATAGCAGCCGGCGCGGCCGTGTCCTACACCGGCCGCGACGATTGTGTTGTCGGGAAGCCGACACGGCGTGTTGCGGTTAACGCGCTGAAAACACTTCGAACGTCTTGGCACGCCGCTTGCTGCGTCACACCAATCCAGCAAGCGGAGCGACCCGCCGTGCCGACAATCTCGATCAACGACACGACCCTGCGCGATGGCGAGCAGACGCCAGGCATCGCCTTCACCACGGACGAGAAAGCCGCCATCGCGGCCGCGCTCGATGCAGCTTTGGTGGATGAGATCGAGGCGGGTACGCCGGCCATGGGCGACGCCGAGGTGGAGGCGATTGCCGCCGCGATGGCTTCGGCCCCGAACGCACGGGTTGCAGCATGGTGCCGCATGACCGAGGCCGATGTCGCCGCCGCTCTGCGCGCCGGCGTGCGCTACGCCAACCTGTCCGTGTCGGTGTCTGACCGGCAGATCGCCGCCAAATATCCCGGAGGGCGGCAGGAGGTATTGGACCGCATCGCCCGCGTCGTGCCGCTGGCGCTGGATGCCGGCCTGACCGTATCGGTGGGCGGTGAGGATTCCAGCCGGGCAGATGAGGATTTTCTTTACCGTGTGCTGGATGCGATCGCCGCCGCCGGCGCCTACCGGTTTCGTTTCGCCGATACGCTTGGCGTACTAAGTCCATTTGCCACCGAGACAACGTTTCGGGCGTTGCGTGCACGTACGGATCTGGCTCTGGAATTCCATGGCCACGACGATCTGGGACTGGCGACGGCGAACACGCTGGCGGCGCTGCAGGGTGGTGCAACGCATGCCTCCGTCGTGGTCCTCGGCCTGGGTGAGCGTGCCGGCAACGCCGCCCTGGAACAGGTGGCTGTGGCAATCCCGCGCCTGGGGATGGGCAGCGTGCGGACGGTGATGCACGAACTGACGAATCTGGCAGATGTCGTCGCCGCGGCGGCGCGACGGCCGATCCCGCAGGGACAGCCGATCGTCGGCGATACCGCCTTCACGCACGAATCCGGCATCCATGTCAGCGGGTTACTGCGCGATCCCGGCACCTATGAGGCGTTGGACCCGGCGCTGTTCGGACGCGAGCGGCGTATCCTACTGGGCAAGCATTCCGGCAGCGCGTCGTTGCGGGATGTGCTGGCAGGGATGAACGTGCCACCGGCGGCGCTGCCGGACCTGCTGTCGCGGCTTCGTGCGCATGCGGAACGGGTGAAGCGGTCAGTGACGCCGGATGAATTGGTGGCGCTGCTGGCGGTGGCGGCAGAGTAGGGGTTACGACAAACGTGGGGCGGGCCCGAGCCCGCCATGACGGTGGAGAGTGCAGTTTATCTCACCGCGGATAGGACCTGCGTCCGCGATGACCATCGGGCCATGGGCTCCGCTTGGCGAGCCAGCTCTGGAAAAGGGGGCCAACCGGCCCCCTTCGCCCCTACGCGGCGTGGCTCTTCTGCTCCCACTCCTCGCGGGTGATCCAGGCTTCCAGCACCTTCACGTGCTCTGCCTCCTCGCGCACGAATTCCTTCGCCGCGGCCACCACGTCCTCGCTCTTCGAGGTTTGCGCGACGGCGTAATAGAACTCGTAGCCGCGCTTCTCGCCGGCCAGCGCGGCACGTAGCGCGTCCAGCCGCTTCATCGTCGGGTCGCCCGCCCACAACGCGGTGCGCTCCGGCGTGGCGTGATCCGGCCAGACATAGTCCGGCGGCACCTCGACATGCGCGTCCACGGCGCCCGCTCGGGCCTGCGCCTCGGCCAGGTGCTTGCGCGAAAACGCCGCCAGTTGTGCGAACAGCTTCGCCACCGGCTCGTTCTTCACGCCGGCCATCGCCGTCGACAACTGCTCGAAATGAACTGCCGCGTCCTCCTCCACCTTCACCGCATAGCTGAGGAACTGCGCGACCGAATCGATCTCCAGCCCGCCCTTGTAGACCTTGGCGGCAGGAGTCACGTGCGGCGGCTGGTGCGGCAGCGTCTCATCGCCTTCGAAGGACACCAGGATGTCCTCATCGCGGACGAAACACTGGCAGGCCAACCGGTGCCGCGGCGGCATGTCGTTGACTTCGGCATCTTCGATCTCTTTGCGGGTGATCTTGCCGAGTGTACGCAGCCCCTCCTTTTCCTTCTCAGTCAGCGCGATGCCGTGCCGTCTGGACGGATCGAGGTGCTTCACTTCCACCAGGCAGGAGCCGCACTCTCCGTCCTGGCAGTCGAAGGGGATCGGGATCTTGTGCGATTTTGCCACGGACAGGATGGTGCCGCGATCGCCGGCGACGGCGTACACGGTCACATCCCGGCCCATGGATGGGGACGAAAACGTAACGTTACTCACGATGATGCTCCTGTTGACTGCATGTCGCCGGGCGCCGGGCACGGGGGCATATCCGGCCGTGGGCAGCCTTCGGTGACTGGGTTGGGGCTGTCGGCCAGCCCGATCCACGCGGCGATGACGTCCGGTTCGAATCCGGCAATGCAGCGACCGCCGCTTTCCAGCAACGGCCGCCGGATCAGCAGCGGCTCCGCCCGCAGCAGCGCGAGCGCCGATGCTTCATCAAGGCACTCCGGCCGGATCTCGCCGCGTTTCACTTTCGAGGCGCCCTGGTTGAACCAGCGCGCTACCGTCGTGCGACTGAGGAACGGGCGCAGGCGCGCCTCGGTCCACGGTTCCGCGCTGAGGTCGCGCACCTCCACCGTGTGACCGGAGGCGCGTAGCAGGGCGATCTGCCGAGCATTGCCGGCGCAGCCTGGCTTGCCCCAGAAGGTTACCGTAGCCATGCCGCCGCCCGTGGTGCTGCAATCGGGCGCGCGGCGCCACACAGTTCGCGCAGGGCGGTGACTGTGGCGGCGGCGATCTTGGTGGCGCGAGGCGGCAGGCCAGCATACTGGCCCCTGACGCCACGGGGATCGACCTCAAGCACGCGCGTGTTGGCATCGACGAAGGTGCCGGAGCGGACCAGGCCGCGCAGGCCACCACCGACGGGCGCAGCGATTTCCCGCCCGCCACACAGCCCGATGACGTCGCCGGCCGCGACGATCTCGCCAATCGCGCAAGGGCTCCACCAAAGTCCGGCATCCGCCGCTCTGCCAAACCGTTGCCGGCCGACGCCGCCCAAAACCGCGGACTTGCCGTGAGCAGCAATCGTGGCGCCGCGGCGGACGATGGCGCCGGTCGCTTCTGGGGCGGTTTCCACCGCCAGATCGACATTGACGCCGACGGTGAATCCCGGTCCCAGCCCGATGGCAAAGCCCAAAGCACGGCGCAGATCCGCCTTGACTGTCCTGCGCTGCATCCGAGCGTCGATGACGCCCTCGATCAGCATTGGGTCCATCAGCGCGTCCGGGTCCTGGTCGGTGACCGCCAACGTGCCACCCATCCACGGGTGCCCGGTGGCATGGGCGGTGATGCCCTCCAGCGTCGCAGACCCGGTCTTCAGCGCGTCGTCAAAGGACATGGTCCGCCGCAGCACGGGTAGTGCGCGGTCGCGAACCAGGACGGCCGGTATGCCCGCTTTGGCCAGCATCCAGCCGACGGCGGACGCGACGTCGTCGGTGCCGAGGACCAGGACCGGTTTTGGCTGATGGGACGGGATGAAATACGCGGCGTCCGGCATGACCATACCTTTCCGTCACGACGTTTGTCGTTCACGATACTGCAGTGCAAGTGGCGGGCCAGTCTTCCGGTGCTGATTTCTGATTACTGACTGAGCAGCGACGTGAATACAGTGTCAGGAACCTGACAAAATGCATGTCTGACGTACATTTCTATGCTGCGCTGCAAAATTTCCCGTTGCCTTTCGACCGCGTTTGTCCATAGCCTTACACACCGCGTTGCAGGTTGGAGGAAGATCAAGCCGGGGGTGTTGTTGCCATGGTGCTAATGCAGGATACGGCCGCCTATACTTCTTCGGAGCGAATCCCCTACCGCGCCGATATTGCCCTTCTGGGCATCTATGAAATCTCCAAGTCGTTGTGCAGTCCCGGTAGTCTGCAGGATATCCTGTCTGGAACACTTTATGTACTGCACAGCTTCCTCGACATGGGCAATGGCATCATAGCGCTGCTTGATGACGAGGGTGAGGTCGAGGAGGTCTATGCCGCCTCCCGCGACAACAGCTTTGCCCGCCGCTATTTCTCCGGCGTTCCGGAGAAGGCAATCGGCCAGATGGTGGTGGCCGAGATGCCGGTGGTGATCGAGGACGTTGCCCGCGACACGTCGTTCGGCGCGTGGGACACCAGCAACTGGGGCAAGGGCGACAAGTTCGCCTTCATAGGCGTGCCGATCCGCGACCGCGGCAAGGCAATCGGGGTTCTGACGATCGATCGCGCCTGGGTGCGCATCGGTGATGTCCGCACTGATGAGGATGTGCGCTTCCTGAAGATGGTTGCCAACCTGATCGGCCCGACCGTCCGCCTGCACCGGCTTGTCATGCGCGATCGGGAGCGGTTGCTGGAGGATCAGCGGCGCATCGAGAAGGAGCGCGAGCTTCGGTCGCATCCTGCCGGGCGCATTGGCGACTCACGCATCGTCGGCGATAGCGACGCCCTGCGTCTGGTTATGGACAAGGTTCGTCTGGTTGCGCGCAGTGCCTCGCCCGTGCTGCTGCGCGGTGAATCCGGGACCGGCAAGGAGCTATTTGCCCAGGCCATCCACGACGCCTCGCCGCGCAAGGACAAAGCGTTCGTCAAGCTGAACTGTGCCGCGCTGCCGGAGAGCGTGCTGGAGTCGGAGCTGTTCGGGCACGAAAAGGGATCGTTTACCGGTGCCGTTGCACAGCGCAAGGGCCGCTTTGAACTGGCTGACGGCGGCACACTGTTCCTGGACGAGATCGGCGAGATCTCCGCTACGTTCCAGGCCAAGCTGCTGCGCGTGCTGCAGGAGGGTGAGTTCGAACGAGTCGGTGGCACACGGACGCTGAAGGTGGATGTGCGCCTTGTCAGTGCCACCAACCGCAACCTGGAGGAGGCGGTTTCGAAGGGAACGTTCCGAGCGGATCTGTATTATCGGCTGGCGGTGGTGCCGATCTTCCTGCCGCCGCTGCGCGACCGGCCTGGCGACATTCCCCTTCTGGCCGAGGAGTTTCTGCGCCGCTTCAATGACGACAACAAGACGCGGGTGACGCTGTCGCCGTCGGCCATTCCGGTCCTGCAAGCGTGCTACTTCCCCGGCAACGTGCGCGAGTTGGAGAACTGCATCCGCCGTACCGCGACTCTGGCGCATGGCGACCGTATCGCAGAGAGCGACTTTGCCTGCCACAATGACGGGTGCCTGTCGGCGGTGTTGTGGAAGCAGATGGCGCGGCCGTCGGCGGCGCCCGTGCCGGTTTTGATGCCTGGCGCGACGACCCTGCCACCTGTGCTGACCGAACCGACCTGCGCCTCGGCGGCAACCTGTAAGGTTCCGAACGCCGCTGGCACAGGAAAGTCGGAATACGAACAACTGATCGAGGCAATGGAAAAGTCCGGCTGGGTGCAGGCGAAGGCAGCGCGGCTGCTGAACCTGACCCCGCGTCAGATCGGCTATGCGCTGCGGAAGCACAACATTCCGATCAAGAAGTTCTAACGGGTATGCCCGCCGTATCATTGGCTGGGTGAACGTCCATAGGCGGTAGCTTCCAGATAAGGTGCCGCATTCCTGGATGGTCATGGCGGCTGCGGGTTCCGCAGTGGCAAGAATGGCGCGACCGCACCTCTGCCATCCACCCCGACGGCGTCGTTGATCCGACAGGTACTGTCGGCTTCCGCACCGGGCAGGCACGATTTATCCCCTGACTTTCCTTGGACTTCATCTGGCACGGACTTTGCTGTGCACCCCTCTGCCCGCTGGCGGAAGGAGTACCCATGGCGCAGGTCATTTCCCTGGACAGTCTGATGATCCCCGTCAGCACCGACACGATGCGCCAGCAACTGGAGTCAGGCGGCTGCTCGTCCTCCTCCTGCGGCTCCTCCGACGGTCCGGCCGACATGGCCCCAGAGGTATGGGCCAAAGTCAAGGACCATCCCTGTTACTCCGAGGAAGCGCATCACTACTTCGCTCGGATGCACGTCGCCGTTGCACCTGCCTGTAATATTCAGTGCAACTACTGCAACCGGAAGTATGACTGCGCTAATGAAAGCCGCCCCGGAGTTGTTTCGGAGAAGTTGACGCCGGAGCAAGCACTGCGCAAGGTGGTGACGGTGGCCAACGAAGTGCCGCAGCTTTCCGTGCTGGGCATCGCCGGCCCGGGCGACGCCTGCTACGACTGGAAGCGGACCAAGGCCACGTTCGATCTGGTGGCGAAGGAAATCCCCGACATCAAGCTGTGTCTGTCGACCAATGGCCTGGCACTACCGGACCATGTCGATGAAATTGCCGACATGAACATCGACCACGTGACGATCACTATCAACATGGTCGATCCGCAGGTCGGCACCGGCATCTATCCCTGGATTTTCTACAACCACCGCCGCTGGACCGGCTTGGAGGCCGCAAAAATCCTGCATGAGCGCCAGATGCAGGGGCTGGAGATGCTAGCAGCCCGTAACATCCTGGTGAAGGTCAACTCGGTCATGATCCCGGGGGTTAACGACGAGCACCTTGTCGAGGTCAACAAGGTGGTGAAGGCCAAGGGCGCCTTCCTGCACAACGTCATGCCGCTGATCTCCGATCCCGCGCACGGAACGTATTTCGGTCTGAACGGCCAGCGCGGTCCGCGCGCCATGGAACTGAAGGCGCTGCAGGATAAGCTGTCGGACGGCACCAAACTGATGCGTCATTGCCGCCAGTGCCGCGCCGACGCGGTCGGCCTGCTGGGCGAGGACCGCGGCCAAGAATTTACCATGGACCAACTGGCTGAGGAGATCAGCTACGACCCATCCAAGCGGGCCGCCTACCGCGAGATCGTTGCAGAAAACCGCGGCGAGCATGTCGCGCAGAAAGCGGCTGCGGCGGAGGTGGTGGCCGAATCCGACACGGATGCGACGGTGCTTGTCGCGGTCGCGACAAAGGGTGGCGGCCGCATCAATCAACATTTCGGACACGCCACAGAGTTCCAGGTGTACGAAGTTTCGCCATCCGGCATCGGCTTCGTCGGCCACCGCAAGGTCGACCAGTATTGCCAGGGGGGCTGGGGCGAGGATGCCACACTCGACGGCGTGCTTGCCGTGCTGGAGGGCGTAACAATCGTGTTGTGCGCCAAGGTCGGCGATTGTCCGAAGGACAGCCTTGCCGCCGCCGGTATCCAGGTCTCCCACGATTACGCGTACGATTGGATCGAGAGCGGCATCGCCGCGTGGTACGCCGCAGCGTATCCGTCGGCGGCCCGCTTGTCTGCCTGACCCCGCAAGAGGAGAAATTGACAGTGGCTTACAAGATTGTTGCCTCCCAGTGCACCGCGTGCGGCGCCTGCGAGTTCGAATGCCCGAATGCCGCAATCTCCACCAAGCGCGGCGTCTACGTGATTGACGCGGCGCTGTGCACCGAGTGCGAGGGACACTTCAAGTCGCCGCAATGTGCCGCCGTATGCCCGGTGGCCGACACCTGCGTCCCGGCTTGAGGATACGGCGCTATGGGACTGGGCCGTGAAGACGAGATCGAGGTCTACAAACCGCCGCGCTTCCGGCCCGGCGCCAAGGTGCGCGCTAATCGTTCCGTCAAGAACGACGGCACGATGGCCGGCCGCGAGATCGGCGAAATCGTCGTGAAGAAGGGCGACATCGGCTACGTGCGCGACATCGGAATGTATCTGCAGCGATACTACGTCTATGCAGTCGAGTTCGTTGATCGCACCGCCATTGTTGGCATGCGGGCCCGCGAACTGGATCCATGGGAAGGCGAAAAGGCCGCAGCATGAAGGTTATGATCCGCCGGGTCGGCGACGCGCTGTCCGCCTATGTCCCAAAAAAGGACCTGGAAGAATCGGTGGTGGAGGTCGAACGCGAATCGCTCTGGGGTGGCTGGATCAAGCTGAAAAACGGCTGGATCCTGGAGCTGCCGGCGATGGATCCGGCCCCGAAACTTCCTATCACGGTGAACGCCCGCAAGCGCGGCGGAGAGGAATAGCCCCATGCTGGAATTCAGCCCCTCCGTATCCGGCATCATTGCTCGGCTGCGGGGGGGAACGCTGTTGCCGTATCTTGGCCCCGGCGTCGCGGCCTTGTCCGGCACGAGTGTCCCGACATCCTATGAAGAGCTCGCGGCCTGGCTGGGCGCAAAGGTTGCGCTGCCGAAGCGCGCGCGGGGTAACGCCTGGGCCGCGGCGCAGTATATCGAAAGCGCGCGGCATCGTGCGACGCTTGATGCCATCATGGCGGGCGCGTTTGCAATAGCAGTGCCGCCGACGGTGCTGCACCAGGCGATTGCGGCCTTGTCGCCGGCACTGGTCGTCGACACCTGGTATGATTCCGCACTGCGCACGGCCTTTGCCGGCAAGACCGGCTGGGGGGAAATCCACGCCGCGCCGCGTGGCAGGCCCGGGGAATTCCGTTGGTACCGCGCCTATGACGCCGAAGGCGCCGAATGCCCCGTTAGCTATGCGAGCCACTGGAAAACGCTGATCTACAAGCCGCACGGCTGTGTCGCCCCGGAACCCAACTTCCTGGTCTCGGATGCCGACTATGTCGAAGTGCTGACAGAGATCGACATTCAAACGCCGATTCCCGACGCGGTGCAGGAACGTCGCGTCAAGGGCGGCTTCCTGTTCTTGGGCTGTCGTTTCCATGACCAGACATTGCGTAGCTACGCTCGGCAGATTGCCAAACGATCCGGCGGCAACCATGTGGCAGTCATGGAACCCGGCATGGCGAAGAACGAACAGAAGTTCCTGTCTGAAGTCGGCGCTATGGTGATTGAACGTCCGTTATCCGAGTTCGTTGAACACTTGGCATCGTCGCTGGGCGGATAGTCGCCGACAAGTACTGTCACCGGTTGTCGGACTTCCCACAGCGATGTCGCCGCCCAGCCGCCGAAAGGCGGCTTTTTCTTTGCACTTCTGCCGTTCCGGTCCTGGCACGCCGCTTGCTGTTACCTCGGCGTGGCCGAGCCGCATGTCGGGCATCGGTTTCGATTTGGCTCTGGAAAGGAAACATCGCATGGGCAAGCTTCGTCAAATCGCCTTCTACGGGAAGGGAGGCATCGGCAAGTCCACGACCTCTCAGAACACGCTGGCCGCGCTGGTCGACATGGATCAGAAGATCCTGATTGTCGGCTGCGATCCGAAAGCGGATTCGACCCGTCTAATCCTGAACTCCAAGGCGCAGGACACGGTTCTGAGCCTTGCTGCTGAGGCTGGATCTGTCGAGGACCTGGAAATCGATGATGTGCTGAAGGTCGGCTACCGGGGCATCAAGTGCGTCGAGTCTGGCGGACCGGAGCCTGGCGTTGGGTGCGCCGGGCGCGGCGTGATCACGTCGATCAACTTCCTTGAGGAGAATGGTGCTTACGACGACGTCGACTACGTCTCCTACGACGTGCTTGGCGACGTGGTGTGCGGCGGCTTCGCAATGCCGATCCGCGAGAACAAGGCGCAGGAAATCTACATCGTGATGTCCGGCGAAATGATGGCGCTTTACGCCGCGAACAACATCGCCAAGGGCATTCTGAAATACGCACACAGCGGCGGCGTCCGCCTGGGCGGCCTGATCTGCAATGAGCGTCAGACCGATCGCGAGATCGACCTCGCCGAGGCGCTGGCGAAGAAGATCAACACGCAGCTGATTCACTTCGTTCCGCGCGACAATATTGTCCAGCATGCCGAGCTGCGGAAGCAGACGGTGATCCAGTACGCCCCGGATTCGCAGCAGGCGAACGAATACCGCCAGTTGGCGTCGAAGATTCATGCCAATGGCGGCAAGGGCACGATCCCCACTCCGGTGACCATGGAAGAGCTGGAAGAAATGCTGCTCGACTTCGGCATTATGAAGACCGACGAGCAGGCCCTCGCCGAGCTTCAGGCGAAGGAAGCGGCCAAGGCTGCTGCCGTGGTCGCGGCTTAACTGCCTCATCGGGCCGCTCTTCGCCCCATTCGGAGGGCGGCCCCTTTTCTTCCGGCGATCAGGAGAGCTGATATGACCTATGACGAAGAAGACTCAGGTTACCAGAACGACGGCGCGTTTCATCAGCAACTGATCGCTGACGTTCTGGCTGCCTATCCGGACAAGAGCCGCAAGCGGCGCCAGCGCCATCTGTCGGTTGCCAAGCCGGCCGACGAGGAGGCGAAGACCGAGGGCACGCTGACGGAATGCGACGTCAAGTCCAACATCAAGTCTATTCCGGGCGTCATGACGGTGCGCGGCTGCGCCTACGCGGGCTCCAAAGGCGTGGTGTGGGGGCCGGTGAAGGACATGGTGCACATCAGCCATGGTCCGGTCGGTTGCGGACAATACTCGTGGTCCCAGCGTCGCAACTACTACATCGGCAAGACCGGCATCGATACGTTTGTGACGATGCAGTTCACCTCCGACTTCCAGGAGAAGGACATCGTCTTTGGCGGTGACAAGAAGCTGGAGAAGATCATTGATGAGATCGACAGTCTTTTTCCGCTCGCCAAGGGCATATCGATTCAGTCGGAGTGCCCGATCGGCCTGATCGGCGACGACATCGAGGCAGTGTCGCGGAAGAAGCACAAGGAGACCGGCAAGACGATCGTTCCGGTCCGTTGCGAGGGCTTCCGCGGTGTGTCCCAGTCGCTGGGCCACCACATCGCCAACGACGCCATCCGTGACTGGGTGTTCGACAAGAATGAGGTCCATCACGAGCCCGGCCCGTATGACGTGAACGTCATCGGTGACTACAACATCGGCGGCGATGCCTGGTCCAGCCGCATCCTGTTGGAGGAAATGGGCCTGCGCGTCGTCGGCAACTGGTCGGGTGACGCGACGCTGGCGGAAATCGAGCGCGCGCCGAAGGCGAAGCTGAACCTCATCCACTGTTACCGGTCGATGAACTACATCTGCCGACACATGGAAGAGAAGTATGGCATGCCCTGGATAGAATACAATTTCTTCGGCCCAAGCCAGATCGCCATGGGCTTGCGGAAGATCGCGGCATTCTTTGACGACACCATCAAGGAAAACGCCGAGAAGGTAATCGCCAAGTATCAACCTCTGGTTGATGCGGTGATCGCCAAGTACAAGCCGCGCCTGCAAGGCAAGAAGGTGATGCTGTATGTCGGCGGCCTGCGCCCGCGTCACGTGGTCAACGCCTATGAGGACCTGGGCATGGAAATTGTCGGCACTGGTTACGAGTTTGCCCATGGCGACGACTACCAGCGCACCGGCCACTACGTGAAGGATGGCACGCTGATCTACGACGACGTGACCTCCTATGAGCTGGAGAAGTTCATCGAGGGCATCCGTCCTGATCTGGTCGGCTCCGGCATCAAGGAGAAGTATCCAGTGCAGAAGATGGGCATTCCGTTCCGTCAGATGCACTCGTGGGATTATTCCGGGCCATATCACGGCTACGACGGTTTCGCGATCTTCGCCCGCGACATGGACCTGGCGATCAACAATCCGGTGTGGGGCCTGTTCAAGGCGCCATGGAAGAAGGCGGCGTAAGGAGACCGATCATGCCACAAAGTGCGGAAAAAGTCCTCGATCACGCGCCGCTTTTTCGTGAGCCGGAGTATCGGGAAATGCTGGCCCGCAAGGGTCAGAGCGAGGGCATGCCAACTGCCGAGGAGACACAGCGCGTCGCCGATTGGACGAAGTCCTGGGAGTACCGAGAGAAGAACTTCGAGCGCACCTCGCTGACCGTCAACCCCGCCAAGGCCTGCCAGCCGCTGGGCGCCGTGTTCGTTGCTGCAGGCTTCGAAAAGACGCTCAGCTTCGTGCATGGCAGCCAGGGCTGCGTCGCGTACTACCGAAGCCACCTGTCGCGCCACTTTAAGGAGCCGTCGTCTATCGTTTCGTCATCAATGACGGAAGATGCGGCGGTGTTCGGCGGCCTGCAGAACATGATCGATGGCCTGGCCAACGCTTACGCGCTGTACAGCCCGAGGATGATCGCCGTCTCGACCACCTGCATGGCGGAGGTGATCGGCGACGACCTGCAGGCGTTCATCACGACGTCGAAGCAGAAGGGCTCTGTTCCGGAAGACTTCAACGTACCATACGCGCACACACCGGCCTTTGTCGGGAGCCATACCACCGGCTACGACAACATGCTGAAGGGCATTCTGGAGAATTTCTGGAAGGGCAAGGAAGCCAAGCAGGGCGCCAGCATCAACATCATTCCGGGCTTTGATGGCTACGCAGTCGGTAACAATCGCGAACTGAAGCGCATCCTCGCCGAGATGGGCGTCGAGTATACGCTGGTTTCGGACGTGGCTGATCAGTTCGACACGCCGTCGGACGGTGAGTTTCGCATGTATGACGGCGGCACGACGCTTGAGCAGACAGCCGAGGCGATCAACGCCAGGGCGACGCTATCGCTGCAGCATTACTGCACCGAGAAGACGCTGGAGTACTGTGGGTCGTTTGGCCAGAAGACCGCTTCGCTGCACTATCCGCTGGGCGTGCAAGGTACCGACGAACTGCTGCAGACGATCTCGGACCTGAGCGGCAAGCCGATACCGGAGTCGCTAGAAAAGGAGCGCGGCCGCCTGATCGATGCGATGGCCGACAGCCAGTCCTGGTTGCACGGCAAGTCCTACGCCATTTATGGCGACCCGGACTTTGTCTATGGCATGGCTCGTTTCGTGCTGGAGACGGGCGGCGAGCCGCGCCACTGCCTGGCCACTAACGGCAACAAGGTGTGGGCCGACAAGATGCGCGAGTTGTTTGCGTCATCGCCGTTCGGCGCGAACTGCGAGGCCTATCCGGGCAAGGATCTGTGGCATATGCGCTCGCTGCTGGCGACGGAGCCGACCGACTTCCTGATCGGCAACTCCTACGGCAAGTATCTCGAACGCGACGTCAACGTGCCGCTGATCCGGCTGCACTTCCCGGTCTTTGATCGTCACCATCACCATCGCTTCCCGCTGTGGGGCTACCAGGGCGGGCTGCGGGTGCTGACGACACTGCTCGACAAGATCTTCGATAAGATCGATATCGACACGATAGAGCCGGGCGTGACCGACTACTCCTACGATCTGACCCGGTAACGACGACAGGCAGGCGGCACTGTGCTGCCTGCCGGCTTTCGCTTGGGGAGATAGCGATGACCGACGTTCTGAAGGCGCGTATCGCCGACGTGTTCAACGAGCCAGGGTGCGACAAGAACCAGGCGAAGGATGCCAAGGAACGCAAGAAGGGTTGCTCCAAGCCGCTGACCCCCGGGGCCGCCGCCGGCGGATGCGCGTTTGACGGCGCCAAGATCGCCCTGCAGCCGCTGACTGACGTCGTGCACCTGGTGCATGGGCCGCTGGCCTGCGAAGGAAACGGGTGGGACAATCGGCACGCCTCTAGCTCCGGCCCGACCCTGTACCGGACCGGTTTCACCACCGACATGACGGAAATGGACATTGTCATGGGCAGCGGTGAAAAGCGCCTGTATCGCGCGATCAAGGAGGCTATCACCCGGCACAACCCGCCGGCGGTGTTCGTCTATGCCACCTGCGTACCGGCGATGATCGGTGACGACATCGAAGCCGTTTGCCGGCATGCCTCCGAAAAACTTGGCACGCCGTGCATTCCGATAAACGCACCAGGCTTTGTAGGCAGCAAGAACCTCGGCAACAAACTGGCCGGTGAGGCGCTGATCGACCACGTCATCGGCACGATCGAGCCGGATGTCATTACGCCAACGGATGTCAATATCCTGGGCGAGTACAACCTGTCCGGCGAACTCTGGCAGGTGAAGCCGCTGCTGGACCATCTGGGCATCCGCGTTCATGCCTGCGTCACCGGCGACGCGCGCTATCGCGAGGTGGCCTCCTGCCATCGGGTCGCCGTCAACATGATGGTCTGCTCTACCGCGCTGATCAATGTCGCCCGGAAGATGCAGGAACGCTACGGCATCCCGTACTTTGAAGGTTCTTTCTATGGCATCGGGGATACCTCCGATTCGCTGCGCCTGATGGCGCGCATGCTGGTGGAACGCGGCGCTCACGCGTCGTTGATCGAGCGTACGGAGTCGCTGATCGCCGCAGAGGAATCTCGTGCCTGGGCGCGGATTGAACCGTATAAGGCTGCGCTGAAGGGTAAGCGGGTGCTGCTTTACACCGGTGGTGTGAAGTCCTGGTCGATCGTCGCCGCACTGCAGGAAATCGGCATGGAGATCGTCAGCACTTCAGTACGGAAATCGACCGAAGAAGATAAGGACAGGATCAGGGCATTGATGGGCGGGGATGCCCACATGGTGGACAGCATCCCGCCACGCGAGATGTACGCGCAACTTAGGCGCGGCGATGCCGACATCATGCTGTCCGGCGGGCGCACTCAGTTCGTTGCGCTAAAGGCACTGACGCCATGGCTGGATATCAACCAGGAACGCCACAATGCCTTTGCCGGCTATGATGGAATGGTGGAGCTTGTTGCGGAACTGCACAAGGCAGTCACCAATCCGGTGTGGCAGGAACTGCGGCGTCCAGCGCCGTGGGAGGCGACCGATCGCGAGGCGGAACGCGCTGCATTGCTTGAAACTGCTTGCTGATCGGAGGGTTCGATGGCCGAAGTCGTCCACAGCCGCAAGAGTCTCGCAACCAATCCCCTGAAAGCGTCCACCCCACTTGGTGCGGCGCTTGCTTATCTGGGGGTTGCCGGGTCCGTTCCGCTGTTGCACGGGTCGCAGGGCTGCACGTCCTTCGCGCTGGTGCTGACGGTGCGCCACACCAAGGAGGCGATCCCGCTGCAGACCACGGCGATCGATGAGGTCGCAACGATCATGGGTGGCGCCGAAAACCTGGAAGAGGCGCTGCTGAACCTGACCAAGCGCATGAAGCCACGCTTTATCGGTGTCGCAACGACCGCGCTGGTGGAGACACGTGGCGAGGACATCAAGGGCGACCTGAAGCTGATCCTTGAGCGTCGGTCGGAACTGAAGGACGTGAAGATCGTCCTGGCCAAGACGCCGGATTTTGAAGGCGCGCTGGAGGATGGCTGGTCCCGAGCGGTCACGGCCATTGTCGATGATCTGGTTGAGCCGGCAGGAACCGCCGTCTCCCTATATCAGCAAGTCAACATTCTGCCCGGCGTCCACCAGACCGCGGCCGACATCGAATGGATAGTCGAAGCCGTCGAGTCCTTCGGGCTGTTGCCGGTCGTCTTGCCGGACGTGTCCGGTTCGCTGGACGGCACGGTGCCGGAGAACTACATCCCGACCACCTTCGGCGGCACCTCGGTTGACGCGATCGCCCGCATGGGCCGCGCAGTCCACAGCATTGCGGTCGGCGAGCATATGCGGGAACCGGCAGAGCGCCTGACCATGAAGACAGGTGTGCCGCACACGGTCTTACCGTCGCTGACAGGTCTTGGCCCGTCCGACGATTTTGTCGCGTTGCTGACGAAGATTTCCGGCCGACCCGCGCCGCCACGGCTACGCCGCCAACGCAGCCAGTTGCTGGATGCCATGCTCGACGGGCACTTCCATTTCGGCAGCAAGCGTATCGCGATCGGCGCCGACCCCGATCTACTGACGACCTTGGCCGGCTTCTTCTCGTCCATGGGCGCCGACATCGTTTCCGCGGTGGCATCCACGGATAATTCGCCACTGCTGGCATCGGTGCCCACCGCCCGTGTCGTTGTCGGCGACCTGCAGGACCTGGAGGACAGCGCGGCCGCGAGGCAAGCCGATCTGCTTGTCACCCACAGCCACGGCCGCCAGGCCAGTGAACGTTTGGGAATTCCGCTGCTGCGCGTCGGCTTTCCCATCTTCGACCGGCTAGGGACGCTGCATCGTTGCACTGTCGGCTATCGGGGCACCCGCAATCTGATCTTCGAGGTTGCCAACATCGTCCTGGCGGGCCTGCACGCGCATCGCCCGGAAGACTTCACTCACGCAAAGCCTATCATCGAGGAGACCCACCATGCTGGCGCAACGCCTGCATCTTGTTGAGGACCGGGAGGACACCTCCGCCGGCCCGCAGCTGCGTATCGCTGTCGCAACGCAGGACTTGAAGTCGATGAACGCGCATTTCGGGTCCGCCAAGCGCTTCGCCGTGTACGACGTAACACCTTCGGAGTGGCACTTTATCGAGGCGCTGTCATTCGGTGACGTGTCCGACGAATCCGGCGCCCACGCCAAGGAGGGCGACGACCGTATCGGTCCGAAAGTTGACGCTCTGACCGGCTGCAATCTGCTGTTCGTCCTTGCCATCGGCGGCCCCGCCGCGGCCCGCGTGGTGAACGCGCATATCCATCCGGTAAAGCTGCCGAAACCGGAGACGATCGACAGCATCATTCATCGCGTCCAAACCATGATGACCGGCAACCCGCCGCCGTGGCTGCGCAAGGCGATGGGCACGCAGGCGAAGCGGTCGATGGACTACCTGGACGAGGATTGACTGCCATGAGCGACGCGACAGTTGCCGATCCGCTGGCGACGCCATTCCTGCAATGTCTGATCGGGCGCATCCGCGCCGACGATGCGTTCGGTGCGTGGGAACGGAAATCCGACACGGCACTGCTGAAGGACTACATCGTCACCAAAGCCGAACGGAAGCTGATCCCGATCATCGGCGACCCTGATCCGGACACGCTATCCCGGGTTGAACACTTCTACCAGGCCGTGGGCCTGGCGGTGGAACGCGCAACGGGGATCATGGCCACACCGATGATGAAAATGAGCCATGAGGGCTTTGGCCGCATTGTGCTGATCGCGGGTAAGCTGGTCGTCTTCTCCCGCACCCTGCGCGACGTGCATCGCTTCGGCTTTGAAGATCTGGACGCATTGGCATCGGAGGGAACGAAATTCGCCGCGCAGGCCGTGGCAATGATCGAAGCCCACCCCGACCTGGCAAACGCGTAGGGAAGCGGACAATGAACGACATTGAGACCCTCAGGGTGGAACTGAAGAAGCTTTCCGCCAAGGCCACCGCCGCGAAGATGGACCTGCACGACCTGTCCGAGGAACTGCCCAAGGACTGGGAGCGCATTCCCGAAGTTGCCGCCAAGGCGCACACGGTGTTCGCCGAACTCACGGCCAAGCGGGCCGAACTGAAGAAGCTGGAGGCGTAATGGCACAGTTCACCACGCGTGACGGCCGCCCGTTCGAGCCCGAGTACCTGCTGGCGATTGACCCAAAAATCTGCATCGGGTGCGGCCGCTGCTTCAAGGTCTGCAGCCGTAACGTGATGACCCTGCGCGGCATGGACGAGGATGGCAGGTGGGTCGACCTCGATGAAGAGGATGACGGCGACGTCGAAAAGAAGGTGATGATGTTGATCGATGAAGGCGCCTGCATCGGTTGCGGTTCCTGTGCCCGAGTTTGCCCGACCGGCGCCCAAAGGCACGGCCGGCCTTAACAACTCGGAGGATAGAATGCAGCCCGCTGATATCTACACCTGGCTGACCGCGCGACCGAACCTCGGCTGCGATGGCTTTGATTCCCACGTTGCCGCCTGTATCATCTCGCTGGCGCTGTGGGAGTCCGAGACGGGTCGCCTTCGCGTAACGGACGCGCTTGGCCTGGACGGCGATGTGCTCGCCGACCTGGCTACGGAGATGTTCCCTCACACCGCCGCGGTCTTCGCCCGGTTGCGCGGGGAAGCAGCATCGGCGCCGCCGGAAGACGAAGTCTGCCTGCGCGACCTGCTGCGCCGCAGCGCGACCGAAGGCTCGCGTTTCCAGTTCATCCTGGCCGACATGGTCGCGCGCCGCTGCCTGCGGCCGAACCATCTGTGGCAGGATCTGGGACTCCGTAATCGCCGCGAACTCGGCTGGATGTTGATGCGCCATTTTGAACCGCTGGCGTCACGGAACCGAGCCGACATGAAATGGAAGAAGTTTTTCTACCGCACCATCTGCCGCGACGACGGCTATATGTTGTGTGCGGCGCCAAGCTGCGCGGAGTGTGATGATTTCGACAATTGCTTTGGCGAAGAGACGGGCGAGAGCCTGCTCGCCGCCGCGCGCCGCACGGCCGACCGCGCCGCGGCCTGAGACTGTCGGGTTTACCTCTGTCGGGGATGTGACATCGTCACATCCCCGACGTGCGTACGCAGCAAAACTGAAGGAATTTCGCCCGTACCTGCTTGGCACGCTGCTTGCTGTGCACTGCAGCATTCAAACAGTGGAGAGGCGCAGTGATCAATCTGACCGACAGTGCAATTAATGCGGTGCGTACGGCGATCAGCGGCGCCCAAGCCGGCGTGCAGGGCCTGCGCATCATGGTGCAGTCCGGCGGCTGCGCCGGCCTCAAGTATTCGATGGGCTTGGTGAAGGAAGTGTCGCCGGATGACCTGGTGATCGAGCAGCAGGATGTTCGCTTGTTCATCGATCCCGCCAGCCAGCCGCACATCAACGGTACTGTGGTCGATTTCGTCGTCGGCCTCGAGAACTCCGGCTTCACCTTCAACAACCCGAACGCAGCGTCGAAGTGCTCCTGCGGCAAGTCATTTTCATAGGAGCATCGAGCCATGTGGGACTATACCGACAAGGTCAAGGAATACTTCTACAACCCCAAGAATGCCGGCGTGCTGGAAGACGCCAATGGTATCGGCGATGTCGGTGCGATCTCTTGTGGCGACGCGCTGCGGCTGATGCTGAAAGTTGACCCCGAAACGGAAATCATTACCGCCGCTAAGTTCCAGACATTCGGCTGCGGTTCGGCAATTGCGTCATCGTCTGCACTGACAGAATTGATCATCGGCAAGACCATTTCCGAGGCCATGCAATTGACCAACCAGGACATCGCTGACTTCCTCGGCGGGTTGCCGCCAGAGAAGATGCACTGCTCCGTCATGGGCTACGAAGCATTGCGAGCGGCAATCGCCAACTACAAGGGCGACACCTGGGTCGACGACCATGAGGAAGGCGAGCTGTTGTGCAAGTGCTTCGGCATCGATGAGGGCATGGTGGAGCGCGCCATCCGCGTCAACAAGCTGACGACGATCGAGCAGGTCACGCACTTCACCAAGGCCGTCGGCAGTTGCGGCACCTGCATCGAAGGCGTTGAAGGCGTGCTGGGTCGGGTGAACAGGGACATGGTTGCCGCCGGCGAACTCGACGCGGCAATTGCGTTTGATCCCGCATCATCCGCCATTCCCCGACGCCGCGAGCGGCACAAGGCCTCACCACTGGGCGCAAAGCAGCAGATGACGACGCTGCAGAAGATCAAGCTGATTGAAGGGGCAATCGAGGAAATCCGACCGTACTTGAAGTCCGACGGCGGCGACTGCGAACTAGTCGACGTGGACGGGGACCGAGTGCTGGTCCGCCTGTCCGGTGCCTGTATCGGCTGCCAGGCTGCCAGCGTTACGATCAACGGCATCCAGGAACGCCTGGTCGCCAAGATTGGACGCCCGCTGCGCGTTATTCCCGTTCCCGCTGGTCACTGACAGGAGGTTGCGATGCGTCCGGTTTACCTCGACAACAACGCGACCACCCGGGTCGATCCGAAAGTCGTCGAAGCGATGCTGCCGTTCTTCACGGAGCAGTTCGGCAATGCCTCCTCGATGCACGCCTTCGGTTCCGAGGTTGGCACTGCCCTGAAAAGAGCGCGTCAGCAATTGCAAGCATTGCTTGGTACGGAATTCGACCACGAGATCGTCTATACCGGCAGCGGTACGGAAGCCGACAATACCGCCATCCTGTCGGCGCTGGAGACGCAGACGGGGCGTGACGAAATCGTTACGTCGACTGTTGAGCACCCGGCCATCCTGGCACTGTGCCAGTGGCTGCAGAAAAGCCGCGGCATCAAGGTCAGCTACGTTCCCGTTGACAGCCGCGGGCGCCTGGACATCGAAGCCTACCGGAAGGCGCTTGGTCCGAAGACCGCCATCGCCTCAATTATGTGGGCGAATAACGAGACAGGAACGATCTTCCCGGTCGAAACGCTGGCCGATCTGGCGCATGAGGCCGGCGCCCTGTTCCACACGGATGCGGTGCAGGCTGTCGGCAAGGTCCCGATGGATCTGAAGACGTCCGAGATCGACATGTTGTCGCTGTCCGGACATAAGCTGCACGCGCCAAAAGGCGTCGGCGCACTCTACGTGCGCCGCGGCGTGCGCCTGCGGCCGTTACTGCGTGGCGGCCACCAGGAACGCGGCCGGCGGGCCAGCACCGAAAATGCGCCCGGCATCATCGGTCTTGGCGCGGCCGCGGACCTGGCAATTCAGCACATGCAAGATGAGCAGACCCGTGTCGCCGCGTTGCGCGACCGGTTGGAGAAGGGCCTGCTGCAACGCATCGGCAATGCCTTCGTCACCGGCGACGCCGATAACCGCCTGCCCAACACGGCGAACATTGCCTTTGAGTTCATCGAAGGCGAGGGCATCCTGCTGCTGCTCAACAAGGAGGGCATTGCCTGCTCGTCTGGTTCCGCCTGCACCTCCGGCTCGCTGGAACCATCACATGTGCTACGGGCGATGAAGGTCCCCTATACGGCGGCGCACGGCGCAATCCGGTTCTCATTCTCGCGCGAAAACGACGATGCGGATGTGGACCGTGTGCTCGACGTGATGCCGAAGATTGTGGAAAAGCTCCGCGCCCTGTCGCCGTTCTGGAAGTCTGGCGCGAAGACTGACTTCGAACCCACCTACGCGTAACGGGACCCGGTCAGGTCGGAAGTACTTTTCTCTGCCTGACCGAGCCAGCTGTTCCGACGTCGATAAGGAGTCAACCGATGAGCGGCCTGCTTGACCAGATGCGCGGCCTGTCGGCCGCCGAGGAATTCTTCGCCCTGCTAAGGGTTCCCTACGACCCGGCCGTGCTGCGCGTGTCACGCCTGCACATCATGCGACGGATGGGTGAGTACCTGTCGCACGATTCGCTCGCGGCGATGACCGACGATGCTGCGCGGGAAGCCTGCAAGGCAACCCTGGCACGCGCGTATGAGGATTTCGTCCATTCGTCGCCACTGGAACAACGCGTGTTCAAAGTGCTGAGGGACGCCGTGTCGCCGAAGCAGGCTGCGTTCGTTCCACTGTCGGCATTGACCGAGGAATGCTGACGGCGATGTCCGTTTCGCGACAGAACAAGCAGCAGGCCGGCCGCGAAACGCCGTCATTCTTCAAGCCCATCCTCTTGGCACGCGGTTTGCTCTAGCCACTGTCAGTCAAGGAGTGGTCATGCACATCGTCGTTTGCATCAAACAGGTTCCGGACAGCGCACAGATCCGCGTCCACCCTGTCACCAACACGATCATGCGTCAGGGCGTGCCCACGATCATCAACCCCTACGACCTGTTCGCGCTGGAAGAAGCCCTTCGGTTGCGGGACACGTTCGGTGGCGAAGTCACCGTCCTGACGATGGGCCCGCCGATGGCGGAAGAAAGCTTGCGAAAGGCCCTGGGGATTGGCGCCGATCGCGCAGTCCTGCTGACAGACCGTTTCTTCGCCGGTTCTGATACGCTGGCCACCAGCTTTGCGCTGGCACAGGCTGTCCGCAAGATTGGCGAGACCTGGGGCGAACCGAAGCTGGTCTTTACCGGTAAGCAGACAATCGACGGCGATACCGCCCAGGTTGGACCCGGCATTGCGCGGCGCCTGGGTTTGCAGCAGTTTACCTATGTCGCCGGCATCCAGGACGTGAATGAGGCAGCTGGCACGATCACCGTGCTGCGGCGTGCCGAGGGCGGCGTGCAGGAGCTTTCCACGCAGCTTCCTGCGCTGATCACCATGCTGGAAGGCACCAATGAAATCCGCCGCGGCTCCATTGCTGACGTGCTACGTGGCGCTCGGGCGGAACTGGTGACCTGGAACGCGCAGGCGGCCGGAATTGCGGATGTCACCAGCTGTGGCCTGCGTGGTTCCCCTACCGTGGTGAAGCGCGTGTTCGCACCTAAGACGCGTGCCGCCAAGGCAACACAGGTCGAGGTGAAGGACCGCACGCCCGAAACGATCGCCGAGGACCTGATCGACCAGATCTATGCCCGTCAGCCTGGGCTTGAGGACGACCTCATGCGCATGGCCGCGGGCTACTGAGCGGGAGACGCAACGATGAGCACAGCACCGACGCCTGCTCCCGCCGCCGGCAGGGCAAGCATGAAGAAAGAACTGCCGGAGCGGTTCAAATCCTACAAGCATGTCTGGGTCTTCATCGAGTTCGAACACGGCCAAATCCATCCGGTTTCGCTGGAATTGCTGGGCGAAGGCCGCAAGCTCGCCGACAAGCTGAACTGCGAACTTGCCGGCGTCCTGCTTGGCGGCGACAAGGCGCAGCTTCAGGAAGCGGCCGTCAGCGTGTGGGAACATGGCGC
Organism: Pseudomonadota bacterium; assembly: GCA_018240405.1. GTDB lineage: Bacteria > Pseudomonadota > Alphaproteobacteria > Acetobacterales > Acetobacteraceae > Rhodopila. The sequence goes on from JAFEFW010000654.1 coordinate 22,705, forward strand.
CGACCTCGTCTATATCTGCGCCGATCCAATTCTGACGCATTATCGGAACGAACCCTACACAAGGGTCATGACCGATCTCACCAACACCTACCAGCCCGAGATCATGCTGCTTGGCGCCACGGTGATGGGGCGTGATCTGGCCGGTGCGGTTGCGACGACCCTGCTGACCGGCCTGACAGCCGATTGCACGGAACTGGCCATCGACGACGAAGGCTCACTGGCGGCAACGCGCCCCACCTTCGGTGGATCTTTGCTCTGCACGATCCACACGCTGAATTTCCGTCCACAGATGGCAACAATCCGTCCGCGCGTGATGGCCATGCCGGCGCGTACAACCGGTCGCCGCGGCCGCACCATCGAGCATAAAGCCGGCCTGAACGAACTCGACATCATCACCAAGGTGCTGCGCTTCCTGCCCGACCGCGACAGCAAGAAGGCGCAGCTTGCCTACGCTGACATCGTCGTCGCCGGCGGCAGCGGCCTGCGCTCTCCGGAAAATCTCCAGCACGTCCGGGAACTCGCCGCGGCACTCGGCGGCGAGTGGGGTTGCTCGCGGCCGCTGGTGCAGAAGGGCTGGGTGGAAGCCGACCGGCAGATCGGCCAGACCGGCAAGACCATCCGGCCGAAGCTCTATATCGCCGCTGGCATCTCGGGCGCCATTCAGCACCGCGTGGGCGTTGAGGGCGCCGACACCATCGTTGCGATCAATACGGATCCGAACGCGCCGATCATGGACTTCGCGCATCTGGCGGTCATTGCCGATGCAACCGAGTTCCTCCCGGCGCTGACGGCGGCCTTCAACCGGCGTCTGTCCGTCAACCGTCTGGCAGGGTAGGGCTACACCATGGGCACCATCGAAGAACGTTTCGACGCCATCGTCGTCGGCGCCGGTCCCTCGGGAAATGCCGCCGCCTATACTATGGCGAAGAATGGGCTGAAGGTCCTGCAGATTGAGCGCGGTGAGTATCCTGGCTCGAAGAACGTGCAGGGCGCCATCCTCTATGCCGACGCGCTGGAGCGGATCATTCCGGATTTTCGCGAGGATGCGCCGCTGGAACGGCATGTGGTCGAGCAGCGCATCTGGATGATGGATGACACGTCCCATACCGGCATGCACTACCGGTCTGACGACTTCAACGAAGAAAAGCCAAACCGCTACACCATCATCCGCGCCCAGTTTGACCGCTGGTTCAGCAGCAAGGTGCGGGAGGCCGGCGCAATCGTCCTATGCGAAACGACCGTCACGGAACTGCTGAAGGATCGCAACGGCAAGGTCATCGGCGTCCTGACGGACCGTCACGGCGGTCCAGTGCTGGCCGATGTCGTTGTGCTGGCCGAAGGCGTCAACGGGCTGATCGGCCAACGCGCCGGCCTGCGGGAAGAGCTGCATCCGCGCACTGTGGCCCTGGCGGTGAAGGAAATGCACTTCCTGCCGCAGGAAGTCATCGAGCAACGCTTCAACATCAGCGGCGATTCCGGCGTGGTGATCGAGGCGATGGGCACCATCACCAAGGGTATGACCGGCACTGGCTTCCTTTACACGAACCGGGAGTCTATCTCGATCGGCATCGGCTGTGTCATCGAGGATTTCACCCGCACGGGCCAGACTCCCTACGGCTTGTTGGACAAGTTCAAGTCGCATCCGTCGGTCGCGCCGCTGATCGCCGGTGCCGAGGTGAAGGAATATGCCGCCCACCTGATCCCGGAAGGTGGCTACAAGGCGATGCCGTCCATCTATGGAAATGGCTGGGTCGTCACTGGCGATGCCGCGCACCTGGTGAACGCGGTGCACCGTGAAGGGTCCAACCTGGCGATGACCTCCGGCCGGATTGCCGGCGAGACGATCACCTATCTCAAGCGCCGGCGGGAGCCGTGCGATTTCGACCATCTGGGCGAATACCGCAAGCGCCTGGAGGAGAGTTTCGTCCTGAAAGATATGCGGAAATACCAGAAGATTCCGGATTTCCTGCACGGCCAGCGGCACTTCCTCGACCTCTATCCACGCCTCATCAGTAAGGCGGCGCAGACCTGGCTCCGCGTCGACGGTAAGGCCAAGCGCGAGAAGGAAGGCGAGATCATGAAGACGTTGCGCAAGCAGCGCGGTCTGGCTGGATTGGTTGCCGACGGTGTCCGTTTCGCCCGCGCCTGGCGCTGACAAGGAGAATAAGCATGAGCACGCTGAACGCCCGCATCGAAGAGAAGCTCTACCAGAACCGCTACGTGGTGGACGCCGGCCGACCCCACATCACAGTGAAGCCGCACGACAAGCCGTCCGAGGCGCTAAAATCGCTGGTCACCACCTGTCCGGCCGGCTGCTACAGCATGACGGAGCAGGGCAAGGTCGAGATCGTGCCTGACGGGTGCATGGAATGTGGCACCTGCCGAGTCGTCTGCGCCGCCACGGGCGACATCGAGTGGAACTATCCCCGCGGCGGCTTCGGCGTGCTGTTCAAGTTCGGCTGACTACGACTTCACCAGCGGGCATTCGCTTTCGGCTAGGGGCCGGAACCCGTCAGATGCCGGAATGGTCCGCTCGATCGTCAATAGGTCCCAAGGCCCCTGGGAGGCAGCCGGTGCCTTCACCTTCGTCAGGAACCTGTCAAACACCATCTTGCCATCGGCCCGGATTTTCCCGCCTTTGGTGAACACGTCGTCGATGGTCATCGACTTCATCGTCTTCATCACCGTCTGCGCCTCGTCCGTATTGGCCTGACCGACCGCGCGCAGGTAGTTCAGCACGGCGGAATACGTCGCGGCGTGCACGTCATTCGGCATCTGCCTGGTTTCCGCCTGGTAGCGTTTGGCCCAGGTGCGGGTCGCATCGGTCTGGTCCCAGTACCAGGACTGGGTGAACTGCAGTCCCTGGCCCGTTGTCGCACCCAGCGCATAAACGTCGCTGAGGAAGATAATGGGCGTGACAAATGTCTGCTTTGCCGGAAGGCCAAATTCAATCGCCTGTTTGTAGGAATTCGTCAGATCTGTGCCAGCGTTGCAAAGCACCACCACGTCCACGCCCGATGCCTGCGCTGCGATCAGGTAGGAGGCGAAATCCGAGGTGCCCAGCGGATGCCTGATCGTCCCCAACAGTTTGCCGCCGCCGGCCTCCAGCGCCGCTTTGCAGTCGCCTGCCAAGATGTCACCAAAAGTATAGTCCGCGACAAGGAAGAAGAACGATTTCTTGCCCATCGCCATCATCGCTCGGATCAGCGGCTGCGTGGTGGCATAGGTATCGTGCGCCCAGTGGATCGACAGCAGCGAGCAGGCCTTGCCGGTGAAGATCGTGCTGCCGACCGAGGTATAAATGGCGATCCGGTTGAACTGCGTCAGCATCGGCTGCACGCCCAGCCCGACCGAGGTGTTGGCGAAGTCGGCTACCATCTGCACGTTACCCGGTCCAAACCACTCGCGAATGATGGCCAGACCGGTATCCGCCTTGTTCAGGTGATCGGCACTGACGATTTCCACCGGGCGGTTCAATACGGCGCCGCCGAAATCCGCCACGGCCATCTTTGCCGCGACGACCGATCCGGGACCGGCCACAGCGGCGTAGGGCCCGTTCATGTCGTTAATGATGCCGATCCGCAGCGGTGCCGCGGCCCTGGCGCGGCCCACCGCCGCCAGTGACGCCGCGCCTGCCAGGACCGAGCGTCGACCTGCCTGAAACATTCCGCTTCCCCTGATGATTGGGCGGACCATCGACACTGCCGCGCCGACCGTCAACCCCGCGGCCTTCACACCCGGCCGCTCCGCGCGTTAGCCTTCGGGCAAACCAGGGAAGGCAATGTCATGACCCTTGATCTGATCGTTCGCGGCGGCACCATCGTCGACGGTTCGGGCATGGGCCGCTATCGCGCCGATGTCGGCGTGCGCGACGGCCGCATTGTCGAGATCGGCCGTATCCGTGCGCCGGCACAACGCACGGTCGACGCCGACGGACTGATTGTGGCCCCCGGCTTCATCGACGGCCACACCCATATGGATGCGCAGGTGAACTGGGACCAGCAGGGCACCTGCTCCTGCTGGCACGGCGTCACCACCGTGATCATGGGCAATTGCGGCTTTGCCCTTGCACCCTGCCCGCCGGACCAGCGCGAATGGTTCGCCCGCTGCCTGACGGCAGTGGAGGACATTCCGCTGGAAGCAATGCTGGCCGGGATTGACTGGGACTGGGAGACCTTTCCGGAATACCTCGCGACCGTCGACCGGTTGCCGAAAGCGCTGAACTACGGCGCCTATATCGGCCATTCCGCGCTCCGCATGTACGTGATGGGCCGGCGCGCGCTGGATGAAGCCGCGACCGAGGATGACCTGAAGCGGATGCGCGATGCCGTCCGCCAGGCGATCAAAGCCGGCGCCATGGGCTTCTCCAGCAGCCGGGCCGGAACGCATGTCACGCCGGATGACACGCCGGTCGCCTCCCGGATCGCGCACTGGAGCGAGATCGAGGCGCTGGTCGGCGTCATGGCGGAGTTGGACGCCGGAATATTCCAGATTGGGCCGGATGTTTCCAGTGGCCCCAGCCAGCGCGCCTTCCTGGCTCAGTTGCGCGACCTTGCCATCGGCACCGGCCGCCCCACGATGTTCGGTACTATCTCGACCCGTCAGGGCGACCGGCCGAACTCCTATCGTTACCAACTCGACTATCTGGATGAAGCGGTCGCGGCGGGCGCGCGCATGTGGGGTCAGACCACGACCAAGTCGATCAACGCCATCTTCTCGTTCAAGTCCTATCTGCCCTTTGACGCGCTGCCACACTGGGAGCACATCCGGGCGCTGCCCCTGGACGAACAGAAGCGACGCATGGCCGACCCGGAGATGCGCAAGGCCCTGGTCGCCGATGAGGCGTTGATGAAGCCGCGTGACAACGTTTTCCAAGGCGGCGGCGCGGCAACCACCGATCCGCGCAAGCCGGACTACACCAACTTGTTCGCGATGCGCGGCGTTGAGTGGGATGATCCGACGGTCGCCGACCTGGCGCGGCAGCGCAACCAGCACCCGGTGGAGGTCATGCTGGACCTGATGCTGGCGGATGAAAACCAGGTCTTTGTCCAGCCCCTGGTGAATGAATCCCCCGACCACGTGTTGGACATGATGCGGCATCCCTGGACGCTGACCACGTTTTCGGATTCCGGCGCGCATGTCTGTCAGGAGATGGGATCGTCGTTGCAGACCCATATGCTGAGCTATTGGGTGCGGCAGAAGCAGGCGTTCACGCTGGAACAGGCGATCCGCAAGCTGACGTTCGACAACGCCACCGCCTGGGAGCTGAACGATCGCGGACTGGTGCGAAGCGGCTATGCCGCCGACCTCGTGCTGTTTGACGAGAAAACCGTCCAACCCGCCATGCCCACCGTGGAGTTCGACCTGCCCGGCGGCGCACGGCGCCTGGTGCAGAAGGCCGAAGGCATCGCAGCAACGATCGTCAACGGCCGCGTAGCGTTCGAGCACGGCGTCGCGACCGGCGCCGCCGGCGGTGTGCTGCTGAAGGGAACGGGGACGAGCACCTAATCCCCGTCCCGCACAAAGGCGGCCAGGGCCTTCGGCTTGCGGATGGCGATGCGGTTATAGCTGCACGCAACCCATCCTGACGCCTCAAACCGGCCGAGTGTCCGGTTGACGAGGTGGCGGGAGGCGTTGGCCATTTCGCCGAGTTCAGACTGGGTCAGTCGGAAGCCGGCGGGATCGTCCGGCCGCTCGCCCTCTAGCACGCCGGTGACACGTAGCAGCGTCGCGGCAATGCGACGATCGGCGCGCCGGATCAGCAGGTCGGACACCACGCCGGCAAGGATACGGAAACGCGTGCTGGACAGGCTTCCCAGTGCTCTGGCAACGGCCGCGTTCGATTGGATCAGATGCTCCAGCGGATCGAGTGGCACGTATAAGGCCACGGACGCCTCGACGGCCTGCGCGCTGACGCGGCGTGGCCGTCCGGTGAGAACGGAGGAATCGCCAAACCATGTGCCGCTGCGGGCGATGTGGGCCAGATGCGGGCCGCTGATGTCGGCGGTGACAGAGATCGCGAAGCCGCCCTTTGCCACGCCGTAGATCCCGCCGGGCGGATCCTCGATCTGATAGGCGTAGTCGCCCGGCGCGAGATGCTGCAACCGTGCGTGCCGCAGCAGATCAGCCTGGATCGCGGCCGGTTGCTCAGAAAGCCAGCCCTTCGCCCGTAGTGCGCGCTCCGCTGCCGCCCGGTCCATCTGCCCCCGCATAAAGATGGTTCCGGGCCCATCATTGTCGTGATTGCGATAATGTCGAGTCCGAGCCGGTGTTACCGTTTGATGGCGTTGGACGGACGATCCGGGGGGAAAGACGGAAGTTGGGCAATGCTCTGCCGCCAGACGAGATGGGCGTGTCCGCAGGTATGGGACTCGCGCTGACCGCTATGGCCTCACGGCGCGTGCCGCCACCACGGCGCCGCAAGCGCATCGAACTGGACCAGATCGACCGCCGGATGATTGAAGTCCTGCAGCGGGATGGCCGCATTACCAACCTGGCGTTGTCGAAGCGCGTGGGGCTGTCGCCTCCGCCGTGCCTGCGACGCCTGCGCGCGCTGATCCGCGGCGGCGTGATCCGCGCCTTCCACGCTGATGTCGATCCCGAAATGCTCGGCTGGAGGCTGACGTTCTTTGCCCTTATCGAACTGGACAGCCAGAAGGAGGACGTGCTCGCTGCGTTCGAGCAGTCTGTCGCCACATGGCCCGAGGTTCGGGAGTGCCACATGATCCGCGGCGGCGGGGACTTCCTGATCCGGCTGGTGGCGCGCGATACCGCGCATGAGAATGAACTGACGCAGAAACTGACACGGGCGGCGACGGTTAATCGGGTGCAGACGCTGCAGACGATCCGCACAGGGCATCGGCTGCCGGGCGTGCCGATCTGATTAGTTGTTGCACCCGCCGTACGGCGTGGCGGCCTTGATAACGCGGGTTGTTTAGCGGGTCCATTCGGGTATCGTTCCGCCTGCATGAAGCGCCGAGCCATGCCACTCGGATGTCTTCGAGCACCTGCGGCTTAATGATTTTGAGACGGACCATGCTGGCGACCTTCGCATTGCTGATCCACCAGGCATTTCAAAGCGTGGCTGGCGCCGCAACGCTCCCGGTTGTGCCGATACCGGCAGCCCTGCCGGCCCAGCGCAGTTACCTGATTTTCTTCAGGCCGGACTCGCCGGTGCTGTCGCGGCGGGCGCAGACGGTCATCGCGGATGTCGCGGCGGCCTCGAAGCGGGGTAGCTATACCCGCATCGCCGTCAGCGGATATGCCGACACGGCGGAGGGGTCATCGCAGCAGAAGCAGGCGATCTCGCTGCGGCGGGCACAGGCCGTTGGGGCTGCGCTGGCCGCTGCCGGTGTGCCGCGCACCAGCATAACCGCACAGGGCTTTGCCGACAGCAAGCTGGCGGTGCCGACGGGGCCAGGTGTGCACGAGCAGCAGAACCGGCGGGTGGAAATTGTGATGGAGTAGGGGGCGGGGCGCGAGCCACTCCCGGCGTCTGCCGCGCCGCTTTGATCTTACCACCCGTCGACGCAGGGCCGCTTCTTTCCCGTACGTGGTGGCGTCGGCGGCACGGAGCGCAGGCCCGCAACGATCCACCGGCGGGTTTCCGCGGGATCGATGACGTCATCGACGCCCAGTTCCGTCGCCTGATTGATGGCGCGTCCCTTCTCGTAAAGCTCCGCCACCATCGCCTCATAGGCGGCGCGGCGTTCCGCCGGATCGGTGATGGCCTCAAGCTCCTTGCGTCGGCCGAGCTTGACCTGGCCTTCCAAACCCATGCCGCCGAATTCCCCGGTGGGCCAGGCGATGGCGAACACGCCGACGCGCATGCCGCCACCGATCATCGCCAGCTTGCCCAGCCCATAGGATTTGCGGATGCACACCAGGAACATCGGCACGCTGAGATTTGCGCCCACCAGATAGCTGCGGCAGCAATGGCGGATCAGCGCGGTCTTCTCGGCCTCCGGCCCGACCATGTTGCCGGGATTGTCGTTCAGCGACA
>JAFEFW010000655.1 GCA_018240405.1 Pseudomonadota bacterium
ACGACCCTGCTGTGCGCCGTGTCCGGGCTGCTGCCGTGGACCGGGAAGGTAACGTTCGACGGCGCCGACACGACGGGGATGTCCGCGCGGGAGACGACGCGGCGCGGGCTGTCGCATGTGGTGGAAGGTCACCGCGTATTCACGCAGTTGTCCGTCACCGACAACCTTCTGCTGGCCGGCTTCGACCTGCCGCGCGGCGAGCGGGCATCGCGCGTCGATGAGGCACTGTCGCACTTCCCGGAGATCGCGGCCAAGCGCGCCGACCGCGCGGGTTCGCTGTCGGGTGGGCAGCAGCAGATGCTGGCGGTGGCGCAGGGCCTGGTGCGGCGGCCGAAGCTGCTGATGCTGGATGAGCCCTCGGCGGGCCTGTCGCCGGTGCTGGTGGACCGGGTGCTGGCGGTGGCTGCCTCGCTGCGGGCGGCGGGAACGGCGGTGCTGCTGGTCGAGCAGTTGATCGAGAAGGCGCTGCGGCTGGCCGATCGGGTCTACGCTCTGGCGCAGGGCAAGATCGTGCTGGAGGCGGCGACGACCGAGGACGATCTGCCGCACCGGCTGGAGCGGGCGTATTTCGGGCAGGACGTGCCGACGGCGTTGCACGGGTAGACGAGCCGCCTCCCCAGGATCGGGCCGTCTATAGCGCTGGTTCAGGCTGACAGTCCTCTGGGCGCCGCCGGCATCGAATGTGGCTGCGCTTGTTTCGCGCGGAGAACGGCGGAGGCGCTGAGGGCCGCGGAGCGGGTTGGTTCACGCCAGTGCGGCTGCGGCACAAGACGCGGCAGCCCCATTGAAAAATCGTCCGCGGCCCTCCGCGTCTCGCCGTTCTCCGCGTGAAACCAAAACCGGTTGCACCGGCACCGGCAGTGCCGGCGAGGCAAAAATCGCCAGATGCCACGATCCCGGCATCACCGCGGAATTGGCGCAGACGGCGGCATGGCGGCGCACCTCCCGTCCCCTGCGGCCAGCGTGTCTACGTCGGCTTCAACTGGCCATCGTCATCAAACACAGGCTGCGTCTCGAACTTCGGCAGCGCGTTCATGTCATCCACCCACGCTTGCGCCGACCGCGTCCATAGTTTCACCTTCGGCACAAGCTGGTCGCGCTGCCGCACCGCGCCGAGCCGCAGGACATAGATGTCGGGTTCTGCCGTATCGACGGGAGCGGAATAAATCGGCGTGCCGCACTCGGGGCAAAACGACTGGATGCGCCGCGTGCCGCTATCGCCGGTCTTGACGTAGGGCTTCGGTTCGCCGGACAGCAGACGGAAGGTCCCTGGCCGTGTCAGCACCAGCGTGCGGAAGGCGGATCCCGCCATCGTCTGGCAATCCGTGCAGTTGCAGATCATGACGGTCGCCGGATCGACTTCGGCAACATAGGTGATCTGGCCGCAATGGCACTGGCCGTCGACTCTCATGGTTGCTCCGCCTGGGTTCTGTGGCACGGATGCAGGTGCGGCGCGTGCCGCGTGAAAACAGATGATTGCAGCAAATGACGCAAGGCGCCCGTCCGGAATAAGGACGGCACGGATCAGTCGTGACATACAACGTCGTGACGCCACAACGACTGGCTTATAGGCGTCAAGTCTATGCCTGTGCAAGGCCAAGATAAAACATCTTCCACTTTGAATACATTTCGTTTACAACGATAGACGGGCTTCAGGCTCTATTGCGGCGCAGGCATCGATGTCGAGACGCGAAAGCCTGTTCATGTCTACGCTTCCACAAATGCGAATCGGTCGAGGCGACAATGCAGCGACAAGGGTGGGCAATAGACGTTCAAATCGTTCCGGGTGCGAGGCCGTGGCGGCCCCCATCAATCCCTCCGGAAAATGTACTTTATGTTGTTCCGATCGCCGACGGCAACCGCGTCGATGTCGATGAAGCAATATTAAAGGATTTCGGAACACTACCCGAAAAGTTTGATGTCAGCCGCGGCTACTTCTATGCCGCGCGGTCCGGCGCGCCCGCGCTCGGCTATGTCCGCACCGAAGCGCCGCCGGCGGAGCTGGCGGCGCTCCTCAATGAAGCCGGAGGCGGCCGCGAGCAGTTTCGCGTCTGGCTTCCCCTCGGCGGCGCCTCGGCCACCAAGCGTAGTGACTCTGAGCGGCTTGCGGATGTCCTCACCGCTATTGAACTGGCCAACATCACCGGCCAGGCCGGTTGGCGCATCATCATTGCGTCCGAGCCGCTTGACTACTTCGAGTTGATGCAGCTGCGCGCGCAGGCTGAAAGGGCAGCGGGCCGCGAGCCGGTCGGCGTAGCAGACGCGGTGGGGGCGCCATGGGACGCCATGGACGGCAATGTGCGGGCCGCCCTGGACCATGCCGCCCGGCTCGTCACCGGGTTGCGGCCGCCGCGTGAGAACGGGCGCATTTCGACCCGCCTCATTCTGTTTGCCCTGCTGGAGCGGCATGTCCTGCCGCCGTCAAGCGATCCGCAGGACCCATTCACCGCGGTACGGGACAGGCTAACCGAACCGTATCAGGCGGTCCGGGATCGCCATCTTGCCGGCGGTGGCGGGCCGTTCCCGCTCCGGGAAGCCGTGCCGCCGGTCATATTCAACCGCGACGCCGAGGCGCTGTTCGAAGCGGCTGCACAGGCTGCGGAAGGACGGGGCGTCGGCGTCCCAGGTTTGTTGCTGGCGTTGCTGGACCAGGCCGCGCGTGTCGAACCGTACCCGACTGCAGCGCGGCAGACGCTGGACGAGATGGGCGTCGACCCGGCCGTCTTGCGGACGGACATAGCCGACGCGTTGCGCAGCGCCGACCGACCCGCACCCCGTGTCCTGTTTCGTGATCCGGAGCCGGACCGGCCAGACACTTATGTCGTTCCGATCAACGACGCGCCAAACTCGAAATCCAACGCTCTGCGGTCGCGGGCGGAGGCGGTTGCGCTGGCACGGGTTGCGGCCCTTGCCGAGACGCAGACGCCGCTGGCGATTGGCATCTTCGGCGACTGGGGCGCCGGCAAGACCAGCTTCATGCAGGCGATCCAGGACGAGGTTGCCGAACTCAAGAAGCATGGCGCACCGTATCACGCTGACATCGTCCAGATCGAATTCAACGCCTGGCACTATATCGAGACAAATCTTTGGGCGAGCCTCGTTTCGCACATCTTTGAGGATCTGCACCGGCAGACGCAGGGCGATCTGCTTGGCGTTCTCCGGACACCGCGCGAGGTGCGCATCGCCACCGCACGTCAGTTCCTGCTGGCGCATCAGGAAGCAGAGCAGTCCAAGAACGCGCATCAGGACGTGCTGACCCAGCCCGCTGGTGCGCAGCCCATCAACATGCAGACGTTGAAGCAGGATGCACTGAAACGTTTCAAGGACAGCCTGACTGACGATGAGCGGCGGCACCTCGACGCCGCACTCGCCAGCAGCGGCCTGTCCGACATTACGACGGCTGCGGCGGACGCACAGACCCTGCTTGGTAACCTGGCGCTGATTGCTAATGTTGTCCGCCGGCGATGGCGGGAGGCGCCCGCAACGCTGCTGCTGCTGGTGTTGCCGGTGGTCGTTGCCGCTTGTGTCGTCTATGCCGGCAAGAATAACGGCTCCTTCGGGCTCGAACTACTTGGGTGGCTGGGTGGAATTGGCAGTGTCGTGACCGGCGCGGCCAAACCCATTCGGGAGGCGAACCGGTGGGCGAACCTGTTGATCCGCGCTGACAAAGCCGAGACCGAAATCGAACAGGCGGCGCGGCGCGCGGCACTCGAGCCGATCGAGCAACGTATTGCCGCCGCCGAGAAGGCCAAGGCGGAGGCCAAGGCAGCCTTTCTCGCCACAACCCCGATGGCGGCACTCACACAGTTCATTCGGAGCAAGGCGGCTGATGAGGCCTATTCGCGTCACCTTGGCCTGGTCTCCTCCATCCGGCGAGACTTCCGCGACCTGTCTGCCATCCTGCTGAGCGGGAAAGAACCGGACAAACTGGAGAATGCGTTCTCAACGGATGAGTGGAAAATACTGACGGAGGAGAAAATTGTTGATGCCAGCGCGGTTGCGGCTCCATCCGGCTGTAAGCGCATCGTTCTCTATATCGACGATCTTGACCGTTGCCCGTATGAGAAAGTGGTCGAAGTCCTGCAGGCGGTGCACCTGCTGCTGGCGTTTGAACTATTTGTCGTTGTGGTTGCGGTCGACTCGCGCTGGGTCCAGGCCGCCCTGAAACGGGTCTATCCCGGCCTGAGCGGCGGCGAGTTCGGAGCCGAACCAATGGATTATCTGGAGAAGATCTTCCAGATTCCGTATCGGGTTCGCTCACTCGACGCGGATGCCAGCCAGCGCGTCCTGGACGATCTCCTGCGGCAACGCGCCCGCCCGCAGACTGGTGCCGCCGGCTCCGACGCGTCCGGTCGCCGGGGGGAGGATGAGACAGATACGACGGTGGGATCGGCCCGGGACGCAACAGCTGGACCGGGTCAGTCCAATGATCCGGCGGCCGATGATCCGGCGGACAAAGGCGCCGGCTCCGAGCATCGGACGACACAGCCGCCTCCGGATCATGAGGCACCGCCGCCGCGGCGCTTTGAGCCCATCACGATCAGCGACGACGAGAGCGCATTGATCAGGATCCTGGCGCCGCAGGCAGGACGCACGCCGCGCCAGCTGAAACGGTTCTACAATACCTACCGGGTGATCAAGGCCAGCCTTGAGGCTGAAGAGGATGCCCCGCCGTTCCGCCTGATCCTACCCCTTCTGGCGATGGCAACGACGTCACCGGACGCGGTTCCGGCGACAGTCGACGCGAATTTCGTTTCCACGCTCGGCTTGCCGGACTCCGAGGCCGCCCGCTCCTGTTCCGAAGCCTGGAACCGGTCCAGCGAGCAGCATCGTGACAGAGCCGTCCGCATCGTGCGGCGGTTCTCCTTCCTGCGCGATGACGTCCCGCGCAGAACCGCCAACGCGGCTGCCTGAATGCGCAGCCGGGGGGGCAGCCGTCCTCAGGCGGCGACCGGCACCACCGCGTCTTCCTCGCCCGGCACATGGTCCAGATGGCAGGCCGCGGTGTGCGCGGTATCGCCGCCCACCGGCCGCAGTTCCGGCTCCTCCACCTTGCACCGGTCGAACACGAACGGGCACCGCGTATGGAACTTGCACCCGCTCGGCGGATTGATCGGGCTCGGCACATCGCCTTTCAGGATGATGCGCTGCCGTTTCGCCGTCGGATCGGGCACCGGCACCGCCGACAGCAGTGCGCGCGTATACGGGTGATGCGGATGCGCGAACAGCGCGCGCCGGTCCGCGAGTTCAACGATCTTGCCCAGGTACATCACCGCCACACGGTGCGTCAGATGCTCGACCGTCGCCAGGTCATGGCTGATGAACAGCAGCGACAGGCCCAGCGTGTCCTGCAACTCCACCAGCAGGTTGATGATCTGTGCCTTGACCGAAACGTCCAGCGCCGACACCGCCTCATCGCAGATGATCAGGTCCGCGCCCGGTGCCAGCGCGCGGGCGATGCCGATGCGCTGGCGTTGGCCGCCAGAGAACTCGTGCGGGAAACGGCCCACCGCGTCGCGCGGCAGGTGCACCTTGTCCATCAGGTCGGCGACCTTTTCGTTCAGGTCACGCCGGCCCTTCACCAGCCCGAAATTCACCAGCGGTTCGGCCAGGATATCGCGCACCCGCATCCGCGGATTCAGCGAACTGAACGGATCCTGGAACACCACCTGCATGCGCTGGCGCATCGACCGCAGGCGCCCGGCGCTGAGATTGTCGATGCGCTCGCCGTCCAGGTAGACCTCACCCTCGGTGATCGAGAACAGCCGCAGGATCGCCCGCCCGACGGTGGACTTGCCGCAACCGGACTCGCCCACCAGCGACAGCGTCTCGCCGCGGGCGATGGCGAAGCTGACGCCGTCGACGGCGTAGACCTTCGCCGTCTCCTGGCCGAGGAAGCCGCCATGGATCGGGAAGTGCTTCTTCAGCCCGTTGACTTCCAGCAGCGCGGTCATGCCGGCACCTTTTCATCGGCGTAGTGACAGGCCACGCTATGCTCCGGCCGCTTCGTTTCGATCGCCGGCGCAACCTGCCGGCACGTATCGGTCGCCATGTAGCACCGTCCGGCAAAGGCACAGCCCACGATCGGCTTCCGCAGGCTCGGCACCAGCCCGGAAATCTCCGCCAGCTTGCCGCGATCGTTGCTTTCCAGCGATGAGCCCAGCTTCGGCATCGCGCCGAGCAGGCCGCGTGTGTAGGGGTGCATGGGGCGGGCGAAGATCTCGTTGACCGGTGCTTCCTCCACCTTTCGCCCGGCGTACATCACCACCACCCGCTGCGCCATCTCGGCGACGACGCCGAGGTCGTGGGTGATCAGCATGATCGCCGATCCCAGCCGCGTCTTCAGGTCGCGCATCAGGTCGAGAATCTGCGCCTGGATGGTGACGTCCAGCGCGGTGGTCGGCTCATCGGCGATCAGCAGGCGCGGATTGCAGGCCAGCGCCATCGCGATCATCACCCGCTGGCGCATGCCGCCTGACAATTGGTGCGGATACTCACGCACCCGGCGGGCGGGGGCGGGGATGCCAACCAGCGTCAGCATCTCCACCGCCTTCGCCTCGGCGTCCTTGGCGTTCATGCCCTGGTGCAGTCGCACGGTCTCACCGATCTGCCGCCCGACGGTCAGCACCGGGTTCAGGCTGGTCATCGGCTCCTGGAAGATCATGCTGATGGCGTTGCCGCGCAGGTCGCGCATCTCCTGGTCCGAGGCCTGGATCAGGTCCTTGCCCTCGAACACGACCCGTCCGGCGATCTTGCCCGGCGGCGTCTGGATCAGCCGAAGGATCGACATCGACGTGACCGACTTGCCGCAGCCGGACTCGCCGACGATGCCGACCGTTTCGCCGGCGTTAACATGAAACGACAGCCCGTCAACCGCACGCACCACCCCATCGGGCGTGGCAAAATGCGTCTGCAAATTCTCGACTTCAAGCAGAGCCATGGAACTTACAGCCGCTTCGCCAGCCGCGGGTCGAGCGCGTCGCGCAAGCCGTCACCCAGCAGGTTCACCGACAACACGGTGATCGACAGGAAGATCGCCGGGAAGAAAACGATATAGGGTTTCACCTGCCACAATGCTCGGCCTTCGGCCATGATATTGCCCCAGCTTGGGATGGTCGGCGGCGTGCCGGCGCCGATGAACGATAAGGTTGCCTCGGTAATCATCGCCGAGGCACAGATGAACGTCGCCTGCACCATCAGCGGCGCCAGCGTGTTCGGCAGGATGTGCTTCCAGATGATCTTTGGCACCCGCGTGCCGGAGGCAATCGCGGCCTCCACATATGGTTGCTCCCGCAACGACAGCACGACGCCGCGCACCAGGCGGCAGACGCGCGGGAATTCTGCGATCGAAATGGCGATGATGACGTTCTGCACCGAGGCGCGGGTCAGCGCCATCAGCGCGATGGCCAGCAGGATCGGCGGGATCGACATCAGCCCGTCCATCACCCGCATCACGATCGCATCCACTTTGCGAACAAATCCGGCGATCAGGCCCACCAGCGTGCCGGTGACCGCCGCGCAAAACGCCACCGCAAACCCCACCGACAGCGAAACGCGGGAGCCGTACAGCACGCGGGAATACACGTCGCGGCCAAGCATGTCGGTGCCGAACCAGTAGTCGGCGTTGCGCGGCCGCGGCGACCAGCCGAACCAGTAGGCCCACCACTCATTGATCCATGGCGGCTCCCGCGTGCGGCGCGCCGGCGCCAGCGCCGTCGGGTCCTTGGTGCCCAGCAAGGGGGCGAAGATGGCAATCAGGATCATGATCCCCACCAGCGCCCCGCCGACGGCGATCGTCGGGTGCCGGTAGATGAAGCCCATGATCCGGCCGCGCTGCTTCGGCGTCGGCAGGATTGCCGGCAGGGCAGGGGCCTCGGTGATGCGGACGCCGTCCTGAGTGGTTGCGCTCAATACCGGATCCTCGGGTCAAACACGGTGTAGAGAAGGTCCACGGCCAGGTTCACCAGCACGTAGACGAAGCTGAACAGCAGCACGACGCCCTGGATGACCGGATAGTCGCGCCGCAGGATCGCGTCCACCGTCAGGCGGCCGAGGCCGGGGATGGCGAATACGCTCTCGGTCACCACCGCGCCGCCGATCAGCGCGGCGAAGCCGATGCCGACGATGGTGGCGATCGGCACGGCGGCGTTCTTCAGCGCATGGATGAACAGGATGCCGCCCTGGCCCAGGCCCTTTGCCTTCGCCGTTCGCACATAGTCCTGCGACAGCACGTCCAGCATCGCCGCGCGGGTGATGCGCGCGATCAGTGCCATGTAGATCAAGCCCAACGCCACCGCGGGCAGGATGAGGTTGCGGATGAACGGCCAGAGCCCCTGGTCGATCGGCGTAAAGCCCTGCACCGGCAGCCAGTCCAGCCGCAGCGCGAAGATATAGGCGAGCAGGTAGCCGATCACGAACACCGGCGTCGAAAATCCGAACACCGCCGTCATCATCACCGCGCGGTCGATCCAACTGCCATGCTTCCAGGCCGCCACCACGCCCATCGGGATCGCCGTGCTGAGCGACAGGATCAGGGTGAACGTCATCAGCGACAGCGTCGGCCCGATGCGCTGGGCGATCATGTGCGACACCGGCAGGTTGGTGAAGATCGAGGTGCCGAGGTCCCCCTGGATCACATTGAAGAACCAGTCGCCGAAGCGCACCAGGAAAGGCCGGTCCAGCCCCAGCGAGGCCCGGATCCGCTCGACATCCGCCGGCGTCGCCTGGTCCCCGGCAATGATCGCCGCCGGATCGCCCGGCGCCAGATACAACAGGCTGAACACAAACAACGCCACCAGCAACACCACCGGTATCGTCGCCAATATCCGCCGCGCGGCATAGGCTAGCATGGTGTGTTCGACCAGGAGGCGCCGCCCCCTGGACCCCCGCAAAGGGGCACGCCCCTTTGGATCCCCGCCCATGGGGGGAACCGGAGAGAGGGGGCGACTGTGCCGGTTGAGAGCGCTGCGTAGCCCCCTCTCTCCGGTTCCCCCCAACGATTGGGTTCTAAGGGCGTTACGCCCTTAGCGGGGTCCAGGGGAAGATCCCCTGGTCGAACAAACATTCTCACGCCTTTGTCACGTCCCAGAAGAGGGGGAAGGGGGCCTTGGTGATGCCCGACAGGTTGGTGCGCCAGGCCTGGTAGCCTTTGAACCAGCCGGTGGGGATGTAGACAACGTGTTCCATCGCGGCCTTGTTGAGGTCGGCGATGATCGCCTTTTCCGCCGCGAGGTCGGGAGCGCTGTACCAGGCGGCGATTTTCTCCTGCACCGCGTCGGATTTCGGCCAGCCGAACCAGGCGGTCGGACCGCTGGAGTCGATGGCCGTATAGGGTGCGGGGTTCACGCAGTCAGCGCCGGCGTGCCAGGTGTGGAAGATGTGCCAGCCGCCTTTGTCCGGCGGTTCCTTGCTGGCGCGGCGCTGGCCGACCGTACCCCAGTCCAGCGCCTGGTATTGCACGTTCATGCCGATGCGCTTCAGCAGGTCCGCTGTCACGTCGCCTTGAGCCTTGGTGATGGCGACGTCGGTGGCGACCAGCAGGATGATCGGCTCATCCTTGTAGCCGGCCTCGGCCAGCAGCTTTTTCGCGCCCGCATAGTCGCGCTTGCCGGTCAGCGGTGCGCCGCCGGCTTCGGTATACAGCGGCGTGTCAGGGGTGAAGAACCCCGGCAGCGTCTTCCACAGCGTCTCATCGCTGCCGACCACGGCGCCCATGTAGTCTTCCTGGCTCAATGCCATCTGCACCGCGCGGCGCACGCGCACGTCGTTAAACGGCGGGTGCAGGTGGTTGATGCGGAAGGAGCCGATATTGCCCAGCGGATCAGCGATGTCGACGGCGATCTTGCTGTTCTGCTTCAGCACCGGAATCAGGTCGTTGGACGGCGTCTCGACCCAGTCGACCTCGCCGGCCTGCAGCGCGCCCGCGGCGGTGGCGGCGTCGGGAATGATCTGCCACTCGATGCGGTCGAAGCTGATGCGCTTGCCGCCGGATAGCCAGTTTGCCTTCTCCGGCCGCGGCACGTAGCCGTCGAACTTCTCGAAGATCGCCTTGGCGCCGGGCACCCATTCGTCGCGCTTGAAGCGCATCGGGCCGGAGCCGACATACTCGGTGATCTGCTTGAACGGATCGGTGGCGGCGATGCGCTCCGGCATGATGAACAGGCAGGGCGTGCTGCTCTTGCCCAGCGCGAACGGCATGCGCGGGTAGGACTGGTTCAGCTTCACCCGGAAGGTGCGGTCATCCACCACCTCCAGCGCGTCCAGCCGCTTCTTGATCGGCACGCCCATGGTGGAGTCACGCGCCATCCAGCGGGTCATGCTGGCGACGACGTCCTTCGACAGCACCGGTTCGCCGTCGTGGAATTTCAGCCCGGGCCGCAGCTTGAAGGTCCACACCTTGAAGTCGGGCGTCGACTCGTAGCTTTCGACCATCTGCGGCTGCGGCTGCAACTGGTCGTTGACGCCGAACAGCGTGTCCCAGATCAGCAGCGAGCCGTTACGGACGACGTACTGCGTCGTCCAGATCGGGTCGAGATTCGCCAGGTTGGCCTGCGGCACGAACCGCAGGACTTTGCTGTCCGCGGCGAGCGACAGGCGGGGCGCGGCCAGGGTGCCGGCAGCCATTGCGGCGGCGCCGGTGGTCTTCAGGAACTCGCGTCTAAACATGTGCCTCATGAACCATGGTGTCGCCCGTCTCCGCCCGGTGCGCCGCAGAGCGCTGACGCTGTCTTGTTGTGTGTGAGCCCGATGCCTGCACGCGTCAGATGACCGTCAGTTCCTCAGACATGCGCCCAACGTGCCTCAGCATTGTCGAAAATGCCATAGGCTATCGCACCGGATGGGATGGGCGCATGGATTGGCCCATTCAACCCCTGTGCCAAGTGGTGCGGCGCTGGCGGCTCGTGTGCCAGCGGTCTCTGCCGCCCGAATAGGCAGGGCGCGAACCGTAGCTGCGCAAACGCCCTCCCCAGAGCGCAGCAAGCGTGCAGCACCGGAGCCGCGCGCCAGCGCCTTGGCACAATGTCAAATCGCTGTCGAAATTTTGTGGTTCTGCTCGCTGCGTGCCGCCATGATTGCGGCAAACCGAAGATCACTGGGGAGACAGGCATGGCGGAACCGAAGCGGGTGAGCGCCGACGAAGCGGTCACCGGAGTCCGTTCGGGCGAGCGGGTCTATGTCGGCAGCATTGCAGCGCCGCCCAACCGGCTGCTGGCGGCGCTGGTGCGTCGCCGCGCTGATCTGCGCGGTGTCCGCGTGGTGCATACGCTGCTGCTGGGTGATGCGCCGCACACCGCGCCGGAGATGCTCGACAACTTCACCGCCCAGTGCCTGTTCCTCGGCGCTTCCACCCGCGAGCCAGTGCTGAACAACCGGGCGGAGTTCACGCCCGTCTTCCTGCACGAGACGTGGCGCCTGCTGGCCGGAAAGCACGCCGTCGACTGGGCGCTGGTGCAACTGACGCCGCCCGACCGCCATGGCTTCTGCTCGACCGGCCCGTGCGGCGACCTCACCGTCGACGCCATCCGCGCTGCCAGGCATGTGGTGGCCGAACTCAACCCGAACCTGCCGCGGACGCACGGCGACACGCTGGTGCATGTCGACAGCCTGCACGCGGTGGTCGAGGTCGACGACAAGGTGCCGGAACTCGCGCCGCCGCCCGTGACGCCGGCGATGCGCCGCATCAGTGAGCAGATCGCCGGGATGGTCGAGGATGGGGACTGCCTGCAGATCGGCATCGGCGGCATCCCCAATACTGTGCTGGAGCTGATCGCCGACCGGCGGCACCTGGGCGTGCACACCGAGATGCTGACCGACGGGATGGTGGGCCTCTACCGTGCCGGCGCGATCGACGGCAGCCGCAAGAAGGTGATGCCAGGCAAGATCGTCTGCAGCTTCGCCGCCGGGCTGCGGCCGCTCTATGACTTCATAGACGACAACCCGCTGGTCGAGGTGCATCCTGCCCGCTTTACCAACGACCCGTTCGTCATCGCGCAGAATGACAACGTGGTGGCGGTGAACGGCGCGCTGCAGATCGACCTGACCGGGCAGGTCGACGCCGATTCGGTCGGCACGCACATCTATTCCGGCATTGGCGGGCAGGTGGATTTCATCCGCGGTGCCTCGCGTAGTGCCGGTGGCCGTCCGATCATCGCCATTCCCAGCACCGCGATGGGGGGCAAGATCAGCCGGATCGTGCCGACGCTGGCGCCGGGCTCCGGCGTGGTCACCAGCCGCGGGGACGTGCACCACGTCGTCACTGAATACGGCCATGTCGACCTCTTCGGCCTGGGCGTGCACGCTCGGGCCAAGGCGCTGATTTCCATTGCACATCCGGACTTCCGCGAGGAACTCAGCCGCCAGGCGCATGAACTGCGCCTGGCCTGGGGTGAGGACGGGGACGTGCGGCGGCTGGCCTAGCCCGGCGCTATGTCCGCAACCGGCCGGAGCCCAAACGTCGCGCTTTGGTGCGTCCCAGGTCAGAGTGGATCGATGAGTATTTTCCTCCGAACATTGCGAAGAGCCCGCGTGCACTTCCCATGGTTCATGACCGCCGTCCTGCTCGTGATGGCTTTTCCGACTTCGGCGGAAGAACTGGTCCAGTTCCGCAATGCGGAGCGCAATCTCACGCTTGCGGCCTATCTGTCCCGTCCGAGCGGCGATGGTCCCGCGCCTGCCGTCGTTATGTTGCACGGGTGTAGCGGGCTGGTCGCCGGTGGGCGTCCAGCACCGCTTTATACCGCTTGGCGGGACCTCTTTCTCCAGGAGGGCTTTGCCGTGCTGATGGTCGACAGCGCGTCATCGCGCGGCTTCGGCCAAACCTGCACGGCCGGCGAGGCACGGAAGCGCATGTGGGCCGAACGGCCCTCGGATGCCTACGCGGCTTTGGCCTACCTCCAGGCTCAACCATTCATTGATGCGACGCGCATCAGTCTTGCCGGTTGGTCTCAGGGCGGCGGTGTCGTGCTTCTCGCCATTGGGCGCCGAAGCAGCGGGCGGCCGAATCCACCGCCCGTCCATGACTTCGCGCGCGCCGTTGCGTTCTATCCGGGTGCATGCAGCGAAACGTTACAGTCCCGTCCGTTTGTCGACGCACCTGCAAAAAGCTGGACCACCGAGATCCCACTCCTCGTGCTCCTGGGAGCCGCCGATAACTGGACGCTCGCGGCACCCTGTGAAGCATTTCTAAGCGGTGCCCAGGACCGTGGCGCTCCGGTCGAATTCCACAGCTATACCGGCGCATCGCACGCCTTCGATGCTCCCGCGACCCCGACACGCGTCGTCGAGGCCTATCGAGAAGGTACTTGGGCCCCGGTCATCGGCACGAGTGAGGAAGCACGGGCTGATGCCTATGATCGGGTCCGGGCATTCCTGCGAGCGATGCGCGCGCCGAACAGTGTGCGCAACCAGAGTCGTTCGGACGCTCGCTAATTGGTGCTGCCACGAACGCCATCCTTCCCAAGCGGGAATTGGATAAGATCGCGTTCATGCAAATGATCGACCAGCTAGTCCAACGCTTCCGGGAAATCGGTCAAGTAACATGAGCTCTTTGATCACCGCCGCCGACCGAACCAGGCCGGCCACGCGTTGTGAATGAATGCACGGAAAGCGCACACGGAGCGCGTGACCGGCAGGCAGGCGTGCGCCCGTCGCGAGCCGCGGCCAATCCAGTCTGTTTTCTCGTCGTGCTCCGCCAGGTCGCGTGACATCAGACGGGCGTCGATCGCGTGGGCACCGGTTGACCCTCCGATCACGTGCGTAATGGAGGCGGGTGTGGCCATCACGCCTGATGCTCTGCCGCTGCCGCGGTCATCGCCCGGCCAGGGTTGGTCCCGTACAAGACCTCCAGTAATTTCGCGGCGAGATCGGCTCCGCGGTAGGGCTTGGGAAGCACAGGGTAGGTCGACGCCGTACCGTCCAGGTGGGTGTTGCCACTGGTCAGCAGGACTTTCAGACCCGGGCGCATCGCCTGCGCCTGCGCGGCCAATTCCGATCCCGATAACCCGCCCGGCATCACCTCATCGCTAAACAGCAAGTCAAACCTCTCCTCGCGGAGTGCGGTGAGTGCCGCCTGTCCATTCTCCACTGCCCGCACGATGTAACCCAGTGCCACCATTTGCCGCTCGGTGACGGCACGCAGTGCGGAATTGTCGTCCACTAACAGGATGTGGCCGATCGCATGTGCGAGCGGTAGAGGCGAGACAGAGAAGTTGTCTGTGTCCGTTGAGTTTGGCGAGCCGGAACGTGGCAGTAGCAGCCGAACCGTGGTTCCCTCGCCTAACGCACTTGTCAGGCTCAACTGGCCGCCTGATTGCCGGGCGAAGCCGTAGACCATTGACAGTCCCAGTCCGGTGCCCGCTCCGGGAGGCTTTGTCGTAAAGAACGGTTCCAGCGCTCGGTCGCGTACCTCAGGGGTCATGCCCATGCCGGTGTCGCTTACACTCAACGCCACGAATTCGCCCGCCGTTAAGCCAAAGGCCGCCGCGGCCACCGCATTCAGCCTCAAGTTCTCCGTGCGCAGCGTCAAAGTGCCACCTTTGGGCATCGCATCGCGCGCGTTGATCGCCAGGTTCAGCACCACGTTATGAAGCTGCGATGGATCGCTGTCTGTCAGCCACACCTCCGGTTCAGCCCTGAGTTCGACTTCGATCGCTTCACCAAGCGTGCGCTGGAGGAGCGGCACCATCTCCAGCAATAGCTCGTTGAGGCTTACTGCAAGGAAATGCAGCGGTTGCTTGCGGGCAAAGGCAAGCAGCCGGTGCGTGAGGTCAGAGCCGCGCAGTGCGGTGGCAAGGATGGCCGTCGCCGACTGAGCAATCGCGGGGACGTTCGTGGCTTCGAGCGCTTCAGCTTCCAGAATGATCACGGCGAGCAGGTTGTTGAAGTCGTGCGCGATACCACCCGTTAGCTGGCCAATCGCCTCGAGCCGCTGCGCCCGGCGCAGCCTTTCCTCGGTCGCCAGCTTCTCCGTAATATCCTCTGCCATGACAAGCATGAGCGGGATTGGTTCTCCTGGTGTGTCGAACCGCGCCCGCGCCGCGCGCACCACGATTTCACGGCCGGAGCGCGTAATAAGCCGCCGCTCCAGCACCTCCAGCTCCTCAGTCGTCGGCTGTGCTGGCAAGGGCGGCAACGGCGGCTCGCCCGAAGCCAGCATATCGAGAAGCGAACGCCCGATCAGACCATCGTCCTGATAATCCAGCATTTTGCATGCGGCGGGATTGGCCTGGACAATGCGGCGGGCCTCCCCGGCCAGCACGACGATGCCCAGTGGTGAAACCTCAAACATCTTGCGCAGGCGGGTTTCGGACTGCTGCAGGCGCGTTTCCGCGGCCCAGCGGGCCGTCACGTCCTTCGTGACGCCGACCAGATAGGTTGGCTCATCCTTGTTGCCCGGCGCGATGGACATCGTCAGCTCCAGATGCAAGGCAGTGCCATCCGGGCGCACGTGCCGCCGTTGCTGTGTGAACGATTCGATTTCTCCTTTCAGAACCTTGTCCCGCAGGTTCAGAAGCTCCGCCCGGCATTCCTCGGGGATGACCTCGATAGCTGGCCGGCCGATCATCTCCTCCGGCGCGATTCCCAACATCTCCGCCAGCCGCTGGTTTACACGCAGGAACCGCCCATCCAATCCGACATGGCCCATGCCAAAGGCCGAGTGCTCGAAGCTGGCACGAAACCTCCCCTCCGCCTCCAGGGTCGCTCGTCCCCGCTCCACCTCCGCCAATGCGGCACGCAGCCGCCGCTGCTGCATAATGGCTCCCGCACCGACAAGGCCCGCGGCGAGGAGTGCCAGAACCAGCCCCACGGCACTGAAGACAAGGCGGCGACCCAGCCCAAGCGCCTCGTCCTCGTCCTCCTTGGCGATCACGGTCCAGGGCGTTCCGGTCACCGCGGCAGGGGCGCCGAGCACCATTGCGCCTCGGTGGTCAGGTCCGAGCCGGGCTGGCTGGTCGCCGAGGACTGGCCGACGTTCGGCAAGCTGCTCGGCATCCAGCGGTTGGTGGTGGCCGAACTGCGGATTCTGGCTTGTCCGCGGTTGGCTCACCAGCACTCGCACCGTGTCGTCCCGGCGCCACATGAGCACCTCTCCGGTGCGACTGGGCAGCGGCCAGGTGCGGAGGTAGGGGAAGATAAAGGCGTCAGGGTCGAGGTCGTACACCAGCGCGCCCACCGCCTCGGACAGGTCGCCGCGATGCATGAGCAGGGGTGCAACCCAGGCGAGGTGAATGGCCCCGGAGGGATCCTTGTGCAGGTCAAGGAGCTGAATTTGCCCCGCTTCAATCGCTCGGGACAGCGTGGGCTGGATTTCTGTTGCAGGACTGAGGCCCGGTCCGTCCGCGAGCAGCACGCGCCCACCGAGATCCAACAGGTAGACGCCGCGCACGCCGTCGTTCCCGTGCCAGCGTTGCAGTACTCGGCGCAGGCTTGCCTCGTCCGCCTCGTCCCGCCGCAGGAGCCAGCGCTGCGCAAGGTCGCTCGTCAGAGTGCCTTCCGTCAGCGTGCGCGCATCATTGCGTCGCTCCAACATCCAGCGGCTCACGCCCTCCGCCTTCAATCGAGCGATGGCCTCGATGCGCTGGCTGGACTCGCGCGCGAACCGGTCCAGGGCGGCCCTGGCTACCAGAGCGGTGACCGCGCAGACCGCCACCGTTACGCTGGCAGCAATCACGAGCATACGCCAGCGTGGCGGTGTGACGGCCAGGCGTGGCGCGTCAGCAGGCGGCATAGCGGTCAGCGCCAGCACGAGCACGCCCGAGGTGACCAGTACGAAGGCGATTCCCTTCGCGATCGCTGTTGCGATCATGAGTTCGGGGTCGACCAGGACGGCGAGCAACCAGTCGGAGAATGCAATCCAAGCCGAGCTGAAAAGCACATAGACAGCCCAGACCAGCATAACGAAGCGGCTACGCGGCGACTCCGGAATCCAGTGTTGCAGCAGAGCACGAGCGCTGGCTGCGGCCACGATTTTGCTTCCTCGCGACGTTGGGCGCCGGCAAGCGAGCATGATCAGTCGTTCGCTGAAATGATTTGGCGCAAATCGTTCAGCGGCATGTCATGTCGTTGGCCGCTGGCAGGCGGCGGATCCGTGGTCCGCCGCCGCGGCCTCAGCGGGTGCAGCGCAACGCCAGCCTCCTTGAGCGATCGCCAATCCAACCAGGTCGGCCGGTTCCAGCCGTCCATGGTCCCGAGCGCCTCGATCCGGTCCATGTGCAGCACGGGTCGGCCCCTGCGTTCCCGATGCGCCCTCTTGCACCTCCCGACCGTCGCTTGACCGGCACATCAGCAACGATCATCAGGGGGAGGCTCCTTCGCGCTGCTTTGGAAGCCAACGGACTGTTCCGTCCCGACGCTCAATCGACCAGGACGTCCGGTTACCGCATATCGTCGCGCCGACGCCGTCAGTCTGTATTCACCCAAAGCGGGCGCCGGCGT
>JAFEFW010000656.1 GCA_018240405.1 Pseudomonadota bacterium
GCCGTCTCGGCAAACAACTCCCGTCCGATCAGCATGCGCCTGATCTCGCTCGTTCCTGCACCGATCTCATACAGCTTGGCGTCGCGCAACAGCCGGCCGGTCGGATAGTCATTGATGTAACCATTGCCGCCCAGCGCCTGGATCGCCTCCAGCGCCATCCAGGTGGCCTTTTCGGCGGCGTACAGAATGGCCCCCGCCGCATCCTTGCGCGTCGTCTCGCCACGGTCGCACGCCTTAGCCACCGCATAGACATAGGCCCGGCAGGCATTCATCGTGGTGTACATGTCGGCGAGCTTGCCCTGCATCAACTGGAACTCGCCGATCGCCTGGCCGAACTGCTTGCGCTCGTGCACATACGGCACCACCACGTCCATGCAGGCCTGCATGATGCCCAGCGGACCGGCTGACAGCACCGCGCGCTCATAGTCCAGCCCGCTCATCAGCACGTTCACGCCGCGCCCCAGGGCGCCCAGCACGTTTTCCTCCGGCACCTCGCAGTCCTGGAACACCAGTTCGCAGGTGTTGGAGCCGCGCATCCCCAGCTTGTCCAGCTTCTGCGCAGTGGAGAATCCCTTGAACCCCTTCTCCACCAGGAACGCCGTGATGCCGCGCGATGCCGCACCAGGATCGGTCTTCGCGTAGATCACCAGCACATCCGCGTCCGGACCGTTGGTGATCCACATCTTGCCGCCGTTCAGCACATAGCGGTCGCCCTTCTTCTCGGCCCGCGTCCGCATCGAAACGACATCCGACCCCGCCCCCGGCTCGCTCATCGCCAGGGCGCCGACCTGGGTGCCAGCGATCAGCCCGGGCAGGTAGCGCCGCTTCTGCTCATCATTGCCATTCCGGGAGATCTGGTTGACGCACAGATTGGAGTGCGCGCCATAGGACAGCCCGACCGAGGCGGACGCGCGCGAGATCTCCTCCATCGCCACCACGTGCTCCAGATAGCCCATGCCGGCGCCGCCATACTCCTCCGGCACGGTGATCCCCAGCACGCCCAGCCCGCCCAGCTTTGGCCAGAGGTCCATCGGAAATGCATTCTCGCGGTCGATATCTGCCGCCCGCGGCGCAATCTCGTCCGCGGCGAAGGCCTCCACCGACCCGCGCAGCATGTCCGCGGTCTCTCCCAGGTCGAAGTTCAGGCTTGGCAGCCGGTTCGGCAGGTTGGCCATGGCGGGGGTCCTATGTCGTCGTTTCAGCCGGCGGCACACTGCCCCAAGCCGCCCTGCCCCGCCAAGCGCACCGCCCGCATATTTCTCTTGCCAAGCCGGCACGGTTCAGATAAGAACAAAACAAGAATTCAGCGCCGATCCCATTTCAGCCAGGCCCACCAGCATGACCGACGCCACCGACAGCATTGTCCGGGACCAGGTGTTCCTCGCCCTCACCCCGTTCTTCCTGGAGGCGGCCGGCGGCGACCCCACCCAGGCCCGCGAAGCGGCCGAACGGATGGTCGACGGATACAACCCCACGTCAACCGAGGCGCTGCTGCTGATCGCCCAGATCGTCGTCTACACCCTCGCCAGTCTCGACAGCGCCCGGTGCTCTGCCAGCCATCCGGAGCTGCCCGTCAGCACCCATCTGCGGCTGCGCAGCAATGCCGGCGTCATGCAGCGGGCGGCGATGCAGTGCCGGAAAACGCTCGATCGCCACCGCAAAGCGCAGGCGTCACCGCACAACCCGGCGGCACCACACGTGCCGGCGCCGATCCTGAACGAGGCCGACCTGCACGAAGCGGTCAAGCGCGCCGCCGCCATCATCCAGGAAGCCCGCGCCGTCACCCAGCCCGCCAAGACCATGACCTACTGGGAGGCTCGGCGTGAGACGGAGCGTCAGAAGCGCCTGGCCAAACGCGCCGCCAAGACCGAGGCTGGTCATGGGGGAGCGCCGGCCGCCGCGGCTTGACATCGCGGATGAGCCGAGCGGAGCAAGACGACCCACGGCAAGCAGAGCCGGAACCGCCGCATGCACGCCAAGCCGAGGCGTCCTGCCCCGCGGCAGTGCAAGCCGACAGCAACATCATCGGCGTTCATCTGCGGTTCCCCATCCTTCGGCATCAACCACGCTCACCCCAAGGCCACCCTGAACCAGTACCATCGCCTCGCTCGGAAGCCCCACCAGCACCAGAAGCCACCGACAAACTTGGCAAAGATCACGCCCATCGCGCCGACGGAACGGACCCTGCCGTCGTGCCCGCCCCGGCACGACTGCAGTCATTTCGGCCGCGACAGTGCCCTATTCGGTGGACTGTCCGCACAGTCGTCAATAATCTTGCGCGCATGAAGACAATTGCAGTTCTGACCAGCGGGGGCGACGCCCCCGGCATGAATGCAGCCATCCGCGCCGTGACCCGCAGCGCGCTGGATCGCGGCATGACCGTCTACGGCGTACAGCAGGGCTGGCAGGGCGTGGTGGACGGCCACTTCCGGCCACTCAGCGCACGCGATGTCGGCGGCATCATCCATATCGGCGGCACCTTCCTGGGCAGCGCCCGGTGCGCGGAATTCCGCGAAGACAGCGGCCGCTCGAAGGCGCTGCGGCACCTGAACCAGCGCGGCATCGAGGGCGTGGTGGTGATCGGCGGCAATGGCTCGCAAACCGGGTCGTTCATGCTGAATGAGATGGGCATGCCGGTGGTGGGCATCGCCTCCACCATCGACAACGACCTGCTGGGCACCGACATCACCATCGGCGCCGACACCGCGATCAATATCACCCTGGAAGCGATCGACCACCTGCGCACCACCGGGTCATCGCACAACCGCGCCTTCCTGGTCGAAACCATGGGCCGCGACTGCGGCTACCTGGCGATGATGGCCGGCCTCGCCGGCGGCGCCGAGGTAATCTCCACCCCGGAAGCCGAGGTTTCGGCGGCCGATATCGCCGAGCGCCTGCATGCCGCTTATGAGCGCGGCAAAACACACGCCATTGTTGTCATTGCCGAGGGCGTCAAGGAAAACGCCGCCAAGATCCTCGCTTATTTCGCCGCCGATACGCGCAAGGCCGGGTTCGAATTGCGTACGACAGTGCTGGGCCATGTCGTTCGTGGCGCCCCGCCGAGGGCTTTTGACCGGCTGTTGGGCACGCGTCTCGGTGTCGGCGCGGTGCAGGCGCTGGCGGACGGGGAAACCGGTGTGCTGATCGGCTGGCAGAAGAATGAAGTGTCGCGCGTGCCGCTCCGCGACGTGGTTGGCCGCACCAAGCCGATGGACACCGCGCTGCTGGAGCTTGGGCGCATCCTGGCGAAGTAACCCGGGCTAGGCCAGCGGCCGCGGGCGGCCCGCGTCGTCGACCGCAACCATGACGAACTCGGCAAATGTCACCCGCTCGCGTGCGCCGCGGTTCTGCCGCAACACCCAGGTCTCGACGCCGATCGTGATCGAACTCCGGCCGGTCTTGACGACATGCGTGTAGACGCAGACCACGTCGCCGACCTTCACCGGCCGCAGGAAGCTCAGGTTGGAAACCGCCGCGGTCGCCACCCGCCCCTGCGCATGCGTGCCAGCGGCGACGCCCGCCGCCACATCCATCAGCGACATGATCCAGCCGCCAAAGATGTCGCCGTGCGGATTGGTGTCCGCCGGCATCGCCACGGTGCGCAGCGACATCTCCCCGCGCGGGTGCTGGGTCTCAGCTGTCATCGGCGTCTCCGTCTGCTACAATGGCGGATCATGACCAATATCCTGCTGCGCCGCGACGACGACGGCATCACAACTCTGACGCTGAACCGCCCGGACGCCCGCAATGCGCTGTCGATCGGGCTGATGCAGGCGCTGGACGCCGAACTGGTCGCCATTGGCGCCGACAGGTCGGTACGCGTCGTGATCATCGACGCCAACGGGCCGGCGTTCTGCGCTGGGCATGACCTGCGGGAGATCCGGGCGACGCCGACGCGAGAGGCGTATCAGCAGGTCTTCGCCATCTGCTCGCGGCTGATGCAGCGCATCGTCCAACTGCCGCAGCCGGTCATTGCGCAGGTGCACGGCGTTGCCACCGCGGCCGGCTGCCAGTTGGTCGCCACTGCGGATCTGGCCGTGGCCGCCGAATCAGCGCGCTTCGCGACGCCAGGGGTGAATATCGGCCTGTTCTGCTAAACACCGATGGTGGCGCTGCCCCGCGCGGTCGGCCGCAAGGCGGCGATGGAGATGCTGCTGACCGGCGACCTGGTCCCAGCCGCCGCGGCACGCGAACTGGGCCTGGTCAACCGGGTCGTGCCGGACGCCGGACTAGCCGACGCGGCGCTGGCCCTGGCGCGGCAGATCGCCGGCAAGAGCCCGCTGACGCTGGCCATCGGCAAGGAAGCGTTCTACCGCCAGGCGGAGCTGGACCTTGCCGGCGCCTACGCCTATGCCGCCGAGGTCATGACACGCAACATGCTGGCGCGTGATGCCGAGGAAGGCATCGATGCGTTCCTCGGCAAGCGTGTGCCGGTATGGACGGGAACCTGACGAGGGCCGCCCGTCCCGCCCGCGCCGCGCTCAGACAACCCGCAGTGCAGGGCGGCCACGCAGCGCCAGACGCTGGTACTGGGCCAGATAGTCCTCCGCCATGCGGCGGGCGGTGAACCGCTCCTCAAACCGCGCCCTGATCGCCTCCGGGTTCAGGCGGTCGAGCTGTCCGATCGCGGCGACGGCGCCCGCGACATCCGGCACGATGAACCCACTCACGCCGTCGTCGATCACCTCGGGCACCGACCCGGCGGGAAAGGCGATGGTCGGTGTGCCGCAGGCCATGGCCTCGATCATCACCAGGCCGAACGGCTCCGGCCAGTCGATGGGCAGCAGCAGGGCTTTGGCGCCGCTGAGGAAAGCCGGCTTCTCGGCCTCGCCGATCTCGCCGATCATTTCGACCTGCTCACCATCGACCAGTGGGCGGATTTTTGTTTCGAAATACTCACGATCGACCCGGTCGATCTTGGCGGCCATCTTCAGCTTCAGGCCAGCGGCGCGGGCTATGGCGATGGCCCGGTCGGGTGACTTCTCCGGGCAGATGCGCCCCAGGAAGGCCAGGTAGTCCCGCTTGCCCGGCTGCGGGGTCAGCAGGTTTTCCGGCAGTCCGTGATGGATGGTGCTGACGAAATTCGCCTCGGGCAGCGGCCAGCGCTGCGCGTCGGAGATCGATACCAGCGGAACGCCCGCGAAACAGTCATAGATGAGCTTCAGCTCCGGCAGGTCGAGTCGACCATGCAACGTTGTCAGGAACGGTGTCGGCTGCCGCGACAGCAGCGAGAACGGCCAGTAGTCAAGATGGCAGTGCAGCACATCGAATTCATGCGCCCGGCGGCACACCGCTTCCAGCAGCAGCATTTGCGGGACGCTCGCGTCGCGGATGGTCTGGTCGAAGCGCAACGCGGTTGGCCAGGCCGCTTCGAGTCTCGCGCTGGTCACGGAATCGCCGCTTGCGAACAGGGTCACGTCGTGTCCCATCGCCACAAGCTCTTCAGTCAGGTAGGATACGACCCGTTCGGTGCCGCCATAGGTTTTCGGCGGGACGGCTTCTGTAAGGGGCGCGATCTGGGCTATACGCATCGTGTGCTGGCTCCACTGGTAGGCGGAGCGGCAAGATGCTCACGACTTCTGGCTTTTTCGGGGCAGTTTTACGGTTTTAGACGGCTATCACAGCGAAGTTACTTTGTGGCCAGTACCGCTACACATGTCGAGGCGTTCATCTTGTGACCCGATGTGTCCGCGGTGTCAGGGAAGGAGACGGATTCATGGCACGACTTGTTGTCGTTTCCAACAGAGTACCTTTGCCTTCGGAGCGTGGCGCCAAAGCCGGCGGACTAGCGGTGGCTCTTGCGGATGCGTTACGGCCTGGCTCGCTGTGGTTTGGTTGGAGCGGCCGGCGCTCAAATCGCGGCACCGCAACGACGCATGTGCAGCGATCCGATTCGATCACGTACGCGACAGTTGATCTGACCGAAGCCGACTACAACGCCTTCTACGTGAATTTCTCCAATGGTGCCCTTTGGCCATTGTTGCATTTCAGAATGGGACTGTTGGAATTCCACGCCGAGGACTACGCTGGCTATCGATCAGTCAACCGGCAATTCGCTGCGTCGTTAAAGCCGTTGCTGCAGCCGGATGATCTCATCTGGGTGCATGACTATCATCTGATTCCAATGGCCATGGAGCTGCGGGCGCTGGGCGTGGGCAACCGCATCGGCTTCTTCCTGCATACGCCGTTCGTTCCGCCCCAGGTGTTTCAGGCGCTGCCGCGGTCCGGCGAGCTGCTGGCGGCGCTGGCCGCATACGACGTGGTGGGGTTCCATACCGCCGCCTACCGTACCGCATTCCTCGACTGCGCGTCTGATTGCCTGGGCGTCACGCCGCGGCCGAACGGCAGCTTCGCGTTCCGCTCTCGCACCGTGCAGACGATCGTCGATCCCATTGGCATCGACGCCGACGGCTTCGCCGCACAGGCCGCCACCGCCGTGCGTAGCCCGGAGGCCCGTGCCTTGCGCGAAAGCCTGGCCGGCAAGCTGCTGGCCATCGGCGTCGACCGCCTGGATTACTCCAAGGGGCTGTCCAATCGGTTCGTCGCCATCGGCCGCTTTTTCGGCAACTATCCGGAACATCGGCGCCAGATCAGTTTCCTGCAGGTCGCCGCCCGCTCGCGTGAGGATCAGCACGCGTATCAGCGGCTGAGGCGTGAACTCGACCGTATCGTTGGAGAGACGAACGGGCGGTATTCGGAGTTTGACTGGACGCCGCTGCGCTACATGACGCGGGCGGTAAAGCGCGAGACGCTGGCGGGCTTCTTCCGCCTTGCCCGCGTAGCCGTGGTGACGCCGCTGCGCGACGGCATGAATCTGGTGGCGAAGGAGTATATCGCCGCGCAGGATCCGGATGATCCGGGCGTGCTGATCCTGTCGAAGTTCGCCGGCGCGGCGGATGAGATGAGCGCGGCGCTGATCGTCAATCCTTACGACTCCGATGAGATCGCCGAGACGATGCACCGAGCCCTGACCATGAGCCTGGAGGAGCGCCGCGAGCGGTGGCAGACGCTGCACGCCGTCGTCGCAACGAACACGGCAGAGCGTTTCTGCCACGTGTTCCTGTCGCATTTGGCGCGGGCGGAGCGCCATGTCGACCGCCCGCCGCTGCGGGCGATTTCGTAGGGTTTTCTGCTCTTGCCGACGTGGTCGCGCTCGGCGCGACCACCTCCGACTTCCGGCACCAAACGCCTTGGCACATGCCGGCGTGCGGTAGGGTCGCGGGAGGTCGGCCTCCGCCGACCATGACGTGCGGCACGGGCTGGGCGCCACATCGGCGCCCCAGCCCTCAGTCCGCGAACACCCCCACCGGTGCGCCCTTCGCCGGCGCCGGGGCGCGGAACAGGCCGCCCAGCCCCGGAAACTCTGCCAGGACAGCCTCCGGCTTGCCCTCGCGCAGCGAGGTGACGAACAGGTGCTCGCCGGCGAAGCACGGCATCGTCGGCCCTGGCACCGGAAAATCCCACCGCCGCAGCACCTCGCCGGCCGGGCTGAAACAATGCAGCACCCCGGCGGACGGCCCGGCCGACCAGTAGTTGCCATCCATGTCCGTCGCCGCGCCATCCGGCCGGCCCTGGTCGTTGGTCAGCTTCGCCAGCACCCGGTGGTTGCTCCGCTTGCCGGTGGCCGGATCGAAGTCCCACGCCTCGATGATCCCGGCGGCGGTGTCCGAGTGGAACATCGTCTGCCCATCCGGCGCCCAAGCCAGGCCGTTGGAGTTGGCCATCCCGGTCTCCTCCCGCGTGATCGTCCCGTCGGCCGTCACGCGATACAGCGCCGCCGTCGGCTGGCGCGGTGAGTTGCCGTCGATCGTGCCGACCCAGAAGGCGCCGTCCGGCCCGATCTTGCCGTCATTGAAGCGGCTGGTGTCCGGTTCCGCGACTTTCGGGGTCAGGTCCCGGCGTTCCTGCGTCCGCGGGTCGAACAGGATGACGTGATGTTTCTGCGCCACCACCAGCCGGCCGGAGCGGCACAGTCCGAGACTGCCGACCACCTCGGGAAAGTCCCAGGTCTCCCGCGCCATGGTGTCGATCTGCAGCACATGGATCCGCTTGCCGGGGATGTCGCAGAACAGCAGGCGGCGGTTCGGCTCATCCCACACCGGCGACTCGGCGACGCCGCAGCGCGCATCCCACACCAGTTCGAATTCGCTCATACCTGCCTCCCCTATTGCCACCGTGCGGCCGGCACCGGTCCTGCGCGATACTGGCCCAGCCGGCGGCAGCATGCCACTCCTGCCCCGGGTCAAGGAGACTTCATGCAGGTTCACGGGTTTGACGACCAGGCTGCGTTGGCAGAACAACTGCTTGGCACGCTGGGTCCGAGCGGCACGGATGGGTCGCACGATCACTCGCATCTGCTGCGAGTGTGGCAGAACGCCCGCCGCATCGCGGCCGATGAACCCGCTTGCGACCGAGCGATCCTGGCGGCC
The DNA here is from genome assembly GCA_018240405.1 of Pseudomonadota bacterium. Lineage (GTDB taxonomy): Bacteria > Pseudomonadota > Alphaproteobacteria > Acetobacterales > Acetobacteraceae > Rhodopila. Next base: position 8,430 of record JAFEFW010000656.1, read on the forward strand.
GCAGTGATCCTTCACGACTGCGTGGCGGTGGAGAAGAACTCGCCGGACCGCCCGCGTGCCTCCCGCCTCGCGGCAGAGCGGGCCCGGCAGATCCTGACCCACCTCGGCTGGCCGGCAGACCGGACGGAGCGTGTGGCGCATGCGATCGAAGCCCACAGCTTCAGCGCCGGAATCCCGCCGGAAACGATCGAGGCCCGCATCCTGCAGGACGCCGACCGGTTGGAGGCCATCGGCGCCATCGGCATTGCCCGCTGCTTCTACGTGGCCGGACGGATGGGTTCGTCCCTGTACAGCACCCACGACCCCGCCGCCGCGGCGCGCGCTCTGAACGATCAGGCTTTCGCGCTGGACCATTTCGGTGCCAAGCTGTTCAAAGTCGTGGATAACTTTCAGACTGGGACCGGCCGCCGCCTCGCGGCGGAGCGCGGCCGGACGATGCAGGGTTTCTATCAGGCCTTCCTGGCCGAGATCGGGGAAGAGGAACAGGCATGATCAACGCGGCGATTGTCGGGCTCGGCTGGTGGGGCCAGAACCTCGTCAACAGCGTCAGCGTGCTCGACTGCAACGCCATCAAGTTCACCACCGCGCATACACGCAACCGGGACACGGCCGCATCATTCTGCGCCGAGGCGGGTTTGAACTGGGTCGGCGACTACGACGCGATCCTGAACGATCCGTCGATCAAGGCGGTCGTGCTCGCCACGCCGCATCGCGCCCATGTCAGCCAGATCCTGCAGGCGACGGCCGCGGGCAAGCATGTCTTCGTGGAGAAGCCGATCGCCCTGTCGGTCGCTGAAGCGCGCGAAGCCATCCAAGCCGCCGAACGCGCCGGCGTGGTGCTGGCGGTCGGCTTCAACCGTCGGTTCCACCCTTCGATGGCGCTGCTGCGACAGGAAGTGCAGGCCGGCCGCTTCGGCACGCTGGTCACGGTCAGCGCGGAGCAAACGGCGCTGCACGGATTGAGCCTGAAGGCGGACGCCTGGCGCGCGCACCCCGAGGAGTCGCCGGCCGGCGCCATGACCGCGATCGGCGTGCACCTGGTCGACGGCATGATCGACCTGTTTGGCCGGATCAAGGAAGTGTACGCCCAGGTCGCCCGCAGAGCCTCCAAGAGCGCCGACGACACCACCGACATCATGCTGCGTTTCGAGAATGGCGCGTCGGGGCACATATTCTGTTCGACCACGGCCACGCCGCATTATCGCATTGCTGTCTATGGGACTCAGGCCTTCGCCGAAATCCTCGGCCACGCCATGGACACGTTCCGCTTCGTCCCGTCCAGCGGGCCGGTGCAGGTGAAGGACACCAAAGGCTTCGGCATGCTGCGGCGCGAACTCGAGGCATTCGCTACCTGCGTCGAATCCCAGCGGCCCTTCCCGACCCCGCTGGACCAGATCCTGCACGGCGTGGCGGTGTTCGAGGCGGTCGTGCGATCGGTGCAGTCCGGCCGGCCGGAGGCTGTTGCCGCCACCTGACCGAAGGTTCATCTCGCATCGGCAAGGTGCGGCATGGTAGGAGCCGGCGGCTTTGAAACGCAGGCCTGCCATGCCGTCCCTGTTCCACCGCCTCGGCCTGCCGGCCGCCCTGTCGCTATGCATGGCCGTGGCGTGCGGTGCCGCCATGGCACAGTCCGGCAAGAAGCAGCCGGTTTCCCCTGTCGCGCCACCCACCACCAAGGCGCCGGCAATCGACACGACCACGCCGGTGCTGAACCCGCGCGCGGCGCGCAAGGCGGCCGAAACCGTGGTCGCCGAGGTCGAGGGCCGGCCGATCACGCTGGGTGAGGTGGCGGACGCCATCAGGGCGTTGCCACCGGCTGACCAGAAGCGTCCGTACGACGATCTGTTCCAGATGGTGATCAACCGCCTGGTCCGGGTGCAGGCCCTGCTGATCCAGGCGCAGCGCCAGGGAATCGAGGGCGACCCGGAAGTGCGCCGCCGCATGAAGGCCGCGTCGGACGCGGTTCTTGTTTCTGAATATCTGCGCCGGGAGAATGAGAAACTGGCGACGGAGCAGGTCCTGCTCGACCGCTACCAGAAGGACGTTGCCGGCAAGCCCGGCCCGGAGGAACTCCACCTCTGGGGCATCCAGGTGCCGACCGAGGCGCAGGCCAGGGCCATCATCGCGGAGCTGCAAGGCGGCGCCGACTTTGCCACCGTCGCCCGCAAGGCCAGCCAGGATGTGACGGCCATCAATGGTGGCGACCTGGGCTGGGTCACCAGGGCGGAGCTGGCGCCGGAAGTGGCCGGCGTGGCGTTCGGAACGTTGCCTGGAACCCTGGTCACCACCCCCATCGCCGGACCCGCCGGTTGGCTCGTTATCAAAGTGGAGGCTCGGCGACCCAGGGCTGCGCCGCCGTTCACCGCAGTCCGCAGCCAGTTGCTGAACGCGATGACGCAGGAGACAACGCCGGATCTCGCCAACAAGGCACTGGCTCAGGTGACCGTGCGGGAATACGGGCTGAGCGGACAGGAACTGGATTTCCAGACCGGTGAGCCGGTGGAGTACCGGCCCGGCCGGGCACCGGGCGAGAAATAGCCGGCGGCGACGCTGATGATCATCGACTCTGCACTGGTGCAGAAACGGCGCCAGCACATGCCGATTTGCGATTTATCTATTGTTTCAGACATTCTTGGACTTTTGTAATGTGTTCAATGTGTTTCTGACCTTCTCAAAGACGCTTCAGGGCCTTATTGTTACGCAAGGTCACGGTAGGTCTATGGGCGTATTTCGCTATCTCGATTTCAGCCTTCGCCCGCGAGCCGAACGCAGGTGCGCGCCGGGCGCTGACGGGCGAAGCTGCATGCGCCGCAATGCGCTGATGCTGGTGGCAGTGGCAGGCGCCAGTCTGGGGCCGATCGCGGCGCGCGCGCAGTCGCCGCTGTCGGTCTTTGGTCCGGACAGTGCGGACATGCTGACGATGGCGTTCACGGGGCAATCGACGCTTGGGTCTCCATGCTCTGCCTTCGCCATGACGCCCTGCCTCATCCGTGAGCCGGTCGAGGCCACGAACCTGGCGTTGCAGACCGACGCGGTCGACCTGTCGACATCGGCGTTCCTGCGAGAGCGGACGGAGCCGCAGCGCATAGACCTGGCCCTCGTCTATCCGGCAACGCCAGCACAGGTCGCGCGCGGCACAGCGAAGCCCGGCACGTGCTGGGCCGGCTGCAACATCGCGCAGCCCGCAGTGCCGCTGCTCGCGCAGTCCGGCTTTGCCAACCCGGAGTTCCGGGTGACGACACTGGCATCCGCGGCCTATGACGCGCTGGATGAGGGCGCGCTCGCGCCACCGGTGGGCAGCGCGGCCTATCCGATGTTTCGCAACTCGGTGCAGCTAAAGTTGCACATTGCGAACTATGACGTGTCGACGTTCAAGATCTTTGAGTGGCGGCCGGCTTGGCGTCCGATCCGGTAGCAGAGCCGGTCGTTGGGGAGCCGTATGGGGTCGAATCCTGAGCGGGCTGGATTGCCTGCCGCCGGCCACCTTGGCGCCGACTTGGCGGTGAACCACCCAAACCCGATGCAGGCCTGGACCAAGCCGTAGCGCCGGCCATGCGGTCCGGCTGCCGAACCGCCCCCTCCGACTGCCGTCAGGCAATGTTTGACAGCCCCGCCACCGCGCGCCTATACGCGCCGCTTCCATTGCCGGGAACGTGGACGGTGCCACCCGGGCGCCGCGCCCGCCTGCCGCTTGCGAGCGGTGGGCCTACCGGTGCAACAACATGAACCGAAAAGGGCAACGCGCCTATGACCAAGCGCGCCGAGAGCAAGTACAAGATTAACCGCCGGTTGGGCATCAACCTGTGGGGCCGGCCGAAATCCCCCGTCAACAAGCGCGAGTATGGCCCCGGCCAGCACGGCCAGCGCCGCAAGAAGCCGACCGATTTCGGCACGCAGCTGATGGCGAAGCAGAAGCTGAAGGGCTACTACGGCAACATCGGCGAGAAGCAGTTCCGCAAGTACTATGAGGAAGCGGTGCGCCGGAAAGGCGACACCTCGGAGAACCTGATCGAGCTGCTGGAGCGCCGGCTAGATGCGGTCATCTACCGCATGAAGTTCGCCATCACGCCGTTCGCCGCTCGCCAGTTCGTCAGCCACGGCCACGTGCTGATCAATGGCAAGCGGCTGAACATCCCGTCCTACCAGGTAAAGGACAACGACACGATTGAGGTGAAGGACCGGTCCAAGCAGCTCGCCATGGTGCTGGACGCGACCCAGAGCACCGAACGTGACGTGCCGGAATATCTGGAAGTGGACCACCGCGCCATGAAGGGCCGCTTCGCCCGCGCGCCGAAGCTGTCGGATGTGCCTTATCCGGTGCAGATGGAACCGAACCTGGTCATCGAGTTCTACTCCCGCTGATCAGCCGATCCGGCAAACCATACGACAAGGGCCGCCGCGTGCGGCCCTTTCGATTCAGGGCTGTTGAATCCGCTCCAGCAGTGCCCTGACCTCACCATCTAGCAGTGCCGCCAGTTCGCCCTCATGGTCGTAGTGCGGCATCAGGCGGTCGAGCAGCGGATCGCGCCGGGCAGCGGGGTGGAAATAGATCTCATTGTCCCCCACCGGCAGGTCCTGGAGCAGGCGGCGGATGCGGGAGGTGGTCATGTGACCGCTCCAGGCCAGGCCGAAGCAGGCATCGTTGGCCGCCACGCCGGCAGAGCGCGCCTGATGCCGCAACAGCCGCGTCCAGTGGAACAGCGCCCGGTCGCCGAGGCCAACCCGCGTGCCGCAGCTTGCCAGAACCGCTGGCGGTTCGGCCGGCACGCGGATGCGGCGCAGGCCGAACGCGCGGCCGATCCGCAGCATCAGCGCGCCGACGGTTGGGTGCAGATGCATGTGCTTGTGGGCATTGGCATGGTCCAGCACCAGCCCGGTGCCGGCAAAAGCCGCGAACTGGGCGCGGATTTCCGCTTCCAGCTGCCGCCGCACCGACGGGCGAAAGAAATACGCGATGCCCAGGCCGAGCTGGTCGGACGGGAACTGCCCCTGCGCATCGACGAGGTCTGGGATGGATGCTGGCGGCAGCACCGCCGGCCCTTCGATGACCACCAGATGCAACCCGACCCGCAGGCCGGGATTGGCCCGGGCGATGCGCACCGCATCCGCGGCCGCCGGCGCGGCAACCATCAGGCTGGCCGCATGCAGGACACCGTCGCGATGCGCCCGCTCGATCCCCTCATTCACTGCTTCGGACAGGCCGAAATCGTCCGCCGAGATGGTAACGCGCCGCATGCCTATGAACGGCTCATGAAGATCCACACGCCGCCGCCAGTGGCTGACTGGATGCGCACGCGCAGTTCGCGCGTCTGGTCGGCAAAATCGCCGATATGGCTGAATTCAATGTTCACCGTGCCGGCCTTCAGGGCGCGCTCCAGCCGGCCGCGGTATGAATCCGTATTCATGCACGGCGCGATGTCCGCGAAAAAGTCCATACCGGCGGCGGATCGCCGGTAGCCGGACAGCTTTGCTTCGGCCTGGCTGAACAGCACCACCTGGTTCGACTCATCAAGACGGATCGAACCGAACGGAAGCTCATCGATCTGCTCTGGAGTCAATGCCTCAACAGCCCGAGCGAGCCGAGGCTGATCGAACGACGGCAAGGCAGGCGAATTCACAATCGCGCTCCTATCGGTTTGCGGACTCAATGAGCGCTTTCGCCGATCAACACGATTCCGGCGATGTCCGTCACCGCAACGCCATCGGCCGAGAACGGCAGCAGCAGACGTTCGAACAGCATTGGTACATCGTCGCCGAAATCGAAGCGGGCGTACTCATACACTGGGCGGCTGGAATTGCGGCATCGTGCGTAAGCGGCCTCCAGCGAGCCAAGAGCGCTATCAATGTCCGGATCAAAGGTCGCGAAAACCGTTTCTCCCGCAATCATTTGGCCAGCGCGGGCGATCAACCGGCTTCCGACGCAGGCGAAACGGAATTCCTGGCCGGGGATACATCTGACCAGAAAACTCCTGTCTTGCACGCCGTATTCTGTGGGATCGAACGTGCCCGGCACGGGCAGACCGGGGCCGGTTCGGCGATCGTACCAGTCGTCGCGGATAGTCCGCAACACATCGCTTACGATGCGCAGGCCAGGACGCTCGTTTCGACTTGTTTCCGGCGTCCTGCGACGGAGCCGTTGCAGGACGGCGCCCCCGAGTTGCTGCCGGTTGAATGGCTTGCGCAAGGCAATATCGGTGAATGCAACATCCGCCACGTCGCCGTCGGCATAGAGCAGGAATGGCAGGCTTGGCTTCACGGCGTGCAGTTGCCACCATAAATCGGTGGTGCGGCCGTGGGACATTGATGGATCGCACAGGATCAGGTCAAGCCGTTCGGTGACGACGGCCAGGGCATAGGCGGCATCGGCGCTGTCCGCCTCCAACACCGTGTAACCGAAGCCGCGCAGCAGGCCGGCGATCACCGTGCGCAGCGTCGGGCTGGATTCGACAACGAGCAGGACGGCGTCGCCATGCAGCGCTGGCTGATCCGGCTGGCCGGTTGGCTCCTCCACCACGCCCTCAACCACCGCACGCGGCAACAACAGAATCGCTGTCACGCCGTTGGCTTCATCGGCGCCAAACTGCAATGCGCCACCCGCCTCGCGGGCAAACTGGCGTACGGCTGCCAAGGCGTCCTGCGCCTCGGCGCCGGCGATGTCCGGGCGCTCGTATGGTCCGATGGTCGGACGATTTACGGCCGTGGCGGTTACAGTGACTGCTATAGACGTGCCATCTGTGCTGTCGGTGGACGCGGCGCCGAGACTGATGGCCCCGCCATCGGGCAGCACGGCGCGGGCGGCCAGCACCAGATCAAGAACTGCCGACAGCAACTGGTCCGGGGCGGCAATGACGGGACAGGCGTTGCCGGGTCTTTCGATTTGGATCTGAAATCGATCGCCCAGAGCCTCGGTCATCAGCCGTCCGGCATCCGCCAGCAACGCCGCCACATCGACAAGCTGCGGCGATAGCGCCCGGCCGCGCAGCAGGCCCATCAGCGCCCGCGCCAACGCAATCGCCCGCCACGCCGCATCATATCCATCACGCACGCAGGCCAAGGCCTCATCATTGGTCAGTCGATGTTCCAGCAATTCGAAATTGCCCGACACCAGCGTCAGCTGATTGAAGAAATCGTGCCCGACAGCGTGGGCAAGCTGGCCCAGCGTCTGCAGCTTGCGGCCGCGAGTGAGTTCGGCTGCCTGCGCTGCGTGCGTCTCCATGCGCCGGCTCAACTCCGCTGAGGCTCGTGCGAGCGCGTCCGTCCGCTCAACCACTTGCCGGCGCAGATCGGCGGCAACCGTGTCGGCGAGACGCGCGGCGTGCTGCTGCTGATTCCGTTCGGCGGCATCGGCTTCCGAGGCCGGACGGGCGATGAGCAGGATCGCGTTGGCGCTGCCATCCTCACCGGGCAGCATCACATGATCCACGTCCCATAACGCGGCGGCGCGGCACCCGGGCAGACGGACCGGGACGGTCAGGCGGATGATTGCCGAGTCCGCGCGGTGGCGCGCGCGGGCAATGCTGGAGGACAGGCCGGGGAACAGGACATCAGCGGATTGACCGATAACAGCGCCGCCGGCGAGCCGGCGGCAGGCATCGTTTGCGTAAAGGAATAACGAGTTCGGCTCGTTCAGCAGGGCGAGGCAGACGGCGTCTTGGCCGACAAGCCGGCGCAGCAGGGGCGCCTCATCGACAGGCGTCAGGTGGGATCGTAGCATGGCCCCGGTGATCCGAGTGTTTCGGTGGCGGCGTGCCGGCGCGACATCACGTTGTGCATCCGGGTCCGTATCAGCAGGTTACTGCCGGCCAGGGCATGGTTACCAGCAGGATTTGATCATTGCTTGTCCTGCTGTTGCATTTCATACGAATCCGGATGCCGAGGAATCGCGGGCGCCGCGACATCCGTCCATTGCCATGGCCGTGGGCGCAAACGCACGCGGTCTGACAGAAGACGTGGCCGGGATCATCGCCCCTAACTGTTATGGCCGACTGTTATGGCCGACTCTGGCCCGGTCATCCCAGGACTGGCAGCAGCAATCCCATGGACAGTCTCAGAACGAACGAGGCGACGTCGTGAATGGCCGGCACAAGTCCGGCCATAACGACAGGAGACAGCGGCGCGCGCGAATGGGTTGCCTTACGCCGCCGCCTTGTGCCTCTCCCGGAGGAATTGGAAGAACTCCACGCCCTCCCGCAGGCGGCGCTTCATCATTTGTGGGCTGCGGATCATTTCGTTGACAATCGAGGCGATCTTTGGCGCGCGGAAGTAGAAGCGCTTGTAGAACGTCTCGACATTGTCGAAGATTTCCGTGTGCGACAGGTGCGGATAGTGCAGCGGCGCGATCTGCACGCCGCTCTCGTCCACCAGCTCCGCATGTTCCGCATCCAGCCAGCCATTCTCCACCGCCTGCTTGTACAGGAACGTTCCGGGATATGGCGCAGCGAGCGAGACCTGGATGGTGTGCGGGTTGATCTCGGTCGCGAAGCGGATGGTTTCCTCGATCGTCTCCTTCGTCTCGCCCGGCAAGCCGAGGATGAAGGTGCCGTGGATCTTGATGCCGAGGTCGTGGCAATCCTGGGTGAATTTGCGGGCGCGCTCGACCAGCATACCCTTCTTGATGTTGTGCAGGATCTTCTGGTTGCCGCTCTCATAGCCGACCAGCAGCAGGCGCAGCCCGTTGTCCTTCAGCACCTTCAGCGTCTCGCGTGGCACATTGGCCTTGGCGTTGCAGGACCAGGTCACACCCATCTTGCCAAGCTCGCGGGCGATCGCTTCGGCGCGCGGCAGGTTGTCGGTGAACGTGTCGTCGTCGAAGAAGAATTCGCGCACCTGCGGGAAGGCTTGCTTGGCGTAGCGGATTTCCGCGGCGACGTGCTCCGGCGAGCGGACACGATAGCGATGCCCGCCGACGGTCTGCGGCCACAGGCAGAACGTACAGTGCGATTTGCAGCCGCGACCGGTGTACAGCGACACATACGGGTGCAGCAGGTAGCCGATGAAATAATCTTCGATCCGCAGGTCGCGCTTGTAGACCTCAGTCACGAACGGCAACTGGTCCATGGCCTCCAGCGTAGCGCGTTCCTTATTGTGGATAATCTCGCCCGCGGCGTTGCGGAAGGACATGCCGTCGATGTCGGCCCAGTCGCGGCCCTCGGCAATCTCCTTGATGGTGAAGTCGAACTCGTTGCGCGCGACGAAGTCGAGCACGCCGCCCTGCGCCATGCTCTCCTGCGGCTGCACCGCCACCTTGGCGCCGACGAAGCCGACCTTCAGCGCCGGGTTTGCCGCCTTCAGCGCTTCGGCCACTTTCAGGTCGGAGGCAAAGGACGGCGTCGAGGTATGCATCACGCACAGCTCATAGTCCTTGATCTGGCGCGTCACCTCGTCGAGGCCGATGCGCGCCGGCGGCGCGTCGATCAGCTTGCTGCCGGGCACAAGCGCGGCGGGCTGCGCCAGCCAGGTCGGGAACCAGAAGGACTTGATCTCGCGCTTGGCCTGGTAGCGAGCGCCGGCGCCTCCGTCGAACCCGTCGAAGGACGGCGGGTGCAGGAACAGGGTCTTCATCATTCTACAGGGCTTCCCTTGCGCGGGCGCGGCGCGTCGTCGTTGCGTGCTGTTGGGCGAACAGATGGCGGTGGCGTGTCGGCTATCAAGTCGTGACCGCGCCAGTCAACCCGCCGGCTGAAGAAGCTGGCCAGCAGAACCGCCACGGACAGCAGGTCGCGCAGGGGTAGCGCCCAGGCCGGCGAGGCCACGGCATAGGTCATCGCCTGCTCCGGCCCCTCGCCTTCCCGGCTCAGGCGGCGCTCGATGCCGCCGTCGAAGCCGACGGTGACCATCATGCGTGCCACCCAGACAACGCCGAACACGCCGTAGGCCCATAGATCATTGGTCAGGAGGATGGGGAACAGCGCCCAGAACAGCGAGTATTGCAGGATCGAGGCGCCAAACCCGATCGCTTCCAGCGCTCGGATCGTCCGCGCCCAGCGCAATTCGTGACGGAACAGCGCGCGCAGGGTGGTTTCCGGCACCGTCGTCAGCACCAGGCTGTCGGCCAGTACCACGTCCTGGCCGAGGTCCCTGATCTTCTGGCCGAGCACCGCGTCGTCCGCGAGGTGGTTGACCAGGGCCGGGAAGCCGCCGATGCGGTCGAGTTCCGTCCGGTGCAGCGCCATGGCCGCGCCCAGGCAATCCTGCCGCCCGATGCGCCGCGCCAGCATGGTGCCGGGCAGGAAGATATGGGTGATCTGCATCGCACCCATGCGGCAGATCAGGCCGCGAAACGCCGGCAGCCCGGCGTAGAGCACCGTCGCCAGCCCGGCATTCAGCCGCGACAGTGCTTCGGCCAGGCGGTCCAGCAGGTCCGGCGGGGCGTGCACGTCCGAGTCGGCGATCACCAGCACATCGTACTTCGCATACTTGAGCATGTTGATGAGGTTGCCGACCTTGCGGTTCGGCCCGTGCACCGTGCCGTCGGCGACGATATCCATGTCGACATGCGGATAGCGGCGCTGCAGCGACTGCACCACGGGCACAGCACTGTCGGTCTCGCTGCCGACGCCAAACAGGATCTGGAAGCGCGGATAGGCCAGCCGGCAGAACGAAGCGAGTGCTGCCTCCAGCAGCGGTTCGTCGCCGTAGAGCGGCTTGAGGATGGTGATCGGCGGCCGGTTCGGCGGCTCGCGCCGGGGCCGGGTGAGGAAGCGGTCGGCCAGCCACCAGCCCATGACGGTCTGGACGACGCCGAGGAAGGCCAGCACCGCAGCGGCCACGGCGAGGGAGAATGCGATCATTGGACGCGCGTCTGGGGGTGGGGCGCAGGCAATTTGCCGCGGGAGCGAGCGGTTGTGGCAAGGTGGATCGGTTGTACTGCTGACCTGGCGCACCGCCCAGCGTCTTCGGGCCGCTGCCATTCTCGTGTGCCGGTACAGCGGCCAGATGTACCGTCGTAACAGGCGAATCTACCGTCATGGCGGGCGAAGGCCCGCCATCCACGCCTTTGCCGCAACGCCCGTTGCCTGTGAGTTGGGGAGCCGCCGAAAGGCGTGGATGGCGGGCCTTCGCCCGCCATGACGAGGTAGCGCGACTGGCGGTCCGCCACGACAACGCATGGCGAGCCGCGGCCCGCCATGACAGTGTATCGCGACCCGCGGCCTGCCGTAACGATGCAGCACGACTCGCGGTCCGCCATCACAGTGGAGAACGGGCGGTCGCGCCAAGCGGCGACGACGGGCGGTCGGCGGCTCACCGCTGCGAGCCTGCCTAGCCGCAAGGACACCGCGGCGCCTCCTCCGTCTCCGCCCCGTACCGCGGCAATCACGCCTGGGCCGGCACCGTCAGCGTCGGCTGCGTGCCGATGGCCGCCATCGCCGTAGCGACGATGTCCTTCGCGGTCAGGCCGGCCTCGGCCCACTGCTTGGCCTGCGAATCATGGTCGATGTAGCGGTCCGGCAGCACCATCGGCCGCAGCTTCACCCCGCTGTCCAGCAGCCCCTTCCAGGCGAGGTGGTGCATCACCTGGCTGGCAAAGCCGCCAATCGCGCCCTCCTCTATGGTGATCAGCACCTCGTGATGCCGCGCCAGTTGCTCCACCAGGGCGGTGTCGATCGGCTTGGCGAAGCGGGCATCGGCCACCGTGGCGGGGAAACCGCGCGCCGCCAGTTCGTCGGCCGCCTTCAGCGCATCGGCCAGGCGCGTGCCCAGCGACAGGATGGCGATGGTGTTGCCTTCGCGGACCACGCGCCCCTTGCCCAGTGTCAGCACCTCACCCGCGGTCGGCAGCGCCACGCCGGTGCCCTCGCCGCGGGGATAGCGGAAGGCACTGGGCCGGTCGTCGATCGCCGCGGCGGTAGTGACCGTGTGCACCAGCTCCGCCTCATCGGACGGCGCCATGATCACCATGTTCGGCAGGCAGCCGAGATAGGCGAGGTCGAAGGATCCGGCATGCGTCGCGCCATCGGCACCGACCAGGCCGGCGCGATCCATCGCCAGCCGCACCGGCAGCGACTGCAGCGCCACGTCATGCACGACCTGGTCATAGGCCCGCTGCAGGAAGGTCGAGTAGATAGCGACGAACGGCTTCATCCCCTCGGTCGCCATGCCGGCAGCAAACGTCACCGCGTGCTGTTCGGCAATGCCGACATCAAAGGTCCGCTCCGGAAACAGATTGGCGAAGCGGTCCAGGCCGGTGCCCGACGGCATGGCCGCGGTCACCGCCACGACACGCGGATCCTTCTGCGCCTCCCGGATCAGCGCGTCCGAGAATACTTTTGTATAGGACGGCGGACCCGGCGGTGACTTGGCCTGCTCGCCGGTGACGACGTTGAACTTCGACACACCATGGTACTTGTCGGCGGATTGCTCCGCCGGCGCGTAGCCCTTGCCCTTCTGCGTAATCACATGCAGCAGGATGGCGCCGGCCTCATCCGCCTCGCGCACATTCCGCAGCACCGGCATCAGGTGCTCCAGATTGTGGCCGTCAAGCGGGCCGACATAGTACAGCCCCAGCTCCTCGAACAGCGTGCCGCCGGTCAGGATGCCGCGGGCGTATTCCTCGGCGCGCCGAGCGGTCCGCTCGATCCCCTTGGGGAAGCGCTTCACCATCTTCACCGCGGCGTCGCGCAGCGAGATGAAGCTGCGCGAGGACATCAGCCGCGACAGATAGGCGCTCATGGCGCCGACCGGCGGGGCGATCGACATCTCATTATCATTGAGGATGATGACCAGCCGCGACTTGATCGAGCCGGCGTTGTTCATCGCCTCATAGGCCATGCCGGCGCTCATGGACCCGTCGCCGATCACCGCGACGACGTTGCGGTCATCCAGCTTCAGCCCGAGGGCCTCACGCTCCTGCGGCGTCGCCGCATGGTACTGCGCGTCCTTCAGGTCGCGCGCCACCGCCATGCCGAGGCCGGCGGAGATCGAGGTGGAAGAATGCGCCGCGCCGAACGGGTCATATTCGCTTTCCGACCGCTTGGTGAAGCCGGACAGTCCGCCACCCTGGCGGATGGTGCGGATACGGTCGCGGCGGCCGGTCAGGATCTTATGCGGGTAGCATTGATGCCCGACATCCCAGATCAGCCGGTCCGTCGGCGTGTCGAACACCGCATGCAGCGCCACGGTCAGCTCCACGACACCGAGCGAGGCGCCAAGATTGCCGCCGGTCGTCGAGACAGCATCGATCGTTTCGGCTCTCAGCTCATCGGCAAGCTGTTTCAATTGCTCAATGGAAAAGTTGCGTAGATCGCCCGGGTAGGTGACCCGGTCGAGCAACGGCGTAGCGAGAGGGCTCATCTGAACTCCTGTTCCGCTCAGCTTCGCCGAGCGATAACAAACTGGGCCAGTGCGCGCAGAATGGCGGCGCGGTCGCCGAAGTCGCGCAGATGGTCGGCGGCCTGGCTGGCCAGCATCTCGGCATGTGCGCGCGCCATGTCGATACCCAGGACGGCAACCATCGTCGCCTTGCCGGCGGCCTCGTCCTTGCCGGCGGTCTTGCCGAGATCCTCGGCGCTGCCTTCGACATCGAGGATGTCGTCGGCGATCTGGAACGCGGCGCCGAGGTCGCGGCCATAGGCTGCCACAAGGTGGCGCTGATGCGCTGACGCCCGGCCCAGAATGGCCCCGGCCTCGGCGCTGTACTGGATCAGCCGGCCGGTCTTCAGCGTCTGCAACCGGGTCACGGCGGCAGCGGTCAATTCCTGGCCCTCGCTCACCATGTCGATCATCTGTCCGCCAGCCATGCCTCTGGCGCCCGCCGCCGCACCCAATGCCGCCACCAGTTCGCAGCGCGCGAGCGGGTCGGAGTGGGTGTCGGCTTCCGCCAGAATCTCAAACGCCCTTGTCTGCAGCGCGTCGCCGGCCAGGATCGCTGTTGCCTCATCGAAGGCTTTATGTGTGCTCGGTTTGCCACGGCGCAAATCGTCGTCGTCCATGGCCGGCAGATCGTCATGCACCAGCGAATAGGCGTGCAGCATTTCGACCGACGCGGCGACGCGGGCGGCGGAGGTTTCAGCCACACCAAACAGTGCGGCGGTTTCCATGACGAGGAAGGCGCGCAACCGCTTGCCGCCACCCAGCGTGGCGTAGCGCATGGCTTCGGCCAGGCGCCCCTCCATCCCCTCCACCTCAGGAAGCAGGCCGTCCAGCGCCTCTTCCACTACGCGGGCGGCGTTCGTCATCGCCTGCGTCAGGTCGGTATCCTGCAACCCCTCGTTGTTCGTTGGCGACACTCTTCTGCCTCGCGAGCCTGTCCCTCCCGGGTGGAGGGCTATCTTTGCCCGTTACCATGCCGTCAGATCGTACGCAGTGCCACCTTCGCGCGATCCCCGCAAATGTTGCAAATCTGCCACTCGCAGCCGCCATGCCGGGTCTGGTCTTGCGGTATGTCAGCCCGGCGGCAGCGGCAATGGCTTAGCACGTCCTGCCGGGCCACTATCTCACTCATGCGGCGTTGCAGCAGACGGCCCGACCTGCCATATCGGCCGGACGAAATCCGACTCCGGCGGTCCGGTATCCACTTGGAGACAGAGTGCATGATCCACGTTGTCCTCGCCCAGCCCCGGGGCTTCTGTGCCGGTGTTGAGCGCGCCATTGAGATCGTGGAACGGGCTTTAAAGAAGTACGGCCCGCCGATCTATGTCCGCCATGAAATCGTGCATAACAGGCATGTCGTGGAAGACTTACGCCAGCGCGGCGCCGTGTTCGTGGACGAGCTTGACGAGATTCCGGCCGGGGCGATGACCATCTTTTCGGCGCACGGCGTGGCACGCCGGGTGGAAGAGGAAGCGGTGGAGCGTGGCCTGCCGGTGATCAACGCCACCTGCCCGCTGGTCGCCAAGGTGCACAACGAGGGCCGCCGCTACGCCAAGCAGGACCGCGAGATCGTGCTGGTCGGCCATGCCGGGCATGCCGAGGTGGAGGGCACGATCGGCCAAATACCCGCCAAGGTGTACCTGGTGCAAACGGTGGAGGACGTCGCGAAGCTCGAGGTCAAGGACCCGGACAAGCTCGCCTACATCACGCAGACCACGCTGTCGGTCGACGACACGCGCGGCATCATCCAGGCGCTGATGGAGCGTTTTCCGACGATCGTCGGACCCGAGGTTCGGGATATCTGCTACGCAACGCAGAACCGCCAGCAGGCGGTGCGCGATCTCGCCCACGATGTCGACCTGCTGCTGGTCGTTGGTTCAAAGAATTCCTCCAATTCCAACCGGCTGTGCGAGATCGGGCGTGAGCTTGGCAAGCCGTCCTATCTGATTGATGACGCGGACGCGCTGAAGGCGGAGTGGTTCGTTGACATCCGCACCGTCGGGCTGACTGCCGGCGCTTCGGCGCCGGAAATGCTGGTGCAGGGCGTTCTGGATGGTCTGCGCCGCTTCGCCGACATCGAGGTTTCCACGCAACCGGGCGTGGCCGAGGATGTACGGTTCCGCTTCCCGCCA
This sequence comes from Pseudomonadota bacterium, assembly GCA_018240405.1. Lineage (GTDB taxonomy): Bacteria > Pseudomonadota > Alphaproteobacteria > Acetobacterales > Acetobacteraceae > Rhodopila. Next base: position 23,870 of record JAFEFW010000656.1, read on the forward strand.
GAACTGGCGGTCGTCGAGTAAGGGAAACACACGCAGAATGGCTGTTCCGCTGAACCAGGCGCTGCGCGTCGGCGCCTACGTGCTCAAGCAGCACCTGATCGGCAACAAGCGGTATCCGCTGGTGCTGATGCTGGAGCCGCTGTTTCGCTGCAATCTGGCCTGCGCCGGGTGCGGCAAGATCGACTATCCGGCGGAAATTCTGAACCAGCGCCTGTCCGTCGACGAGTGCATGCAGGCAGTCGATGAGTGCGGCGCGCCGGTCGTGGTGATCGCCGGCGGCGAACCGTTGCTGCACAAGGAGATCGACCAGATCGTTGAGGGTGCGATCGCGCGCAAGAAGTTCGTGATCGTCTGCACCAACGCGCTGTTGCTGGAAAAGAAGATGGACCTCTTCAAGCCCAGCAAATGGTTTTCCTGGTCCGTACACCTGGACGGCTCGCGCGAGGAGCATGATCAGGCGGTATGCCAGACCGGTGTCTATGACCGTGCGGTGGCAGCCATTGCCGAGTCGAAGCGGCGTGGTTTCCGCACCATCATCAACACGACGCTGTTCAACACCGCCGAACCGGAGAAGGTGGCGAGCTTCTTTGACGACGTGATGGCGATGGGGATCGACGGCATCTCGGTCTCGCCGGGCTATGCGTATGAACGGGCGCCGGACCAGCAGCACTTCCTGAACCGGACCAAGACCAAGGAGTTGTTCCGCGGCATCTTCCGGCGTCAGGGCAAAGGGACGTGGAAGGGCAAGTGGGCGTTCAACCAGTCCTCGATGTTCCTGGACTTCCTGGCCGGGAACCAGACCTTCAAGTGCACGCCCTGGGGCAACCCGTGCCGGACCTATTTCGGCTGGCAGCGGCCCTGCTACCTGCTGGGTGAGGGCTACGCCAAGTCCTACAAGGAGCTGATGGAAAGCACCGACTGGGATCGCTACGGCGTCGGCAATTACGAGAAATGCGCCGACTGCATGGTGCATTGTGGCTTCGAGGCGACAGCGGTGGCGGAGACTGTGCGCAAGCCTTGGCGCGCCCTGGCGCAGGTGGCACGCGGGATACGCACCGAGGGACCGATGACGCCCGACATCCCGTTGGATCGCCAGAGGCCGGCGGAATACGTGTTCAGCCGTCATGTGGAGACGGCGCTGACCCGGATCCGCGCGCGGAAGGACAAGCTGAACGAAGTGGCCGACGCCGCGGACTGACAGACCGGCGTGCTGTCGCCGCCGCGTCAGTGGCGCCGCGGCGACAGTGTTCACCGCATTCGTATTCGAATCTTGTAGCTCATTAACGTTCCGTTAACTATTGTCGACTATTGTCACGTTCGGCATCCTCATCGGGGCCAGTACAACAACCCGGCGTGTTTCATTTCAGCCAGCGTGCACATGATTGCGATTTCAGACAGAATTTGAGCTCGATGTTACCTGACGAACCCGATGAGGATGCCGCGAATCTCGATGATGATGCGCTGCTGGACGCATACCTGAACCCATCCCCCGCGGAGGCCGACCAGCGCGACGCTACGCGCCTGCCGGACTGGCCAAAGCTGACGGTGCGGGAGGTCGGACTTTCCCTCGATACCGCAACGCTGGACTGGTTCCGGGCGCATCACGCCGATTGGCGGCGCGAGATCGGCTTCGTGCTGAAAGCGTGGGTTGCCGCACAGACGGCAGCAAACCGGGCGCCATCCGGTGATCTCCACGCGCCAGATCCGTCTGCGCGGGACTGAGCTGCCTGGACCTGCTCACCAGGGCGCATAAGCGCTAATCTGAGAGGACCGCTGGTGAGGCGGGCGGCAGTGCGCGATGGCCATGGTCGGCGCAGGCGACCGCCTCGCCGCGCAGCGGCCACCAATTTTCACCACCCTCCAGCGTGCCATTGATCCTGAGGCGGCACGCAGAGGCTGAGGCTTGTCGACTTTGAAGATGCCCAGGGGACCGCCCAAGCCGCACCCTCGGCGCAGCATCCGTTCGACCCCTCGCATGGAACATCAACGTGGGGCGCACCTGCCGAGATGCCAGCCATCGGCGTTCATCGGCGTTCATCGGTGGTTCGCCGCTTTGCACTGCGGACGCATCCCGCTCACAGCCTGGCAGAAAGAATGACAGAACCGCCGATGAACACCGATAGGGTGCCGCTGTCCATCGATGGCAGTCCAGGTCGCACCGCAAGGCATGGGCGGTCAGCCTGCACCGATCATGACGGTACATGCGGGCGACGAGTCCAAAGTTAGCGCTTATAGATCCTCGCCCGCCATGACGAAGAAGCAACAGCAGTGCATGATGGCGCTGTGCCGGATTGGCGCCGCCTGTTCGAGCGGGATACGCCTTATAGCTCTCATGAGGCGGTACGCGGGCCTGGGAGCACCACCGGGACGACGGTCGCATAGCGCATGGGATGACGCGGTCCTTGTGGCCGCACCGGCCGGCTCAGAGCGCAACTGCCTGTGTCGGTCCGTTCCGCCCCGCGTGCGGAACGATCCAGGGAAGACGGCGTGCACCGGATGGCTGGGCAACAACAGCCTGACCATGCACCCGCCGTCCTGCCGCGTTTGTCCTGCCGCGCGGCCGATGCGTCGTCACGCGGCAGCGAACCGCGTGAAGCCACTGCCGGGCTTCCGCCGGGTTTAACCAAGCAGCGAAGCCCGTCCGTGACAGTGGAGGGGTTTGTGTCGCGGCCGTCCCCGCCGCGACCGCTTTACCGTACCCGCTTACCGTTCGTGGCGCCGCGCGAGGATTTCGCGCTCGCAACGTGCGCGCTGACCTCCATGCCCTCACGCGCGTGCATGAACGCCTTCAGCACTTCATTGATACGGGTCTGATATCCCGCGCCGAAGCCGCGAAAGAAGCGCAACACATCCGCATCAAGACGCAGGCTGACCGCCAGCTTTGGTTCGCGGACATCGAACACGAGGTCCGTCGCCCAATCGGCCCGCGGCGCGCTGACCGCAGCGGCCTGCGCTGTCGGCTTTGCGGTTGCCGTCCGCCCTCGTCCACGCGCTGTGGTTCCGGCCTGCTGGCGGGTCTTGCCGCCGGAACGTGTGCCACGCTCTGCTGCTTTTGCCATAGTAATATCCTCCCTTGCCTACGCGCCCGGTTGGTTCCGGATTCGATCAACCACCATTAGCGCGACAATTCTGCACTCTGTCCAGCACGCAATCATTCGATGTACGCACGCCTGTCCCTACGGTCAAGGAAAGGCGCTGAATCCGAACGACCGCGTCCACGCCGCGCCGTCTAAATCATCAACTCGATCAGGAAAGGTCCTGACCGCTTCAGCGAATGCGCCAGCAGATCGCCGAACGCATCCGCGGTGTCAGCCCGAGCCGCCTCCACACCCATCGATCCTGCCAGTTTGCACCAGTCGATATCCGGATTGCCCAGATCCATCATGTCGAGAGCAGTCCGACCCGGATTGGCACCGACATTGGCCAGCTCGCCAAGCAGGATCTGATATTTCCGATTCGACAGAAGCACAGTCGTGACGTCCAGCTTCTCGCGCGCCTGCGTCCACAGCGACTGCACCGTGTACATTGCCGATCCGTCCGCTTGCATATTGATGACGCGGCGGCCGGGCGCACCGATGGCCGCACCGGTGGCCATGGGCATGCCGCCGCCGATGGCACCGCCGGTGACGTTCAACCAGTCATGCTGCGGCGCCGCCTTGGTATTGGCAAAGAAACCACGTCCGAAGGTGACGGACTCGTCGGCGATGATTGCCCCTTCGGGCATCAGCGCGCCGAGTGTGGCGGCAATCGCCTCGGGCGTCGGCGCGCCGCGGCCAGCCTCCGGACGGCTGCCATTATCCGGCGGCGCCACGTTCGGGCAGCCCAGCAGGTCGGCCAGCCGCGCCAGCGCTTCGACAATGTCCTGCTCCGGCCGCGCCAGCACATGGATCTCGGCGTCGTCCGGGATCGAGGTTTGCGGCTTGTTCGGATAGGCGAAGAACGTCACCGGCTTGCGCGAGCCGGCCAGGATCAGTTGCTTCGTCCCGGCCATCGCCTTGACGGCGACGTCGACGACATAGGGCACGCGCTCGACCGACAGGCGCCCCTGCCCGCGCGCCATGCGCGCGTTGGAGCCCTGGGCGACGATCCGGCATCCGGTTGCGGCCTGGATGCGGTGGGCCAGCGCCAGCCCCTCCTCATGCAGCGCGACCCCGCCCAGCAGCAGCACGACGCCCTGCCCGCCCCGGCGCAGCACATTCGCGGCCGCCTCGATCTGGTCCGGCGAGGATGTCGGGGTCGGCAGAACCGGCAGCGCATCGGCAACGATGCCGCCGTCGTTCCAGGAGGTGTCTGACGGCAGGATCAGCGTCGCCACCTGGCCGGGCGCGACCATGGCCGCCTGCACCGCGGCGGCCGCATCGGCGCCGACCGTCTTCACGTCCATCGCCGTGCGCACCCAGGGTCCGACGCCGCGCGCGAAACCCTCAGTATCGGCGGTCAGCGGCGCGTCCAGCGGCCGGTGGTAGGTTGCCTGGTCGCCGACGATGTTCACCACCGGCGTGGCGGCCCTGCGGGCGTTGTGCAGATTGGCGAGGCCGTTCGCCAGGCCCGGTCCGCAGTGCAGTAGCGTTGCCGCCGGCTTACCTGCCATACGCGCGTATCCATCCGCGGCACCAGTGACAACGCCCTCGAACAGGCCGAGGACGCAATGAATGCCCGGGATCCGGTCGAGCGCCGCGACGAAGTGCATCTCCGACGTGCCTGGGTTGGTGAAACACGTCGTCACGCCGCTTTTCAGCAGCGAGTGCACAAGGCTCTCAGCGCCATTCATTCGGAAATTTCCCCCTCTTTCCGATCATACGGTCGTGTCAGACGGCGTTCCTGGCGTCGCACCTGACCGATCGTCTTACTGTGTTGGTGACAGCGTAGCGTTACCTTTGACGGCTGTCACGTGCGACGGTTGCATCAGGCGGCGCGGTGACGCTTGAAATTCGCACCGGGTATCCGCAAGAGCGCAGTCGAAGCGGTGCGCGGCGGGCTCGCCACGGGTCCGTCGTTAACCGTCTCCGCGCTTGCCGGCATCGTCAGCCTCTTTCCATACAAGCCGGTTGGGATGTGTCGTGGCCAGTCGCGCCATGGCCAGACTTCCGGCCATGACGATGCTGTATTGTCGTGGCCCCCATCCGGT
>JAFEFW010000657.1 GCA_018240405.1 Pseudomonadota bacterium
ACGACAGCGCCAGCATGGCCAGGAGCGCAAGCCCTGTGCCGAATCTCCGCAGTCGTTGGAGCCACGCCTTCACCTGACTACCTCGTCATCCTGCCGATGGTCGTAATGAGTTCCTCGACCTTCTGTCTTTGCTCGAGGACATTACCGGAACTGAAGGCGCCGGCAACACAGTGCGATACATGGTCCCGCAAGACCTGCTCCTCCACCTTATGCAGCGCCGCCCGCACGGCGTTGATCTGCGTCAACACGTCGACGCAGTAGCGATCGTCCTCGACCATCCGGATCAGGCCACCGACTTGTCCCTCGATGCGGCGCAGCCGCCCGGTAACCGTCTTCTTCACGTCGTCATTCACCGGCGCCGTCCTTGATACTATACCCAGGCAGGGTATATAGCATGGGACCGGCCCGATGTCACGCGGCGCCGACGCGTCACCTGGAGTGCGATCGATGAGCGACAGCCACGCCCACTGCCACCACCATCATCATCCCGGCGGGCATCACCACGGCGCGGCGACCGAAGCGGTGATTGATCCGGTCTGCGGCATGCGTGTTGATCCGCGGACCTCGCCGCACCTCGCCCGCCACGCAGAGCGCGATTTCCATTTCTGCTCCGCCCGCTGCCGCGATAAATTCGTTGCATCGCCGGAGGCTTACCTTGGGGACAAACCCGAGACGCAGACGCTTCCGAAAGGGACCATCTACACCTGCCCGATGCATCCCGAGGTCCGGCAGGAAGGCCCGGGCACCTGTCCGATCTGCGGCATGGCGCTGGAACCGCTGGTGATCACCGCCGAAGCAGAGCCGAATGCCGAACTAGCGGACATGAAGCGGCGGTTCTGGATCGGGCTTGTCCTGTCATTGCCGGTCGTGGTGCTGGAAATGGGCTCGCACATCCCTGCCCTCGGCCTGCATCACCTGCTCGGCGCCCAGCTCTCCAACTGGATCCAGTTCGCGCTGGCAACACCGGTCGTGCTCTGGGCCGGCTGGCCGTTCTTCCAGCGTGGCTGGGCGTCGCTGATCAGCCGCAACCTCAACATGTTCACGCTGATCGCCCTCGGCACCGGCGTCGCCTGGACATACAGCGTGGTCGCAACGATCGCGCCCGGCGTCTTCCCGGCCGGCTTCCGCGGTCCCGACGGCGCCGTCGCCGTTTATTTCGAGGCCGCCGCGGTCATTACAGTACTGGTACTGCTCGGCCAGGTGCTGGAACTGCGGGCACGCGAGCAGACCGGCGGCGCTATCCGTGCCCTGCTGAACCTCGCGCCGAAGACAGCCCGGCGGCTACGCGCCGGCGGGGACGATGAAGAAATCCCGCTGGCGGACGTGCAGTCCGGCGACCGGCTGCGCGTCCGGCCGGGCGAAGGCGTGCCGGTGGACGGCCTGGTCCTGGAAGGAGCCAGCGCGGTTGACGAGTCCATGGTTACCGGCGAATCCCTGCCGGTGCGGAAGGCGACAGGCGACCGCGTAATCGGCGGCACGGTGAACGGCACCGGTGCGCTGATCATGCAGGCCGAAAAGGTCGGCGCCGAGACGATGCTGTCGCGAATCGTTGCCATGGTGGCGGAAGCGCAGCGCAGCCGCGCGCCGATCCAGCGCATGGCCGACACCGTCGCCGGCTGGTTCGTTCCGCTGGTGCTGCTGGTCGCCGTCGCGACGTTCGCGGCCTGGGCGCTCTGGGGCCCGGCGCCGGCGCTCAGCTACGCCCTCGTGGCAGCGGTTTCCGTCGTCATCATCGCCTGCCCCTGCGCGCTGGGCCTGGCGACACCCATGAGCATCATGGTCGGCGTCGGTAAAGGCGCCAGCGCCGGCGTGCTGATCAAGTCCGCCGAGGCGCTGGAGCGGATGGAGCGGGTGAACGTCCTCGTCGTCGACAAGACCGGCACGCTGACCGAGGGCAAGCCAAGGCTTACGAGCGTGGTTCCAGCGGCGGGCCTGTCCGGGGACGACCTGCTGGCCCTCGCCGCAAGCCTGGAACGCTCCAGCGAACATCCGCTGGCGGCCGCCATCCTGGCCGCGGCGCGTGATCGCGGTCTGGCCGTGCCGGAGGCCAGCGACTTTGCCTCCATCACCGGCAAGGGCGTCACCGGCATCGTCAACGGACGCCACATCGCGCTCGGCAATGCGCGCCTCATGGCCGACAGCGGCGCCGCCCCGGACGCGCTGGCAGCACAGGCGGAGACACTGCGGCAGCAGGGCGCCACGGCGCTGTTCCTCGCCGCGGATGGCCAGGCGGCCGGGATCGTGGCGGTCGCCGATCCGGTGAAGCCGACCACGTCGCAGGCGCTGTCGGCGCTGCAGCAGGATGGCATTCGTATCGTCATGCTGACCGGCGACAACCGCACCACCGCCGACGCCGTCGGCCGCATGCTGGGTATCGACGAGGTGCACGCCGACGTCCTGCCGGAGGACAAGAACCGCGTCATACGGGACCTGCGGGCGGCTGGCCATGTCGTCGCCATGGCCGGCGACGGCGTCAACGACGCGCCCGCATTGGCCGAGGCGGATGTCGGCATCGCCATGGGCACCGGGACGGACGTGGCGATCCAGAGCGCCGGCGTGACGCTGGTGAAGGGCGATCTGACCGGCATCGTCCGCGCCCGCGCGCTGAGCCGGGCCACGATGCGGAACATCCGGCAGAACCTGTTCTTCGCCTTTATCTACAACGCGCTGGGCGTGCCGGTCGCGGCGGGCATCCTGTATCCCGTCGCCGGTCTGCTGCTCAGCCCGGTGATCGCAGCCCTGGCCATGTCGCTGAGTTCCGTCTCCGTCGTCGGCAACGCGCTACGGCTTCGCAGCCTGCGCCTGCCGGCGGTTGACGGAACGCCATAGAGGAATGGCGAAGACGACCCTCTGACACAGCCGACCGATGGTCGTCCCTGGGTGCCACGGGGGTTTTGTCTTTGCCATCTGCACATGTGCGTTGACGGCGGATCGTCGCCGGCCTCACGCCGGCCGGATGTCGGTGCGCGTGAAATCGTTGCCCTTGAACAGCAGACTTCTCCCACGTGCCTTCGCCAGCGCATAAGAGGCACAGTCACCGAGATTGAGGCAGGCTGGATGCCGACCCTTGCCGAAGCGCAGGAAGGCATCGCGGGCGACGCGGACCGTAACGTCATCGAGCGCCACCACGTCCATGGTTTCCTCGACAAGTGCATCGAGGACAGTCAGCATCGCCGTGCCACGCCGCCCAACGACAACAAGCGACGTCTCGAGCAAGGTCATGGCTGACAGCAGAGGTCGTCGGGGGGCGTCGCTGATCAGAGCACGAAACGATTCCCGCTCGGGCTCATCGAACAGGATTGCGATAATCGCCGAGGTATCGACGACCATTCAGCGCGGCAGCCCGTCATCGCCATACAGACTGTCCTCGTTGAAGTTGGGATCGATGTCCGGGATGGCGTCCGCGAGAGCAAGAAGTTCGTCGATCCTCCGCTGGCGGTCGTTCGCCAAGGCGGAACTTCGATCACGAAGCTGCACACCGTGCTCAATAAACCGGACGCCGGCGCGGCCGAGTGCATCCGCGACACGGCGAACGGTCGCTGGCGGAGCAGTGCCGGCCTCCACCCGCCGCAACGTTGCAATGGATACGCCGGCGTTGTGTGCAAGCAGACCCTGCTCCAGGCCGAGCAAAGCGCGGCCGGCGCGAAGCTGTTCCGGAGATGGCTGAGCACTCATGAGCGCTATATATCACACGAGCGAAAAATATCAACGAGCAAGTCACCCGCGCCCTAAGCCCTCTTCCAAACCGGTGGCTCCACCGCACCGACCTGTTCGGTGATCCGCGTATATGCCTCCGGCCGGCGGTGCTTCTCGAACGCGAAGATCGTGGTCCGGCCCAGCGTGCACAGGTCCAGGTTGCAGTCGGCCGTGATCAGCTCGTCGTCCCAGGTCGCCGCCATGGCGATGATCTCACCCTGCGGGTTCACGATGATGGAGTGGCCGAACAACTCGCAGCCATCCTCGATGCCGGCTTTCGCCGTCGCGACCGCGAAGCAGGCGTTCTGGTAGCAGCCGGCCTGGATCGACAAATGCGAGTGGAACACCCGCAGATGGTGTGCCTCGAAGCCACCCGCCTCCATGTTCAGGCTCGGCGTGTTGTAGCCGAGCATGACGAGTTCGACGGATTGCAGGCCAAGGACGCGCCAGGCTTCGGGCCAGCGGCGATCGTTACAGATCATCATCCCCATGTTGATGCCGGCCAGCTCACCCATCGGCGCGCGGATCACCGGGAAGCCGAGATTGCCGACTTCGAAATACCGCTTCTCCAGATGCTGCACGACGCGACGCGGTTCGTGTTCGGCGTGGCCTGGCAGATGCACCTTGCGATACTTCAGCAGGATGTCGCCCTGCGGGCTGACCAGGATCGAGGTGTTGAAGCGCCGCTTGCGCACAGCGCCGCTGTCATCCGCCTCATGCGCGATCTCGGCATAGCCGAGGTGAAAGCCGATGCCGTAGCGCGCCGCGGCCTCGAACAGCGGCGCGGTTTCATTCGACGGCATGGTGGTTTCGAACCAGTGGTCCGCCTCGGTGATGTCGTCGTGGTAGTGACGCGGGAAGAACGTCGTCAGCGCCAGTTCGGGAAACACCACCAACTCGACGCCGCGCTTATGCGCCCGCTCCATCAGCCGGACCATGCGTTCCACCGCGACGGCGCGAGGCTCCGCCTTCTGGATCGGACCAAGCTGCGCGGCGGCGACGGTGATGATGCGGGACAAACGACTTCTCCTCGGCAATGGTCCTGGCTTGTCCACCAATCATACAGGACCCGCCGGCTGCCGCCATCGGATGCATATCGGCCGCGCACAGCCCGGCTTGCCGTGCGGCCACCACAACACTACGAAGCACGTTGATACCTGCATCGCAGGCTGTCGCGCATGGGCGGTCTGGCGCGGCATGGAGGATTATAAGTGGTTGTACATGACGTCCGGGTTCACCCGTCCCAGGCGGGGCTGAAGCGCGACGACCAGCTTGCCTGGAAGATCGCCGCCGTCGCCGCCGACAAGGTGGCGGTGCCGAAGGACGTGCAGGAGATGATTGTCAACCGCATCATCGACAACGCTTCGGTCGCGGTTGCTTCGCTGAACCGCCACCCGGCGGTGTCGGCGCGCGACATGGCGCTGGCGCGTCCGCACAAGAACGGTGCGCCCGTCTTCGGCGTGAAGTCATCGACCCGCGTCTGTCCGGAATGGGCAGCCTGGGCGAACGGCGTGGCGGTGCGTGAACTCGACATGCACGACACCTTCCTCGCGGCCGACTATTCGCATCCCGCCGACAACATCCCGCCGATCCTGGCGACGGCGCAGACCTGCAACAAATCAGGGCGCGACCTGATCCGCGGCATTGCCACCGGCTATGAAATCCAGATCGACCTGACGCGTGCGATCTGCCTGCATGCGCACAGGATCGACCATATCGCGCATCTTTGTCCCGCGCAGGCTGCCGGCATCGGCACGCTCTTGGGATTGAAGCAGGACATCATCTACCAGGCGGTGCAGCAGGCCGTGCATGTCAGCTTCACCACGCGGCAATCGCGCAAGGGCGCCATCTCCTCGTGGAAGGCCTATGCGCCGGCGCATGCCGGCAAGCTGGCGGTTGAGGCGGTGGACCGGGTGATGCGCGGCGAAGGTGCGCCCAGCCCGATGTACGAAGGCGAGGACAGCGTCATTGCCAGGATGCTCGATGGTCCGGATGCACACTACCGCGTGCCGTTGCCGGCACGTGGTGAGCCGAAGCGCGGCATCATGGACTCCTACACCAAGCAACACAGCGGCGAGTACCAGTCGCAGGCGCTGATCGATCTCGCCTTCCGCATGCGCGAGCAGATCGATGATTTCGAGAAGATCAAGAAGATCATCATCCACACCAGCCATCACACGCACACCGTGATTGGAACCGGCGCCAACGATCCGCAGAAGATGGATCCGAAGGCGAGCCGCGAAACGCTGGACCATTCAATCATGTATATCTTCGCCGTCGCACTGCAGGACGGGCGGTGGCATCACGTCGACAGCTATGCACCGAAGCGCGCCGCCCGTGCGGACACGGTGCGGCTGTGGCACAAGATCGAAACGACCGAGGACCCTGCATGGACGCGCCGCTACCACGCGACGGATCCGAATGAGCTGTCCTTCGGCGGCCGCGTCGAGATTCTCATGCGCGACGGCAGCAGGCTGGTCGATGAGATTGCGGTGGCCAATGCACATCCCAGTGGCGGCAGGCCCTTCATGCGCGCCGACTATATCCGCAAATTTGAAACCATGACGGACGGCATCATCACGCGGCGCGAGTCCAACCGCTTCCTGGAAACGGCGCAGAACCTCGCGCAGTTACCGGCCGGCGCGTTGCATCAACTGAATGTCGTCGTGCCCAATGGCACGCTGCACGTCGGCAAGCCTGGCATCCTGTAAGTGAAGGAGGAACCCCCTATGAGCGAGACAACAACGGCGCCCATCGTACGCGCCAAGAAGGGCGTCGGCCTGTCCGGCGTGACGGCCGGCAATACCGCGTTGTGCACAGTCGGCCGCGCCGGCAACGATCTGCACTATCGCGGCTACGACATTCTGGAATTCGCTGACACAAGTGAGTTCGAGGAGATCGCCTACCTGATCGTGCACGGCAAGCTGCCGACGCATGCGGAGCTGGCCGGCTACAAGGCAAAGCTGCGCGCATTGCGTGGCCTGCCGATGTCGGTGAAGACAGTGCTGGAAGCACTGCCGGCCGGTGCGCATCCGATGGACGTGATGCGCACCGCCGTGTCGGCGCTGGGCTGCGCGCTGCCGGAGAAGGACGATCAGAACCAGCCGGGCGCTCGTGATATCGCCGACCGCCTGATGGCGAGCCTCGGGTCCGCGCTGCTCTATTGGTACCACTACTCCAACAACGGCAAGCGCATCGACGTCGAGACCGATGACGATTCCATCGGCGGGCACTTCCTGCACCTGCTGCACGGCAAGACACCGTCGGCGGAACATGTGCGCGCGATGCACACGTCATTGATCCTGTACGCGGAGCATGAGTTCAACGCCTCGACCTTCACGTGCCGTGTCGTGGCAGGCACGGGCGCTGATATGTATTCGGCCATCACCGCTGGCATCGGCGCGCTGCGCGGGCCGAAACATGGCGGCGCGAACGAAGTCTCCTTCGAAATCCAAAGCCGCTACAGCACGCCTGACGAAGCCGAAGCCGATATCCGCAAGCGCATTGAGCAGAAGCAGGTCGTCATCGGCTTCGGCCATGCGGTCTATACGATCGCCGATCCGCGCAACAAGGTGATCAAGGAAGTTGCGCGCCGGCTGTCGAAAACCAAGGGCGACATGAAGCTGTTCGACATCGCCGACCGCATCGAGGCGACGATGTGGGATGCGAAGAAGATGTTCGCCAACCTCGATTGGTTCAGCGCCATCTCCTACAACATGATGGGTGTGCCGACCGCGATGTTCACGCCGCTGTTTGTCATTGCGCGCACGTCCGGCTGGGCCGCGCATGTGATCGAGCAGCGCATCGACAACAAACTGATCCGCCCGACGGCTAACTACATTGGCCCGGAAGACCTGAAGTTTGTGCCGATTGATCAGCGCGGCTGACGCCTTACCTCAAGGTCGCAAAGCAACCGCCGCGGCAGCGATGCCGCGGCGGTTTTGTTTTCCATACGCGGCTGCAACGCTGCCCCTGCACATTTTTTTGCGACTTTCAAGCCATGGATGGTTGCTTTTCGTTGACATCCACAGCGGAGACGCGGAATAGCGATTCTGTGCCCGCGAATCGATTCGTCCGATCTGTGTTCGGAATCGGTGCGTGGGGTTGGTCAACAGAAGGACGGTCGATGGGCCGCGACACTGCAAGGCCTGAGAAGAGTCGATCAAGCACTGAAATGAGTGCTCATGGGCGTGCTGTTGTGCATGCCGGTCACGTCCGCCCGATCGATGGAGACAACCCGCCTGCTGGTTTGATTATGCAACAAATACCAGGGCGCGTTGGCGAGCGGCGCCAAACCCGCACAACGCTCGCAACCCGGCCCCTTCGGGAGCGCACGACAGCGATACGCCCGACCAAGAAGGAGATTTGCAGGTGAGCACTGACGAAAATACGGAAGACACCAAGTACGCCCAGCCTCTGGCAATGCGTGCTGCGACGAAAAAGGCCGCACCCAAAAAGGCTGCTGTGAAGAAGGCGGCACCAAAGAAGGCGGCGGTCGCGAAGAAGGCCGCCGCGCCGAAGAAGGCCGCTGCCGCCAAGAAGGCCGCGGCACCGAAGAAGAAGGCGGCAGCACCCAAGAAGGCCGCGGCACCGAAAAAGAAGGCAGCGGCACCCAAGAAGGCCGTAGCGCCGAAGAAGGCCGCTGCCGCCAAGAAAGCAGCCGCACCGAAGAAGAAGGCGGCGGCTGCGCCCAAGCGGGCCGCTACACCGAAGAAGGCCGCCGCACCGAAAAAAGCGGCGCCGCGCAAGAGAGCCACAGCGAACCAGGCGCCCGCGTCCGCCGCGCCAGCCGCTGACTCGTAGGATCGCGTCCACTCCTACACGCAAGAAAGGCGCCTCACCGGCGCCTTTCTTTTTGCCGCAGGCGCAGCGTTGAACGTCAGTCAGCCAGTATGCGGAACGCTTTCACGAAGAAATCGGTAGCGCCGAAGTTGCCGGATTTCAGCGCCAGCAGAAGATCCGGACCACTACCCGCAGCACAGGTCCACGGCACGCCAGGATCGATCTCGGCGCCGATACGAAGCGAGCGCACACCCAACCGTCCGACAACCGCGCCGGACGTTTCACCGCCAGCAACGACAAGCTGCCGTACGCCCCTGGCCACCAGCCCTTCGGCAATCCGCGCCAGCGTTTCCTCCACCAGAGCACCAGCCTGTTCGCGGCCAAGCTTCGCCTGCAGCGCGGCAACTTTCTCCGGTGGCGCCGATGCCGCGATCACCACTGGCTTGTCGCCCAGCTTGTCGCCAGCCCAGGACAATGCCGTCGCACTCATGGTCGCGGCATCCGGCGTCGCCAGCGGATCGAGGTCCAGCACCGGCAGATGGTCGCGCGCAAAACCAAGCTGCGCCAGCGTCGCGCGCGAACACGATCCCGCCACCACCGCACGCGGCCCATCGATGTTCGGCAGCGCCGCGCTGTCGGCCCGCTCCGGCAACAATCCGGCCTTGCGGAAATTCGCGCCGAGCCCGATTGCTATGCCGGAGCCGCCGGTGAGCAGCGCGTGACCAGCTGCGGCCTCGCCGATGGCAAACAGATGCGCATCCGTGATCGCATCAACAATGGCGTAGCGCCGCCCCTGTTCCTTCAACCGCGTCATCGCATCGCGGGTCGCCGCGGCGCCTTGGTCGACAGTGACGAACGGAACCAATCCGACTGTGCCGTCGGTTTGCCGCGAGAGCACGCGCACAAGGTTTGCATCCGTCATTGGCGTCAGCGGATGGTTCTCCATACCGCTCTCGTTCAACAGGACGCTGCCGACGAACAGATGCCCCTGGTAGATGGTGCGCCCGTTGGTCGGGAACGCCGGGCAGGCCAGCGCGAAGCCGCAGCCCAATGCCGCAACCAGCGCATCGGCGACCGGGCCGATATTGCCCTGCTCCGTGCTGTCGAACGTCGAGCAGTACTTAAAGAAGAACTGCCGCGCGCCGGCATCGCGCAACCACGCCAGCGCGGCGAGGCTCTCATCCACGGCCTGCTTCACCGGCGCCGTGCGCGACTTCAATGCCACCACGACCGCATCAACATCCGGCACCGGCTGTCCCGCCTGCGGCACACCGATGACCTGGACCGTGCGCATGCCGCCGCGCACCAGCATGGAGCAAAGATCTGTCGCCCCGGTGAAATCATCAGCGATAGCACCCAGCAGCATGGTCGGTCCCTCCGTTCCCTCAAGCCGTTCCATTTCGTCCGCAGTCACGTGTCGCGCGCCGGGCCACTAGGGGCGGCGTAGCGGGTGCAACGCGTCGGCCGCGTCTTCGATTGTCAGGACGCCGCGCTGCGGTCCAGTACCGACGCCAACAGCGCCGCCTGTTGCGGCCAGGATGGCAGTGTTCGACCAGCCTCCCAGGCAACGGACGCCATGTCGCGGCGCAGACTGTCATCGAAGATCAGGCGCCGCAGCGCCTTCGACAATTGTTCGACATCGCCTGGTGCGCACACCACGCCAGCCTCCGGTGGCACCAGCGTCGGCGCAACGCCGGTAGCGGTGACAGCGACCGGCAGGCCGCGCCGCAGCGCCTCGGCCAGTGCCATGCCGTAGCCTTCGTACCAGGAGGTGAGCGCGAACAGATCGGTGTTCCGCCAAAGCGACTCCATTGTATCGGGCGCCATTTCGCCGGCGAACGTCACCTGCCGGGCGATCTGCAGTTCCTCGGCCAGCGCCATAAGTCCGTGCGCGTGCACGGGATCGCGGTCAGCACCGCCGACAATCGTCAGACGCCAATCGAGATCGAACAGCCGGCTGAGGGATCGCATCAGTACGTCATGACCCTTGCGCGGTATCAGCGTACCAACCGACAGGATTGCGCAGCCGCCGTCACGTGAACCGGAACTGCGCGGCAGGTCCTCCATGCCAGGCACAATGGCGGTGATGCGTTCCAGATCCACTTTGAAGTCCGCCGCAAGACGCTCCGCCGTCTGCTCGCTGGTGGTGACCAGCCGCGGCACGGCGGCAAACAGAGTGGCCTCCAGCGTGCCGAGACGTTGCGCGACCTCCTGTGACAACCCGGTCTCCTGCGACACCGGGTGATGAATCAGCGCCACCGCCTCCCGCGGCGTCATCGCCGGCGCCAGGGCGGCGAAGGCCGGCAGCGCCTGCCCGTCGATCAGGGCTATGCTGTCAGCAGCCAGATCGGCCCAGGCGGCATGCGCCGCATCAATCGCTGCCTGGTCCGGATCGGGGAATCGCCCCGCCAGTTCGACCATCCGCACCCTGTGCCCCTGGGCTCGCAGCCCTTCCACCATCCTGCGGTCATACAGCGCACTGCCGGAGATTGTGTCGAACGGGGCCGGAACCATCAGCGAGACTTGCATAGTGCTCGGTTTAGCAGTCCCAAGCGCGTTATCATACGGTGACGGCGCCCAGCCGAGCGCCTAATGACCATCCGTTGCTTTCCAAGGAGTGCGCAATGCCGGTCCCGACCCAGGCCACGCTTGATAAAGTTCTTGCGCATGTAGATGCGACCCTGCCGCAGGCGCGGGACACGCTGTTCGATCTGCTGCGCATCCCTTCCATCAGCGCGCAGCCGGCGCATGCCGCCGACTGTCAGCGGGCCGCCGCATGGTGGCGCGACCAACTGACCGGCCTGGGTTTCGAAGCGACGGTGCGGCCAACCGCCGGGCACCCGGTGGTGGTCGGTCACTTCGCCGGACCCGGCGATTACACGGGGCCGCATATCCTGTTCTATGGCCATTACGATGTGCAACCGGTCGACCCGCTGGACCTTTGGCACAGCCCGCCCTTCGACCCGCAACTGGTCGATGGTCCGCACGGCAAGCGCTACGTCGCGCGCGGCGCGGTCGACGACAAAGGCCAGACGCTGATGTTCCTGGAGGCGCTGCGCGCATGGCACAGCACCGGCGGCGGCATTCCGGCACGCATCACCGTGCTGATCGAAGGCGAGGAGGAGGTCGGATCTGTCAACCTCGATCCATTCCTTACCGCCAATAAACAGGAACTCGCCGTCGCGGACGTGGCGCTGATCAGCGACACCGGCATGTGGGACGTGAACACACCGGCGGTTTCAACGCGGCTGCGCGGCATGACCTATGCCGAAGTCACGCTGAAGGCCGCCAATCGCGATCTGCATTCCGGCATCTATGGCGGATCGGCGCTGAACCCGATCAATGCGCTGACCAAGATCCTGGGTGACCTGCACGACGAAAATGGCCGCATCCAGTTACCGGGCTTCTATGACCGCGTCGTCCCGGTCTCCAACGCACAGCGCGCGCAGTGGGATTCGATGGGCTTCGACGAGAAGGCGTTTCTCGGCAGCATCGGGCTCGCGCACCCGGTGGGCGAGCGTGGCTACTCGGCTCTGGAGCGGCTGTGGGCGCGGCCGACGGCCGATATCAACGGCATCTGGGGCGGCTACACCGGCGCTGGCAGCAAGACCGTGATCGCATCCGAGGCCTCGGCCAAGGTCTCGTTTCGCCTGGTACCAAACCAGGACCCCGGCGAGGTCTTTGAGCAGTTCCAGCGTTTCGTGACGGAGCGCCTGCCGCCGGACGCGACGGCAACGTTCGCGGAGTATGCGCGTGCGCCAGGTATTGAGGTGAATGTCGACAGCCCGCATGTGCGCGCCGCGCTGGACGCGCTGGGTGAGGAGTATGCGAAGCCGGCGGTGCTGATGGGATGCGGCGGCTCGATCCCGGTGGTGACGTCGCTGAAGTCGATCCTTGGCGTGGACTCGCTGCTGGTCGGCTTCGGCTTGGATGACGACCAGGTGCACAGCCCGAACGAAAAGTTCGAGGAGGCCTGCTACCACCACGGCATCCGCTCCCACGTCCGGCTGCTGGCCAAGTTCGCCGGGGGATAAGCGCGGACAGGGCGGGCTAGACCGGCCTCGGCGCCACGTCCCGGCGCCCACACAGGCTGTCATGACAGCGGCTGAACAAGCCGTCGCCACGCATTGGCATAACCGTAGGCGCGCGGCCCAATTCACGTATCGCGGAAACGAGCGGACCGGCAGGGACTGCCTCTCCTCCGTCATGGCGTGCGCAGACTTATTGGCGCTGACTTTGGGTCTGGCGTCCGGCAAGCCTGCGCCGCCGATACGCTGTCGTCATAGTGTACAGCGCCGCTTTCGATGGCGCGGCATGCAACTCGCCCTCCCTCGGCACGTTCCCCGCCCGGTTCCGCTGCGCAGTCGCGGGCCGGCCTGTGGCCGGCCTGCACAGGTGAACCTGTCATGCGCACCGGGAGGCGAACTCAACGGCAGGCCCGAGCGTTCCAGCCGGCGCAAGGCAATCGCCATGCGCGTCTTGACACGCCTTAAGCTATCTGAAGGACGCCTGTCCGCCGATGACCGATCCCAGCCCCGCCACTCCGCCGCGCATATCGACCGGCGCCGCCGGGCTTGACACGATCCTGCAGGGCGGGCTCGCCGCCAACCGCCTATACCTGATCGAAGGCGAACCGGGCGCCGGCAAGACCACATTGGCGATGCAGTTCCTTTTGGAGGGACGCAATCGCGGCGAGCGCGTCCTCTACGTCACCCTGTCGGAAACCGCCGAGGAACTCGCCACCGTCGTTGAATCGCATGGC
The DNA here is from genome assembly GCA_018240405.1 of Pseudomonadota bacterium. Classification (GTDB taxonomy): domain Bacteria; phylum Pseudomonadota; class Alphaproteobacteria; order Acetobacterales; family Acetobacteraceae; genus Rhodopila. Next base: position 13,241 of record JAFEFW010000657.1, read on the forward strand.
TGGAGCCTCGAGGGCATCGACCTGTTTGAGCTCGCCGCCGCCGAGGCCGCACTCGGCACCGAGCGGGCGATGACCCTGCTGCACCCTTGGGAAGTCGAGCTTGGCGAGACCGTCAGGCTGATTACCGATGAGGTGGAGCGGACCGGTGCGGTTCGCGTCGTCTTCGACAGCCTGTCGGAGATGCGGATGCTGGCACAGGATGCGTTGCGGTTCCGCCGCCAGATCCTGGCGTTGAAGCAGTTCTTCGCCGGCCGCGGCACCGCCGTCCTGCTGCTGGACGACATGCTGCAGAAGGCCGGAGCGGACCAGCATCTGCGCAGCCTCTGCCACGGCGTTGTCACGCTGGAGCGGCTGAGCCGCGACTTCGGCTCCACGCGCCGCCGCCTGGAAGTGGCCAAAATGCGGGGCGCCTCGTTCCAGGAAGGCTGGCACGACTACACCATCCAGCGGGGCGGACTGATCGTATTCCCCCGGCTCGATGCGACCAGGCATCACGTGCCCTTCGTGGGCGAACCCGTGCCCAGCGGGCTGAGCGAACTGGACGCCATGCTGGAGGGCGGGCCGCTGCGAGGCACCTGCGCGCTGCTCAGCGGACCGTCAGGCACCGGTAAGTCGACGCTCGCCATGCAGTACGTCCACGCCGCGGCGGAGCGTGGCGAGCACTGCGCCATCTACCAGTTCGACGAACGTGTCGGCACGCTGCTGGAGCGTGTTGCCAAGCTCGGTCTCGACCTTGCTCCTCATATTCAGGCCGACAAGGTTGTGCTGATGCAGATCGATCCCAGCGACCTTTCGCCGGGTGAGTTCATTGAGATGCTGCGGCAGGATGTCGAAGCCAACGACACCAAGCTGGTGGTGATCGACAGCCTGAACGGCTACCTGACCTCGATGCCGCAGGAGAAGCGGCTGGTGTTGCAGTTGCACGAACTGCTCTCCTACCTGAACCAGCGCGGCGTGCTGACGCTGCTGGTCAGTCCGCAGTTCGGATTCATTACGGCGCGCGAGCGACCGTTGAGCATCAGCTACATCGCCGATGCCGTCCTGCTGTTGCGCTTCTTCGAGGTCTCCGGTCGCGTGCGCAAGGCGATCTCAATCGTCAAGAATCGTGGTGGCGCGCATGAGGACACGATCCGCGAACTTCGGATCGAGGAGCAGGGTCTGCGTATCGGCCCCGTGCTTTCGTCCTTCACCCATGTGTTGACCGGTGAGCCGCTGTTCACTGGCGATGCTGACGGGCTGATGCACGTCCAGGACGAGCCGGATGCTTGAAGCGGGCCACACCGCCGCCACCTCCGACACCGTCCTGATCTTGATCCCGGACGCCGGCAACGCTGGCGGTGCCGAGGCGTTGCTCTCCCGCAACGGCATAACCTGCCGCCTCTGTTCCGACATGCACGATCTTGCCGAGGCGGTCGGTCCGGACGCAGGAGCCGTGCTGATCGCCGACGAGGTGCTTTGGCAGCACGGGCTCGACCATATCGGCCGCCGCCTGGCGGAGCAGCCCCAGTGGTCCGACCTGCCATTCATCGTGCTGACCCGCGGCGATACCAGCACGCGGCGCACCTTGCTGGAACTGCACCTGCCCGACCGGCTGGGCAACGTCGTGTTCCTGGAAATGCCGCTCAGCTCGCTCAGCCTGGTGAGTGCGGTACGCTCTGCCTTGCGGGCGCGGCGCCGGCAGCGGCAGGTGGGCGCCAACCTGCTGGAGCAGCGGGCCGCGGCGGCCGCACTGCGCGAGAGCGAGGCGCGCTTCCGCCATATGGCCGATAGCGCCCCGGCGCTGATCTGGATGACCGACGCCAAGGGCGACGTCACGTTCATGAACATGCACCATGGCCACACCTTCGGTCATCGCGTCGGCGACCTGCTGCGCTACGGCTGGGGTGCGCTGGTGCTGGAGGAAGACCGGGCCGCCTTCGAAGAAGCGTTTAGTACCGCATTCAGTGCGCGGACCCCCTTTGCCGCCGAAATCCGCATCTGCGATCGCGAGAACCGCATACGCTGGCTGCGCTGTGAGGGCGTTCCGCGCCTGGATGATGAAGGCCGCTTCCTCGGCTACACAAGCTGCTGCCTCGACAGCACGGAGCGGCGGCTGGCGACCGCGGAGCTGGAACGACGCGTCGAGGAGCGCACCGCCGAACTGTCGAAGGCACTGGCCCAGCTGAATGCCGAGGTGGCGGAGCGCGAGCGGGCTGAAGCGGCGCTGCGCCAGGCGCAGAAGATGGAAGCGATCGGCCAGCTCACCGGCGGCATTGCGCACGACTTCAACAACATGCTGCAGGCCATCGCCGGCTGCCTGGAGCTGATCGAGAAGTACATCGGTCAACAGCGTGCCGCGCGCGCCGCCCCCTATGTCGCCGCCGCGCGACAGGCGGTCGAGCGTGCTGCTCGGCTGACGCACCGGCTGTTGGCCTTCGCCCGCCGCCAGACCCTCCAGCCAATGCCCATCGAGCCGAACCGGCTGGTGCGTGAGATGGAGGAGATGATCCAGCGCACGGTCGGGCCATCGATCCAACTGGAGATGGATCTGGCGGACGGCACGTGGTGCGTATTGTGTGACCAGAGCCAGCTTGAGGCGGCGCTGCTGAACCTGTGCATCAATGCACGGGATGCCATGCCCGACGGCGGTACGTTGACAGTCCGTACGGCGGACCGCGAGCTGGATTGGCGCGATTTGACCGGCCAGGATGAGGCACGCCCCGGCCGGTATGTGGAGATCAGCGTGCGCGACAATGGCACCGGCATGCCGCCGGATATCCTTGTGCGCGCTTTTGAGCCGTTCTTCACCACCAAGCCGTTTGGCCAGGGCACCGGCCTTGGCTTGTCGCAGCTGTATGGCTTCCTGCGTCAATCCGGCGGGTTCGTGCGGCTGGAGAGCCAGATCGGGCTGGGCACCACGGTCCGTCTGTTCCTGCCATGGTGTGCTGACCGCCCGGAGCGGAACGATCTGACGGTGGAAGCGGATGCCACCGACGAATACCCAGTCATTGCATCCGGTATGCCGCAACCGACGGTTCTGGTGGTGGAGGATGAGACGGCGATCCGCCGGCTGATCGCCGACGCCCTGCGTGAGATGAACTGTGCGGTACTGGAGGCCGAGGACGGGCCGGCGGGCCTGCAGGTGGTCCGGTCGGGCAGGCGGATCGACCTGCTGTTGACCGATGTCGGTCTGCCTGGGCTGAACGGCCGCCAACTCGCCGACGCGGCGCGCGAGACCCGGCCCGACCTTCCGGTGCTGCTGATCACCGGCTTTCCTGGCACGGCGTTGGCAGACATGAAGGCGATCGGCATGGACGTGATGCGCAAGCCGTTTGCCCTCGACGCGCTGCTCGGCCGTGTCCGCACGCTGCTGAGCCCGGCACTGGCGCCGCGGGCATAGCCGCGCCGGCCCGGCAGCATCGGCGGCCATTGTGGCGGTGACGCATGACTGCAGCGCACCGATCCCGACCGAAAATGCTTGCAATCTCTGTGCGGCACGCCGATATCGGCTTGGTGTTTCCGTAATTGCGTGATGCGCGGGCGCCTGTTCGCCCGAGGTTCCGGAAAATTCATTCTGAACCCGTTTGCCCCCTGCCGATCGCGCCGGGGCGGCGAGCCGACAGGCGCCATATGGCGCCGGAGCAATCTGACCTCTTGACTGATACGACCTTCGCGACCCTTGGGGTCGCCGAACCGCTGCTGCGCGCGCTGGACGCACGCAAATTCCATGTTCCCACCCCGATCCAGGCAGACTCCATCCCGCCCCTGCTGGCGGGGCGCGACCTGCTGGGCATCGCCCAGACCGGCAGCGGCAAGACCGCCGCCTTTTCCCTGCCTCTGCTGCAGCACCTGGCGGCCCAGCACGTGCGTCCGGCCCCATTCGCGCCGCGCGCGCTGATCCTGGCGCCGACGCGCGAGCTGGCGCTGCAGATCGATGAGACGGTCCGGTTCCTGTCGGTGCATCTGCGCCTACGGACGGCCGTCATCATCGGCGGCGCCTCGCGTTTCAAGCAGGTCGAGACCATGCGGCGCGGCGCCGACATCGTTATCGGCACACCTGGCCGGGTGTGCGACCTGATGCAGACGCGCGAGCTGAACCTGGCCGGCGTGCGGCACTTCGTGCTGGATGAAGCTGACCGGATGCTCGACCTGGGCTTCATCAAGGATATCCGCCGCATCGTCTCGGCGCTACCGATGCCGCGGCAGAACTGCCTGTTCTCCGCCACCATGCCGGCCGAGGTGGCAACGCTGGCGCAAGGCCTGCTGCACAGCCCGGTGCGGGTGGAGATTGCCCGCAAGGAAGAAACCGCGCCGAAGATCGAGCAGTTCGTCCATCACGTGCCGCAGGCCGCGAAAACCGGGCTGCTGCTGTCGTTGCTGGATGATGCCGACCTGAGCCGCGTCATCGTGTTCACGCGGACCAAGCATGGCGCCAACAAGCTGGCGACCGTGCTGGAGCAGAAGGGCATCCAGGTCAACGCCATCCACGGCAACAAGAGCCAGCCGCAACGCGAGAAGGCGCTGCGCGAGTTCCGCACCGGCCGAGCGCGGGTGCTGGTGGCGACCGACATTGCCGCCCGCGGCATCGACGTCACCGGCATTTCGCATGTGGTGAACTTCGACCTGCCGGCGGAGCCGGAAAGCTATGTGCACCGCATCGGCCGCACCGCGCGCGCCGGCGCCGCGGGCGTGGCGATCGCCTTCTGTGATCCAACGGAGCGCGGCACGCTGCGGCAGATCGAACGGATGGCAAAGGCGCCGATCACGGTGGTTGGCGATGCGCCCCCGCCGGAGGCTCGCTCTGCACCGGCAAAGCCGAAGCGGCCTGGCCAGGGTCAGCGCAAGCGCTTCAGCCCCCGGAGCCGGAACGGTGGCGACCGCGGCAGCCTGCGGACGGCGGCGTAGCGGTCGCGGATACAATCTTGTCTCCGAGCGCCACAGCCTGGATTGTCTTCATCCACGCTGTCTGAGCGTGTCGCACGGGACGCCGGACGATGCGGCGCAGGCCGGCTACGACCATAGTGGGTCTGCGTCCCAGCGGCGGCGAAAGGCGTATGCGCCGGCTGTTGTTCCCTCGTCATAGCGGCCTGCGCGGGTCGAGGGTGGAGAGCCAGGTGAGCAAACGATCGGTGCCGTGCCAATCGACGCCAGCCCTGGCGCTGCCCGCCCCTACTCCACCACCGACAGCGTAAGAGAGCGGAAGGCGATCGCCAGGCGGCGGTCGTCGTCCTCGTTACAAGCCTGGCGCGGGCTCATCGCGTCGGGGTGTTCGAACACAATCTCGGCTCCGTTGCCGCCTTGCAGCAGGCGGCCGGGGATCTCGAACGCCACCAGATCCCGCGGCAACGCGTCGAACCGCTGCACCGTTTCACCATTAATCTGCACGCGAAGGCGTTGGGCTGCCAGGCGCGGCGGTGAAACGAAGGGCACGACGTCCATCTCCAGGCGGAAGCGCTCTGCCGGACGCAAGGCCGGCAAGCGAATCACGCTCCGGTCGTCAATCGACCAGCAGAACCCGTTCTCCTGTCCCGACCACCCAGCGCCCAGGTAGCCGGCAGCGTTGCCGGCGGAGCCAAAGGCTACATCGATTCGCGCCGGCCGTGTTTCGGCGGCTGCCAGACGTACGCCTTCTGCAGGACGCAGCGCGTGGGCGCGGCGCAACATGGTGATCCAGGATGCGACATCGACGTCCGGGACGCGTGCGCGTGGCGCCAAAAAGGTCACGTAGCCGACCATCAAGCGAGCATCGATCACCTCCACGGATCCAGCCGGATGGCCCGGCCGCTCCGCCTGCACCCACAGCAGAACGCCCGGGCCGTAAGCCGCAAGGCCCTGGCGCAGGTCGTTGAGGTCGTTGGCGAGCAGCGGCTCATTCTGCCGGAACACCAGGATCTTCTCGCCTGAGGTCAAATCGGCGATCAGCTTGTCCGCCAGGAAAGGCACGACCCGTGCCTGCTGCTGGTGCAACGCGGCCGGGTCCGCCGCGCCGATGCGAACATCCGCATGGTAGGCAATGCCGTAGCGTCGCAAGTTCACCATGTACTCGTCGTTCATCGGCACGATCACGATCTGCGCCGGATCGCCGACGCCTTCAAACCGCGCGGCCAACGCCGTCACCAGGTTGCGCACCGGCATGCCGCCAAAGCGAAGCAGGCCAAGCGGCTCCGCCCCGACGCGGCGCTGCACCAGGCCAAGCTCGCAGTTGTCGCCAAGACTTTCGAACTGCGTCACCAGATTGACGTCAGAGAGGATCGACATAGCGCCTCATAGTCCGAAAATCATTGCCGTAGAAATATAGTCGCCGATCAATCGCAGTGACCGGTCCATCCGGAAAGATCAGGCCGGCTGACCATCACGGGAAATCAGCCCTTAGCCGGCGCGGCGACCGGCGATGAATCGCATGCACCCGTTTCCGGTGTAAGCTGCCACGATGACCGAAGCGAACGACCGGATTCTGGGCGTATTGGGCGGTATGGGCCCGCTGGCAAGCGCCCACTTCATGCTGCGCCTGACCCTCCTGACCCCCGCTACGCGGGACCAGGAGCATATCCCAACCGTCCTATGGTCGGACCCGCGCATACCAGACCGCATTGCCGGCCGCGCCGGTACCGGACCGGATCCGCTGCCATGGTTCCTGCGCGGGATCGACGGCCTGCGCCAGGCCGGTTGCGGCGCCATCGCTGTTCCCTGCAACACCGCGCATGCCTGGCACGATGAGATGGCAGCCGGAGGCCTGCCGATCCTGCACATCGTCGACGCCGCCGCCGCGGATCTGGACACGCTGCGCCTTGGATCGCGCCGCATCGGCGTCATGGGCACCGTGCCGACCTTGCAACTGCGGCTGTATCAGGACCGTCTATCCGCCCTTGGCTGGGACTGCATCCAGCCGACCGAGGAGGAGATGCAGCGCCTGGTGCTGCCGGCGATCGCGCAGGTGAAGGTGAACCGCATGGCCGGGGCCTACGCTCCGCTGGTCGAAGCGGTGAACAATCTGGCGTCGCGCGGCGCCGCGGCCGTCGTGCTGGGCTGCACGGAAATTCCCCTCGGCATCCTCGCCGGCCCGCAGGAGGCGTTACGCGTACCCGTCGTCGACACCATCGACTCGCTTGCACGCGCATCGATCCGCTGGGCTCGGCCCGGCTGAAAGGCACCGGCGGAAGATCAGTGCTCCGACACCTCCGACCGCCGTTCGAACCTCGCACGGTCCGCAGGCAGCAGACGCACCCTCAGGTGCACACCGTCATCGGCATCATGCCGCTCCACCACTTCACCATGACGATAGAGCCAGGCGAGGCGCGCGCCATCCTCCGGCGGTATGTCGTAGTCGGCCGTCTCCATGCCGCGGGCGATCCGCTCATCGATCGCTGCCCGCAGCACATCGAGCCCCTCACCGGTGATAGCCGACACCGCCACGGCGCCAGGCCGTAGCGAAACCTGCGGCACGCCCCCCATCAGGTCGGCCTTGTTCAGCACTTCAATGGTGCGCTCCGGCCATTCCGCGTCCAGCGTGCCGTCCTTCACCATGTCATCCAGCACGCGGATCACGTCCGTCCGCTGTGCCTGAGACTCGGGATGCGCCACGTCACGCACATGCAGGATGATGTCGGCTTCCGACACCTCCTCCAGCGTCGCTCTGAACGCCTCCACCAATTCGTGCGGCAACTGGCTGATGAAGCCCACCGTGTCGGACAGGATGACGCGCCGGCCCGACGGCAGCACAAGGCCGCGCATGGTCGGGTCGAGCGTCGCGAACAGCTGGTCGCGCGCCACCACTTCGGCGCCCGTCAGTGCGTTGAACAGCGTGGATTTGCCGGCGTTGGTGTAGCCGACCAGCGCGATCACCGGAAACGGCACGCGTTTGCGGGCTGAGCGATGCAGGCCGCGGGTACGGCGCACCTGCTCAAGCTCCTTACGCAGCTTCACCAGGCGTTCGCCAATCAATCGGCGGTCGGCCTCGATCTGGGTTTCACCGGGGCCGCCGAGGAAGCCGAAGCCGCCACGCTGCCGCTCCAGGTGGGTCCAGGACCGCACCAGGCGGGAGCGCTGATACTCCAGGTGCGCCAGTTCGACCTGCAACGTGCCTTCCTTGGTCGCTGCACGCTCACCGAAGATGTCCAGGATCAGCCCGGTGCGGTCGATGACCTTGCAGCCCCAGGCGCGCTCCAGGTTGCGTTGCTGCACCGGCGACAGTGCCGTATCGACAATGACGACGGTGACATGCGCCTCGGCCAGCGCCGCAGCCTGGTCCGCCACCTGGCCCTCGCCCAGCAGGGTAGAGGGACGGCGCGTGCGCAGCGGCAGAATGGCGGTATGGACCACGATCAGCCCGATGGATGCGGTCAGGCCGACGGCCTCCGACAGCCTTGCGTCCGCCGCGCGCGTCTGGTCGATAGCGACCCCGTCAGGATCACTTCTATGCCGCTCCCATGGCAGGATTACCGCAGCGCGCGTCTGCGATACGCCTGACAGACCGTTTGCGAGGCCGGCCTGCCCGCTTCCTGCGTCCCGTTCAGTCGACGTGATGTCAGTCGTTCCCCGAGGCTGGCGACAGCTCACGCGTAGGGGCCGTTGCTGCCCCTTCAACCTTGGTTGCGTCGAACAACTGGATCGGCGCGCCTGGCATCACGGTGCTGATCGCATGCTTGTAGACAAGCTGCGTGTGTCCGTCCCGCCGCAGCAGGACAGAGAAATTGTCAAACCACGTGATGATTCCCTGCAGCTTCACACCGTTGACCAGGAATACCGTCACCGGCGTCTTGCTTTTCCGCACATGGTTCAGGAAGACGTCCTGAACGTTCTGCGACTTCTCATTGGCCACGGCCATCTTCCTTCTTTTTGCCCCAACGGGTTCGATTGACGTGCAGTCCCCGACGGGTCGTGGCACGGCCGCCGGTTTATCCTTATAACCGCAACGAAGTTTTCAGGTAAGCTCACAAAGCCGAGAGGCAAGCCCCTCTGCTGTTGGAAAATGGATATCCGGGGCGGCATGGTCAACACCCCCATCATGCGCCGCATCGCCTAGCAGAACAGCGGTCAGGCCGGCAGCCTGAGCGGCACGCATATCCAGCGCGGTATCGCCGACATACCAAACCTGTGGGGTGGGCGGGACGCCCATCTTGCTGAGTGCCAGCAACAGCGGCGCCGGATCCGGCTTGTCGGCCGTGGCGTCGCCGGCCCCGACAACGGGTCCAAAGTACCTGCTCCAGCCCAGATGTGTCACCTCGCGCCGCAGGAAGGCGCCGGCCTTATTCGACACCACGCCCTGTGGTCGTCGCTCGCCAGCGCGCAACAAGGCTTCTATCCCCGGCATCGGCGTCACGTGCTGCAGATGGTTCTGCGTCAGCGACTGGTAGAAAATATCCCGCGCGTCCGTCCAACGCTCACCGAACATGACCGGAAAGCTCTCGCGCATCGAGACCCGGACCCGGTTGCGCGTGTCCTCCACGGTCCACAACGGCAGGCTAAAAGCGGTAAACGCGGCGTTCAGCGCGGCCGTGATGCCTGCCCAGGCATCCACCAGCGTATTGTCCCAGTCATACAGGACAACGGCAGGCGCCGAACTGGCCGTCACGCCGGCTCACTGGTGCGACGTTGCAGCCCACTCAACACCACCGCGTTGGCGCAGATCCGCAGCCAGCCATCGAACGAGAAATTGTGCGCGTTGTCCTCAGGGGCAAAGCGGTCGATGTATCCCTTCAGCAACCCCGGCCGCACCACCTCGACGGTCCCAGCCGGACGGTCGGGTTCCGCCGGCATGACCCACAGCAACGTGTTCTCGGCGTAGCGGTTGAGCGACATGTGCAGCGGCAGGATCTCTTCCTCTGCAATCGTGACGTCCCGCTTGTAGACGAAGATCTTTTCGCCGGCCTGCAGCTCCTCGATGAACTTGCGCTGCAGGAACTTCAACCGGGCGGATTCCTGTTCCCGCATCAGCCAGAGGCTGCGCTGCCCTTCGTAGACGAAGGTGTGGTAGACGAGGCCGAACTTCTTCTCGTGGATCATGTACTCCTTGCGCGGCCCGCCCTCCAGGCGCGGGTCGATGTCCTCGATCGCGCCGAGTCCGTCGAACTGGGACTCGATGCCGCGGATCAGGTTGCGCATGAAGGTGCTGGAGAAGCGCAGCAGGCCGAGCGGTTCAGAGTCGCAGCGGCGCTGGAACAGGCCAAACTCGCAGTTCTCGCCCAACGATTCGAACCGCATGGCGATCTGCGGAATGGTCAGGCCGGTGCGCCGCATCGCCCACTCGGCAATGTCGACATGGCCGCGCATGGTGATCCGGTCGGTTCCCGGGCCGAGCATCAGGCCGGGGGGCAGTCTTGAGGGGTGATCGCCGGCGTCCGTGACCCGGTAGACCCTGACCTCGGCAACCGAGAAGGACAGATCGCGCTCGTCGCCGTTATCGGCAAAGTCCTTCGGCCGGACAGCATCCGGATGCTGCAGGGTGATCAGCACCTTCTCAGGTGTGTTCAGCATGGAACGGGACAAGCGATAGGCGAGAAGGGTCGGACGGAAGAGGGTGGACGATCCGACCACCGCATCGTTGACCGAGACGATCAGGCGCTGGCTTGGCAATTCCGGCGGGTGGACGAACGGCACCACGTCCAGCGTGATGATGTATTCCTCCGCCGGCTCCAGCCGCGGCAGGATGATGTGGCTCTCTGCACCGAGGCACCAGGTAAACTCAGGTTCCGACCGGGCCCAGCCGCCGCCGAGATAGGCGAGGCTGTTGCCCGAGGTGCTGAACCGGATCGTCAGGTCACATTCCAGGCCCATGCCAATCTTTATCCCAGGGCGGCCACAGCGCGTTCTTCCGGCGCCTGCCCACAAGCGCGTGAGAGACCGTTGTATGGGATTGTTTTGCGATGAGGCAAGGACTTGCAGCAGGACGGTACGTGGCAGGCAAAACATCCTGACGTTGCGCGGCCGCGAACCGCGGCATTTATCGAATCCTCTATTCAATGGAGGCGCGGCGTTGATGCCTCAACCGTCGAACAGGAGCACGGGGCACGCCTTCTGACCAGCACGCGCGCCGCCAGCCGAATTCGGCACGGAACCATGGTCTGGACGCATCCGCACCCGTCGCAGAGCGCGCTTGACGCCATCAGGGCGGCCATCCATGTCTGCACCGGCATGTCAACGACCCGTCTCACGATTGATCATCGCGCGTCCCGCAGCGAGACCGCTCCGCGGCACCCGGAGAAGGTCGGACGCCCGGACAACCCGATCCAGCGCAAGCCGGCCTGGATCCGGGTGAAGGCGCCGACGCATCCGGTCTATCACGAAACCCGGCACCTGATGCGCGACAATGGTTTGGTGACGGTCTGCGAGGAGGCCGCCTGCCCCAATATCGGTGAGTGCTGGTCGCAGCGGCACGCCACCATGATGATCATGGGCGACACCTGCACGCGCGCCTGCAGCTTCTGCAATGTCCGCACCGGCCAGCCCAATCCGCTGGAAGCCGACGAACCGGCCCGCGTCGCCGACGCCGTCGCCCGGCTCGGCCTGCGGCACGTGGTAATCACCTCGGTCGATCGTGACGATCTGGCGGACGGTGGCGCCGCGCATTTCGCCGCTGTCATCGCCGCGCTCCGTGCCACGGCGCCCGAAACCACAATCGAGATTCTGACGCCGGACTTCCTGCGCAAGCCTGGCGCCATTGAAACCGTGGTGGCGGCGCGTCCCGACGTGTTCAACCACAATCTGGAGACCGTGCCGCGCCTGTACCCAACCATCCGGCCCGGCGCGCGCTACTATCAATCGCTACGGTTGCTTGATCGGGTGAAGCAGATCGATCCCTCTATTTTCACGAAATCCGGCCTGATGGTCGGCCTGGGCGAGAACCGCGCGGAGATCGCGCAGGTCATGGACGATCTGCGCGTGGCTGACGTCGATTTCCTGACCATCGGCCAGTACCTGCAACCGACCGTCAAACATGCGGCGGTCGACCGGTTCGTGACGCCGGAGGAATTCGCCGAGTATGCCGCGCTCGCGCGCGGCAAGGGCTTCCTGCTGGTGTCGGCCACACCGCTGACCCGCAGCTCCTACCACGCCGACGCCGACTTCGCCGCATTGCGCGCCGCGCGGGCGCGACGGTTGAACGGGCACGACACGATCCATGCCGACGCCTGATGCCGACACACGCTGAGCGGCAGATCGTCCCGTACACGCCGGAGCAACTCTTTGAGCTGGTGGCCGATGTCGGGAAATACCCACAGTTCCTGCCCTGGTGCATCGGCGCGCGGGTGCGCGGCAGTTCGCCCACCGGCCTGGTGGCCGACCTCACGATCGGCTTCGGACCGTTCCGGGAGACCTTCACCAGCCGCGTAACGCTCGATCGCCCGCACCGTGTGAAGGTGCGCTACGAAAACGGCCCGTTCCGGTACCTGAACAACCAATGGGACTTCAGCCCGCATGAGCGGGGCTGCGAGGTGGCGTTCTTTGTCGACTTCGAGTTTCGCAGCAGGATTCTGCAGGCGGCAATCGGCGTGGTGTTCAACGAGGCGGTCCGGCGTATGGTGAACGCCTTCCACAAGCGGGCGAACGAGATCTATGGACCGTCCGCGCTGGTCAGGAGCGCCACATGATCCAAGCCCCGCTCGTCTACGCCCCGCCCCGGCTCGATCGCTCGCTGCCGCCGATCCGGATCAACCTGTTCTCCGACACGCAAACCCGTCCGTCGCCAGCAATGAAGGACGCGATGATGCGAGCCGAGGTCGGCGACGAGCAGAACGGCGACGATCCGACGATCGAGGCGCTGTGCGATCGCATGGCCGCGCTGATGGGCAAGGAAGCGGCGGTGTTCCTGCCGACGGGAACGATGTGCAACCAGATCGCGATCCTGACGCATTGCCGTCCGGGCGACGAGATCCTGGCGCATGAGAGCGCGCATATCATTGCCAATGAGGGCGGCGGACCGGGCGCGCTGGCCGGCGCCGTCGTTTGGGGATTGCGCGGCGCGCGCGGCATGTTCGACAGCCAGGCCATTGGCGCGGCGCTGCGGGAGAGACGGCGTAACTCGCCGCCACAGACGCTGCTGGCGGTGGAACAGACCTCCAATGCCGGCGGCGGATCGGTTTGGCCGCTGTCGCTGCTGAACGACGTATTAGGCACCGCGCATGCCGAAGGCATGAAGACCCACATGGACGGCGCGCGGCTGATGAACGCCGTCGTGGCGTCCGGCGTGCCGGCGGCGCAGATGGTGGACGGGTGCGACTCCGTGTGGCTGGACTTCACCAAGGGGCTGGGCGCGCCGCTGGGCGCCGTGTTGTGCGGATCGGCTGCCTTCATTGATGAGGCCTGGCGCTGGAAGCAGCGGCTGGGTGGATCACTGCGCCAGGGCGGTGTCTGTGCTGCTGCCTGTCTCTATGCGCTGGACCACAATGTCGACCGGCTGGCTGAGGACCATGCGAACGCCAAAGCCCTGGCCGAGGGACTGGCCGCGATTCCGAGGTTAGCCGTGGAGACACCGGAGACCAACCTGGTGTTCTTCGACACGCGCGGCACAGGACAGACTGCCACAGAACTCGCGGCAAGCGTGCGCCGCGAGGGGCTGTCTGTGTCGGTCGTGGGCGCCTATCGTGTGCGCGCCTGCACGCACCTCGATGTAACCGCGGCCGACATGGCCCCGGCCGTGGAGATCATTGCGGCGGCATTGCGATCCTGAGCGGCGACCATTCGGCCCCGTTCTGGAGGGCGCAGCCAGGGCTTCCTGTCGTCACGCACGGCTGATGCCGCCACGCCGGCTTTGGCTGCAAGGACGCCGCTGCCGTCATCAGCAGCGTGCCATGCCGCATTAACGCAATCTTAAGCGCTTGCTCGCTACGGTTGGGGCATTCAGTCCGGAGGCTACTCCCCGTGCGTGCCCTGATGATGATGCTGGTGCCATTCGCCTTTTCCCCGGCACTCGCCGAGAACCAGCCTGCCGGTCCCGTCGCGGCGCCACCGCCAGCGGTGACAGCACCGGCACCCGTCACCGTGCCGCCGGTGCCGCCGCAGGCGACGGCAGCCGCCCCATCCTCCACACCGGCTCCCGTGGCCGCCAATGCCAGCGTGCCGCCACCCCAACCGCCAGCGCGCCGCAAACGGATCACGTGGGAGGAGCGGTTTGAACAAGCCAATCTTGGCCAGAACGGTCAATTGACGTTGCAGGAGGCCAAGGGCGGCTACCCCACGATCGCCCGCAACTTTCAGGACATCGACACGACCAACAAAGGCTATGTGACGAAGGACGACATCCGCGCATGGCGCGCGCAGCAGAAGGCAGCGCGCAACGCCGCCCCGCGGCCGGACGACCCGCTGCGGCCTCGGGCCGCCTATCTGCAGTCCGTGTCCTCCAGTCAGAACCGGGTCAACGCAAGCACGACGCAAACCGTGGCAACGCCCAGGGCTGAGCCGGCTGCCACCCCGGCGACGGGTGGCGCGACGTCAGCCCCGTCAGCCGCGGAGCGCGCAGCCGGAACCGGGCCGGAGCAAGACGGGGAGTAGGCGCACGGTCACGCAAACGGGCGATGTATCGCGACGCAGGAATGCGCGATACTCGTCCGCATGCCCATTATCGAACCGAAACCCTGGCGGCGGCAGTTCTTTGACCACGTCCCGTGCCCGGCCGGGGTGATGATCCCGCTGGCTGACACCGACGCCTGGACGTTGCTGCCGGACCACCGCTGGATCTACGACAAGCTGGCCGTCGCCCTGTCACAGGGGCTGCAGGGCGCACCGCATGGCGTGATGCCACCCGCCTATCCCGTGTTTTCCAAGCCGATGATGAACCTGCGCAGCATGGGTGCGGGCAGCCGCGTCATTGCCTCCGCGGCTGACTATGACGCGGCGATGGAAGCCGGCCACTTCTGGTGCACGCTGTTGACAGGCGCCCATGTCTCCTCGGACGCGGTGCTGGTCGACGGCAAGGCGCAGTGGTGGCGCCACGCCACCGGCATCCCCCTCGACGGCGGCACCTTCGACTACTGGCACATCCACAGCGAACCATTCCCCGAGATCGAGGAGTGGTGCGGCCCCTGGGCGGCGAAGCACCTGCGCGGCTATACCGGCATGATCAACTTCGAGACCATAGGTGGTCGCATCATCGAGGCGCATCTGCGGTTCGCCGACCAATGGCCCGACCTGTACGGACCGGGCTGGGTCGAGGCGCTGGTCGGCCTCTACGCCAACAAGCGCTGGGTGTTCGACGACACCAGTCGCATCGACGGCTACAGCGTGGTGCTGTTCGGCCCGCACGGCCCCCGCTACCGCTATCCGCCGGAGCCCATTCAGGCGGCAGTCCGCGCCATCCCCGGCGTGCTGAGCCTCCAGCTTAGCTTCTTTGAAGACAAGGACCCCGCGCACCACTCCATGCCGCCGGGCGGCTTCCGCCTCGCCACGATCAACACGACGTCGCTGGAAGCGGGTCGCCAGGCTCGCGATATGCTGCGCGGGCACTTTTCATGATGTGATCAAACCGAACCGCCCGGGGCGCGTTATGCGCCGGCGATGTATGAGGCGGAACGGATGCCGGACGAGGCGCGTGGACCCGACAGACAGCCGGCCACGGTGCCGCCGGCCGAGACACCTGGCCTGAGCGGACTGTTGACGCTTGCCGTCGCGGTCGTCGTCATTGCCGGACTCTATTTAGGCCAAACGGTCCTGATCCCGATCACCCTGGCGGTGCTGCTATCCTTCGTGCTGGCGCCGCTGGTCAATCTGCTGCGGCAGATCTACCTCGGGCGTGTGCCGTCGGTCCTGGTCGCGGTCATCCTGGCACTCGGCGTCATTCTCGGGGTGGGCGGGCTGCTTGGGACACAGGTGGCCGCGCTGGCGCCCAACCTCCCGACCTACGTGACGCGCATTCAGGGCAAGATCGACTCGCTGCAGAACGTGACGCTGAGCCAGGCGAATGTCCTGCTCCATCGACTGGGGCAAGCCACCACCTCGAAGCCAGCCGAACAGTCAACGTCCGCGCCCGGTCCTGCACCGGTGCCTGTGATCGTCCGCCAACCTGATCCGACGCCGCTCGAGATCGCCGAAAAGCTGATCGCGCCGATCGTGAATCCGCTGGCGACTATGGCGATCGTATTGATCGTTACCATATTCATCCTGCTGCAGCGCGAGGATCTGCGCGACCGGTTGATCAGGCTGTTCGGCTCGTCTGACCTGCATCGCACGACGGTGGCGATGAATGACGCGGCGCGGCGCCTGTCGCGCTATTTCCTGACGCAACTTGCGGTCAACGCCACCTTCGGACTGGTCACCGGCATCGGGCTGTACTTCATCGGCGTGCCGTCAGCGATACTGTGGGGCGTGCTCGGCACACTCCTGCGTTTCGTGCCTTATATCGGCGCACCTCTGGCAGCAGCCCTGCCGATCGGACTGGCAGCGGCCGTGGAGCCTGGCTGGTCGATGCTGCTGTGGGCGGCGGGTCTCTATCTGGTGGTGGATGTGCTGATCGGACAAGCCGTCGAGCCGCTGGTCTACGGCCACAGCACCGGCCTGTCGCCGTTCTCGGTGGTCGTTTCCGCCACGTTCTGGACCTGGCTGTGGGGGCCGATCGGGCTGATCCTGTCCACCCCGATGACGCTCTGCCTGGTTGTCCTCGGCCGCCATGTCGAACGGCTCGAATTTCTCGACGTCCTACTCGGTGACCGCCCGGCGCTGACGCCGGTGGAGAGCTTCTACCAACGCATGCTGGCCGGTGACCCGGATGAGGCGCGCGAACAGGCCGAGGTGCTGCTGAAGGATCGCCCGCTATCCTCCTATTACGACGAGGTGGCGCTGAAGGGCCTGCAGCTTGCCGCCAACGATCGCGCCCGCGGCGTGTTGACGGAAGGGCAATTGCAGCGGATCCGTCAGTCCATGCAGACGCTGGTCGACGACCTAGACGAGTACGACGATGCGGAACCGGAAACGCGCGAGGAGCTGGACGATGCCACCACCGCGCCGTCGCGCGCGGAGCAGGACCTGCCGCGCCATCCGGCTCCGGGGCCGCTTGCGCCAAACGATCTGCCGGCCAGTTGGCGCGGTCCAGCACCCGTGCTGTGCATAGCCGGCCGCGGGCCGCTGGATGAAGCCGCGTCCAGCATGCTGGCGCAACTACTCCACAAGAACGGCATCGCGGCGCGTGTGCTGCGGCACGATGCTGTTTCGCGCGCCCATATCGGATTGCTCGATGTGCAGGGCGTGCAGATGGTGTGCCTGTCCTATCTGGAGCTGGCCGGCACACCTTCGCATGTGCGCTACCTCCTGCGCCGGCTTCGGCAGCGGCTGCCGCGGGCCAAGCTGCTGGTTGGGCTATGGCCGGCCGAGCAGCAGATTCTGACCGACGATCGGCTGCGCGCGGCGGTGGGCGCTGATGTTTACACCGCCTCGCTGCGCGAAGCTGTCGAGGCCTGTCTTGACACGGCTCGGGCCGATGCGGAGCCTATCGCCGCGTAGACAACACTGGCGTCTGCAGGTGCATTAAGGCATCAAGGCCATTCCTTGGCTGTAAGGATGGCGCGTATGTATGCGTGGTGGTCCGGGACGATTGCTGGCGTCCAGCGGCAGGAGCCTGAGCCTCGCACATCGCACAATCGGGCTCGGCCCGGCCACTCGCAAGCTCCGGCGTTAAGGCCATTGCTGTTCCGGACTGGTCATGCAACTGCAGTACGACACCTGCGCCGGCGATGATGCGTCGGCAATGTCAGTGACCGGGCAGCAGGCTTTACTTGACTCCAAACCGCCCACTCCGCGGCATCAGGCACGGATGCGGCCCAAACCCAGGAGCACCCGAACGGGCCCTGGAATGTTTACTGCGCTCCTGTGTGGGATTTTGCTGACCGTCCCAGCCGCCGCCGCGGATCTCAAAATCACCACCTGGAACCTGGACTGGCTGACGACGCGCCCGTCCAGCGCGCCCTACCTGCCGCCCGACGTTACGTTACGGCAGGACGCAGACATCGCTCGGCTTGCCGCTTATGCACAGCAATTGAACGCCGATGTCATCGCCATCCAGGAAGTCGATGACTGGCAGGCGGCGGTCCGGCTGTTCCCGCGCGACCGCTACGCCGTTCACATGACCCGCGACCACGTGCTGCAACGCGTCGGCATCGCCGTCCGGCGGGGCATCCGGTACGATCCCCATCCCGACGTGACGGCGCTGGCGAACAACAACCTGCGCAGCGGCGCCGACATTACGCTGCACCTGGGTGCCCGCGACCTGCGCGTGCTGGCGGTGCACTTGAAGAAGGGTTGCACCCATCAGCCGCTGCAACGGCCGCAGGGCTCCTCCTGCCGCGACCTGCAGGCGCAGATTGAGCCGTTGCAGGATTGGATCCGCCAGCGCGCCGCAGCGGGCGAGGCGTTCATCATTCTCGGCGACTTCAACCGTTGGATGGACGGGCGCGATGCATTCCTGAAGGCATTGCGCCAGGCCGCGCCGCTGGCACGCGCCACCGAAGGACGTAGTTCGCCCTGCTGGGGCAACGAGACTTTCATCGATCACATCCTGGCCGGCGGCCCGGCGGCCGAGTGGATGCAGCCGGAGACGCTGAAGGTGCTGGTCTATCAGGAGACCGATCCGGCCTGGAAACAGCGCCTTTCGGACCACTGCCCCGTGTCGGTGCACATCAGCGTTCCAGACTGACGCTACGCGGCGCGCAGCCGCACCGGCAGGCTGCTCAGGCCACGCAGCGTGTTGTTGTATCGACGTTTTGGTTCACCATCGACCTCGATTGCCGCGGCGCGGCGCGCCAGCGCTGTCAGCACGGCTTCGCCCTCCAGCCGAGCAAGGACGGCGCCGACGCAGCCATGGATGCCGCTGCCGAAGCCGACATGGCCGGCATTCTTGCGGGTGATGTCGTAGTCGTCCGGCCGATCCCATCGGCGCGGGTCGCGGTTGGCGGCGCCCAGGAACATCAGCACCTTGCTGCCTTCCGGAAGCGTCTCGTCGCCGATCGCGACGTCGCGCGTCGTGGTGCGGAAGAAGGTCTGCACCGGGCTTTCCAGCCGCACCGCCTCTTCAAACGCCGCGCGCGCCAGGGATGGATCGGCACGCAGCCGCTGGAATTCCCCGGGGAAGCGCGCCAGGCAATACAGCGCCGCACCCAGCCCGTTTACAGTCGTATCGACGCCCGCCGTCAGCAGCGAGCGCACCAGCACTTCCGCTTCCGCCTCGGTCACGATCCCCTCGTCGGCCGCGGCATGGATGACGGCGCCGAAGCCGGTTGGCGCCAGCGCGGAGCGCTTCGACTGCGCCACCACCCAGGCCAGAACCGGTTCGGCATCCGCCACCGCGGCCTGGAAGAAATCGTTGCGCGGCCCGAAGCTGTTGAACACCATGTTGCCGTACGGCAGCAGGAAGCGCCGGTTCTCCGGCGGCATGCCGACGGCGTCGGGAAACACCGATAGCGGGTAGGCCTCGGCCAGGTCGGCGATCGCGTCGAAGGCTTCCCGCGCCAGCAGCTCGTCCACCAGCGCCTCGGCGGCCGTCGTGAACGACGCCCGCAAGGCCCGGACGGCTGCCGGCGACAGCACCTTGTCCATCAACCCGCGCGTCCGGTCATGCAACGGCGGATCCGTCTCCAGCAGCAGGCTCGGCAGGCGCCAGGGTTTCTCCTTGGCGAAATCCGACAGCCCGACGCCGCGCGCGCTGGAAAATGCGCCCCAGTCCAGCAGCATCGCCCGCACGTCGTCATAGCGAGCCACCGCGTGGACACCATAGGCGGGAAGGAAGACCACCGGCCCGGCCTCCCGCATCGCGGCATGTGCCGGGAACGGGTCGTCGAAGAACGCCTGGCAGAACGGATCAATGTCCAGGGTCGGTATCACCGCGCACCTCCCTGCGCTTGTGGCAGGCGGGAGTTGCGGCACCCAGGCCTGCAACGCCCACCCTCAATCCCTCAGGCGGACGTGCTGCGGACCAGCTTGCCGGGGCGCGATCCGGTTTCCTCGCCGTTCTCGAACACCGGCGTGCCGCCGACCAGCGTCGCGGTATAGCCGTCGGCACGCTGCACCAGGCGCTTGCCGCCCGCCGGCAGGTCGTGGCGCAGTTCCGGGTGATGCAGGCGCAGTCCAGCCAGGTCCACGACGTTGACATCCGCCTTCTTGCCTGGCGCCAGCCGCCCGCGGTCATGGAAGCCGAAGAAGTCGGCGGTTTCGCTGGTCAGGCGCTTGACCACGAACTCCAGCGGGAAGCGCGGGCCGCGGTGGCGGTCACGCACCCAGTGCGTCAGCATGTAGGTCGGCAGCGAGGAATCACAGATTTGCCCGCAATGTGCGCCACCATCGCCGAGACCCAGGATGGTGGCCGGGTCGGCGATGCCGCCCTGCACAACCCCGTGGTCGCCATGCACGTAGTTGGTCACCGGATAGAACAGCATGCGGTCGCCGTTCCCACCGGTCAGGTAGTCGTAACAGAACTCTGCCGGCGTCAGGTTGGTCTTCGCCGCCATCCCCGCAATCGACTTGCTGTCATCCGGCTCATAGTCCGGCGGATCGCCGAGCACGTATTGGCGGTCCCAGCGCGTGGCGATCGGGCGCTGCAGCGGAGGCAGAATGGCGAGCAGTTCTTCCGACGCCTCCTGCCCCAGGATCTCGGCGCGCACCGCCGGGTCACGCAGCCGTGCCAGCCGTTCCGCCACCGACAGTTTCGCCAGCGCAGCGAAGGCCGGCCGGGCGGCGAAGGGGTTCAGCGACGTCGTCAGGCCGAGGATGATGCCGACCGGCCGCCCTGCCACCTGTGCGGTGATCGCGGCACCATTCGCCCGCGCCTTGCGCACACCGTCCATCAGGCGGTTGTAGCGCTGCGGGTCATACGAGCGATCCGTCAGCAGGAACCACAGCGGCCGCTGCGTGGACTTCGACAGCTGGGTCATCCACTCGAATTCCGCTGCCTCATCCTCGAAGTCCGACAGCATGCCGAAGGCGCCGCTGCCGGTACGGCCGAGTGCGGCGCCGATGCCGAAGAGTTCCTGGTTCTCCGAGTAACGGCCAGGGACGAGGTCGCCCTTGGTGGTCTTGTGCTGGTCGGTGCGCGAGGTGGTGAAGCCGAAGGCGCCGGCGCGCAGCGCTTCCTCCGTCAGGCGGGACATCGCCTCGATATCCGTTGCGGTAGCGATCTCGCGGCGGACGGCGCGATCGCCCATCACGTAGACGCGCAGCGGGTGGTGCGGCACCTGTGCGGCGACGTCGATGGTGCGCGGCAGCCGTTCCAGCGCGTTGAGGTAGTCCGGGAAGGTTTCCCAGTCCCAGGCGAGGCCTTCGGCGAGCGCGATGCCGGGAATGTCCTCGACGCCCTCCATCAGGTCGATCAGGCAGTCATGGTCGGCCTTGCGCACCGGCGCAAAGCCGACGCCGCAATTGCCCATCAGGATGGTGGTGACGCCGTGCCAGGAGGATGGGGCCAGCACCGGGTCCCAAGTCGCCTGGCCGTCGTAGTGGGTATGGATGTCGACCCAGCCGGGCGTAACGATTTGCCCATCGGCCTTGATCTCGCGCCTGGCGGGGCCCGCCTTGCCGCCGACCTGGGTGATGCGGTCGCCATCGATGGCGACGTCGCCGGTGTAGCTTTTCGAGCCTGTGCCGTCGACGATCGTGCCGCCGCGGATGACGATGTCATGCATCGGGGAAGTGGTCCTTAAGTGATGAAGCGGCGAGCATTGCGCAGGCGGTGTGGGGGCGCAAGGTTTTGCCCACCCGTCAGTCCGCCAGGGAGCGGGCGCCGCCTGCGCTGGTGTCGGCGACTTTGCTGATCCACGCAGCGCCGCGAAGCTTCACGCAGGCGCCTTCCCGGTCATCCCCGGTGCAGCCAAAACGGCACCGGCCGCACGGCTGCTTCGAATGCAGCATGAAATGAGCGCACGCCGGTGCTGCATGATGAACCCCATGAAGCTCTACGGTGCGTCGTGCTCTCCGTGCATCATCCTTACAGCAGCAACAATCGCGCGGATGCAGCCCGCGCGTACCACCTATCGGAGCCGCCCCAAAATCTCCTCCAGCACCGGCATCAGGAACCGCTTCATTGTCGGGTAATCCTCGGTCATCGGGAAATGCCCAATGCCCGGCATTGGAATCCATACCGCGCCCTTGATCGCCGCCGCCAGTTCCTCACCCTCTTTGAAACCGGTGGAGGGATCGTACTCGCCGTTCATGATGTAGACCGGGCAGCGTGAGGTATCGATCTGATGCGCGGTCTCCCGCAGGTCATGCTCGATATTGTAATAATTCAGGTCGCCCGCGAACACGCCCGGCGCACCCTGGCTGTACGACCAGGCAACCTCCCGCTTGTATTTCTCCGGCGACAGCGGACCGTTGATGCAATACATCGCCGCCGCCGCCCGGTCCGCGCCGTTCACGCGCGGATGCCGGAAGTAGCGGAACGCCGCGCGGATATCGTCATCGCTGCCGACACCGGTTTTCAGCCCGGCCTCCAACCCGATGACCGCGCCATACTCGTCCGGACAGGCCAGCGCCAGGTCCGGGGCAAGGTGCCCGCCCATCGAACTGCCGATGAACACCGGCTTCTCACAGCCCAGTGCCCGCTTTAGTGCGAGGTGAAAGTCGATGAAGAACGACTTCGTCAGGCGATATTCCTGCGCCCACCACTCCTGCGATTCAGGCGGCAGCGATTTCCCATGATACGGCAGGTCGGGCACGATCACGCGGAACCGGCTGGTCAGGTCCGGATCTTCCAGGAAATGCCGCCACTGCTTGCCGTCCGATCCGGCGGTGTGCTGGCAGATCAGCGGGATGCCCTGCCCTGCTTCTTCGAAGTATACGCGGTACTCAACGCCCTGGATTTCGAGCCAGATGTAACGACCGACAGCGGCCTCGAACTTTGCCATGGTTCAGACCCTCCGTCAGCGGTTATTGGCGACGTCGCGCAGGACGTCGAGCAGCCGCGTCAATGCGGCGAAATACGCCCAGTACAACTCGGCGTTGCCGCGCACCTGGCAGGTTTCCGCCCGGACACCGGCGTAGAGGTTCTGGTAGCGCGGTGGCGGCACCGGCATCAGCAGGTTGCGCCAGAAGGTCGCGTCGGCGCTGATGGTGATGTCGACCGGTTCGGTGGCGGTGACGAACGGCTTGATGGCCGTCAGCACGCCGTCGCGGAAGCTGACCAGCCGCGCGGCGCCCTCGGTTTCCATTGCCACGTTCAGCGTCATATCGCGGGAGACCTGGCGGAACGCGCCGTCCCGGTTGATCCGCTCGCGCAACCGCTCCGCCGTTCCGGCGTCGAACACACCCACTGCCATGACCAGACATTTCCTGTTGGCCTGGTGTATCCAGGCGCTGTTAGGCGACGTTATCGGGTGGCCCTGGAGGTGACAAGTTTGGCTGGTCGCAAGGGCGGGACGCCGCGCGTCCGGGGCGACCCCGGACGCTGGCTGGGTATCGATCCGCACAGCGCCGGTGAGGCGCTCTCTCCTACATCGTGTGCCCCTGATGCGTCGCCGCGCCGCCACCGCCGGCCAGGGCCGGGTCCAGCATGCCGGCAATCATCGCAACATGTGCGGTGATCAGGAACAGACCAACCAGCGCCGCGTGCACACCAAGCCAGCGCCGGTGTGGCCAGCCCTTGCCGTAGACGCGCAACTCCAGCAGGGCGATTCCGCCGAGCGGGACGATGCCGAACAGGTAGAAGCCGACGGCGATGACGTCGATAGGGCCGCGCCAGCCATTGCTCAGCGTCAGCGGAATGGCCGCGGTCGCGGTCAGGTAGACGAACACGACCGCGAAGTACAAGCCGACCAGGATGCCGGCCCAGCGGTTGAGGAAGCGCACCGGTCCGGTGGTTTCGTTGCCGAACAGGACAGCCAGTTCGGTGATGGCCACTGTCTCGGCCAGGATGACCGGGATCGCCATGAATAACAGCAGGTTCCATGGCTGGTTCTCGGCCAGCAATTGCATGTAATGGGTCATCGACATTGCTTGTAAATCCGTCTGGGCGCGCGGGCACTCGGCGGCACCGCCGGGTCGTGCGCGATGGGTTTGGGGATCGGCTAACGCGGTTCACCCCAGACGGCGAGGCGGCGGCAGGTCCGGCATGGCAAGCCAACCCTCGAGCCGGCGGGACGG
>JAFEFW010000658.1 GCA_018240405.1 Pseudomonadota bacterium
CCGATCAGCACCAGCATCCCGGCGGCGCCGAGCAGCACCGCCTGCGTGGCCCGCACACCGCCGTAACGTCGTACCAGGCCCGGCGACAGCAGCGCCGACACGATGCCGGTGCCATAGGCGAGGGCGACGAAGCTGCCGACCAGCGTCGCCTCGATGCCAAGGTCAGGGGCAACTTCGGGCGCGATGGTCGGCAGCGAATACAGCGCCGCGGTTGCCAGCGTCTGCACGGCGAGTGTCGATAGCAGCGGCCAGACCGGCATCGACCGCAACAGGCTGGCGGTGGACGGGCCGCTCATAGGGCGGACGCACTACGACTCGAAGGCATCGGGCAGGTCTCGTCAGGACGGGCAGCGGGGCTGTCCGGTATGGCACCGCTGCCGCCGTGCGTCGATGTGCGGGCTGGGCAATCACTTGTGTGCCGGGCGCCTGGGCCGCCGTCGTGCCATCGATGGCGAGATCGGTGCGGCGTGAAGGGCGGTTTTCACCGCCAAGTAAACGCCAAGGCACTTGTGTGGTGTGATGCGCGCATAGGCCGGCCCCAAGCCATCCTGGCGCCTCCCCGGCGTCCTTCGCCCGTTGGCGTGAAGCATCCAAGCCAACCGCGGAGAGTGACCATCACCATAGCGCTCAGTGGCGCGCGCGGCCTGGCTGCGGCAATCTGCCACTCATGACCCAGGTGTTGCTTCCCGAACTGGCCGAGACGGCGGCGACCGGCCGCATCGCGGTGATCTACGACGAGATCCGGCGCTTCTCCGGCGTGCCCTACGTGTCGTCGCTGCAGCGCTACCTGGCGACACTGCCGGGCGTGCTGGAATGGGCGTGGGACGCGGTGCGGCCGGCGATGGTCTCGGGCGCCGTGCCGGAGACCGGCTGGCGGCTGGCCAGGACGGTGCGGTTGCCTGCACCGCCGCCGGCGGACACAGCCGCGCTGGGACTGGCGCCGGCGGACGTGGCCGCGATCCGCAACATCGCGGCGAACTTCGTCCGCGTCTCGCCGGTCAATCTGGTGACCGGAGCCTGCCTGCGCCTGTTGCTGACCGGCACGCGGCCGGCTGGTACCGGGTTTGATACCGCCTGGACGCCGCCGGCAATGCTGCCGCCAATGCCGGGCAACGTCGATCCGCTGGCAATGCCGGAGCAGGAGCGCGCGGTGCTGATGCGCTTTGCCGTCGAGATGAATGGCGTGCCATTCGTTCCGGCGCTGTACCGCCAGGTCGCCCACTGGCCGCGTGCGCTCGCCTGGCTGGCGGATGCGCTGGTGCCGCTGATCCCGGCACCCGGGACACGGGCGGCCGGCGAACGGTTCAGGGCCGAAGCGCGTGCGGAGGCCGCGGGGATTGTGGCTCTGCTGCCTGGATTGCCGGCCGCGCCGCCGCCGGATGCGGCGACGGTGGCGCAGGTGCTGGGTGCGATCGATCGCTACGCGCAGACCAGCCCGGAGATGACGTTGTTCGGGCAGTTCATCCTGGATGCGCTGCCGGCGTGAAGGACTACATCGTCACGACGACGTAGCGGTCCTCCACGCTGACCTCGACCGCCTCCGCAACGAACGGACCTTCGACCAGGTCCTTTCCCGGCTCGACTTCCACGTTGAACATGCGCGCCTGCATGGAGTTCGGGTCGCACAGTGACTTGCCGGTGGTGATGTCGAACTCCCAGCAATGCCAGGGGCAGCGGATCATCTCGCCCGGCCGGCTGAGGCCGTATTCGCCGGGCAGCGACGATACCAGGCGGCTGACGATGGCGCCTTCGCATAGCGGTGCGCCCTGGTGCGGGCAGCGATTGATCAGGCCGTAGAACGAGTCTTTGACGTTGAAGATGCCGATCTCACGGCCACGCACCGTAACGATCTTGCAGGTGCCGGCGGGGATTTCGTCGACCCGAGCGACGACGTGACGAGGCATGGTGCTGGCGAGGCCTTTATGTCTATGTCGAGAACACTGACGGGCGGAGGATTGCTTGCCGCTTGGGTACGAAGCCCGCCCCACCGTCATGGCGGGCGCAGGCCCGCCATCCACGCCTTTGCCACAACGTCACAGTCGGCAACTGAGGAAACTCCGCAAGTCGTGGATGGCGGGCCTGCGCCCGCCATGACGGTGAGACCCGCCGTGACGGAGAGAGCCGGTATGACGGTGGGGTAGGTGACGGGCCGCGTGTGGCACCGTCACGTCACTCCGCGCATATGGCACCTTGGCCTCAATCCAGGTGATACAGTTCCCGCGCGTTGGTCTTGTAGATCTGCTCCTGCCACTCGCGGGGGATCTGCACCTTGAAGGCGTAACGCGGATCGTCCTGGTCCCAGTGCGGATAGTCGGTCGAGAACATGATCCTCTCGGGACCGATCCATTCCAGCAGTGACAGCATGTCCTGCGGCCGCTCCGGCTCCTCGATCGGCTGCGTCGTCACCCAGAAGTGCTCGTGCACGTACTCCGACGGCGACTTGGTCAGAAACGGCACTTCCGTCTTCAGCCGCTTCCAGGTCTTGTCCAGACGCCAGCACAGTGCCGGCAGCCAGGCAAAGCCGCCTTCGACCATCACCACCTTCAGGTTCGGAATCTTCTCGAACACGCCTTCGCAGACCAGCGAGATTACCAGCGTCTGCATGGTCTGCACGTAGGAGGGATGCTCCTCGTGGTAGAAGGACGGCCAGCCGCCACCGGTCGAGGCATGGCCGCTGGTGCCGCCCAGGTGCAGCGAAATCGGGAAATCGTTTGCCGCGCAGGCTTCCAGGATCGGCAGGTAGCGCGGACGGCCCAGCGGCTCTATGCCGCGGGGCGGGATGTTGACCTGGCAGAAGCGCCGGTCGCCGGCCCGCTTCTCGATCTCGGCAATGGCGCCCGGTGTGTCCTCGATATTGACCTGGATGGCGCCCTTCAGCCGCTTGTCGGGGATGCACCAGTGCGCCAGCTGCCACTCATTCACCGCGGTGGCCATGGCGGAGCCGAACTCGACATTGCGTTCCGCGGCGGAGCCGCCCACCAGCGGCGCCAGCAGGCCGGCGGAAACGTCGAACAGGTCCAGCAACTGCTCCTGCATCAACGGCAGGTCGGAGCCGGGGTGACCGCCGCTCTTCGGCCAGGAATCCATGCGCATGCCGGCGCCGGGGGACATCCGCGGATACATCGGCATTTTCGCCAGCGCCTGCCGCGGCCGGCCGCCGATGGCGTTCTTGTGCTCCAGCCAGCGCTTCGACAGGAACGGGTCGAAGTCGTTCGGCCCCTTGGTATAGGGATGCACGTCGCAGTCGATGAAGCCCATATAGGCTGCCGCCGGGCGGTCGGCGCCGGTGGCAGCATCGGGTTTGCGATCCAGGACAGTCATGTTCATTGGACAGTCTCCTTCACGTGCGTAAACGCGGGTAAGTAGCCAGCGGATTGTCGATGCAGATCTTCTGCCGCAGCGCGTCCGGCAAGCCGGCGGGCAGCGCCTCGTCACCGTCGAAGTGCCAGTGCGGATAATCGGTCGAGAACAGCAGCAATTCGTCCGACCCGAGCTGTTCCAGCAGGGTGATCAACTGCGGCTCCGTCGGTGGAGCGTCGAACGGCTGCAGCGTCAGGCGGATGTGCTGGCGGACGATCTCGGTTGGCAGGACTTCCAGCCAGGGCGTCTCGGCGCGTACGCCGCGCCACGTCTTGTCCAGCCGCCACAGCGCTGCCGGCAGCCAGGACACGCCGGACTCCATCAGCACGACCTTCAGCGTCGGGAATTTCTGGAATACGCCCTCGGCCACCAGGCTGTTCATGCTGGCGGCGAAGCCCTGTGCGTGGCTGACGTAATCCTCCAGGTAGTACGACCCCCAGCCGCCGGCGCTGGGCGGGTGACGGTAGGAGCTGCCGGCATGGATGCCGATCGGCAGGTCGTATTCCGTGGCGGCCTTGTAGATCGGCCAGGTCTGGCGGCGGCCCAGCGGCAGCTCCGCCATCGACAGCATCAGCACCTGCACAAAGCGGGTGTCGCCGGCCATGCGGTGGATTTCCTCGGCCGCCAGTTCGGCGCTGTGCACCGGCACGACGATGGAGGCCCGCAGCCGCGGGTCGCGGTCCAGCCACTCCTTCTGCAGCCAGTTGTTGATCGCCCGGCAATAAGCAGCGGACAGGTCCTCGCTGAAGATCACCTGCGCGCCGTTCAGCACGTTGCCGATGGCATGGCGGAGCTGGAAGTGATCGAGGATATGTGACTGCAGGGCCGGCAGGAGGCTGCCCGGCGGGGCGTTGTCCGGGCGCCAGTCAGGCCGGCCGTTGATCGGCGCGTTGGCCGGGAAGCTGGTGGTGTCCAGGCTCTCGCGTTCCAGCCCGCGGCGGGTGATGTGCTCGCGCCAGTACGGGTCGAAATGCGGCAGCAGCACCCGCGTCGAGGGCAGGTTGATGTGCACGTCGCAGTCGATGGCGCCGGCAGGCGGAGGGGCCGGAGTGGCTGAATCCATGGACGTTGTTATGGCCGCTGGTTGTGGCTGGCCAGGGTAGGGGAGGGCGGCGCGTGTGTAAACAATAGCAGCGCGGGGCGGTCAGGAATTGGCGGCGCGTACCGCTCGGCCGGCGGCACGGGACAGCAGCATCCGGTCATGGATCACGGCGAGGATGTCGACGACGCCATCCGGTGCCACGCGGTACAGCACGATGTGTCGCGGCGACCGGACGCGGTGCTCCGGCGCCAGCCGGTCACGTACCAGTCGTGCGGGAAAGGCGCGGACGCCGGGAAATCTTAACAGATTCGTCGCACCTGCCGTGTCGGGCCGTTCACCGACAGTTTGGAACGTAGCGAGGAGCAGATGGCTATACCTCACTGCCGCCTGCTCGCCGTGGCATTTGGCGCTTTCCAGGAGAATGAGCCTGACCTGCGCGGCGGCCAGGGGCATGAGACGATAGGGCAAGCTACTGACCGGCGGCGAGATCCTCGCGAAGCTGACGCACGAAGGACTCCTGCAGGCGTTGCGCGTCGTCGGGGGACGAAATCAGGATGCCTTGTCCCGCTTCAGCCTCGGCGAGGCCGGCGGTAATGACGGCCTCAAGCTCGTCGTTCACCGCACCATCGTCGCCATCGAGGGCGCTCTGCTCAGCCTCGTCATCCTGGATCATCCGCGCGACAGCCTCGGCAATGAAGTCGGCGGCACTGGCGGCTCGGCCGAGCGCGACTTGCTCCTCGATGGCGCGATGCAGGTCGTCGGGTAGCTGAATGGCGCCCATCGGGTCCTCCTGGCGTCAGCATAGCACCGGCCTGTGCCGCCATTCCACCGGTTGCCGGCGCCAGCGCCATGCGGCGAAGTCGGCCTTCATCCGCCGCCTGCGCGAGGCGGAGCTGGAAACCGTCGACGAAGCGGGATAGACGCTCTGCACACCACGCGGTTGCGTCAACCTGCGTTTACGCCTCATATCGCAGCGCAAACCGCGCGATACGCCGATGGACGCTGCCGATACCGCCTTGCCGCCAGTCTGGACCCCGCCGCTCCGGGACGCTGTGCCGCGTACGCTGTGCACCGATTGCGGTGTCTCCCGGTCGGAGGACCCGAAGCGCTGCGGCGGCGCCTGCCAGTTCATCAAGCCCGACTATCCGGCGCTGGAGCGCCAGGTGCATGGCCGCACACGCGATCCCGCCACGACTCCGGACGAGCTGTTCTTCGGTCCGTTCCGCCGGATGCTGCGCGCCTCGATGCGCAATCCGCTGCCCGGCGCGCAATGGACCGGCATCGTTACCAGTATCGGGCGTCGCCTGCTGGAAACCGGGACAGTGGACGCGGTGCTGACCATGGCGCCGGATCCGGCGGACAAATGGAAGCCGCGCCCGGTGATCGTCACCGATCCCGATGGGATGGCACAGTGCCGCGGCATGCGGATGGGCTACGCGCCCCTGCTTGCCCTGCTGGAGCCGGCACGTGCTCGGGGTTTCAAGCGGCTCGCGGTGATCGGCATCCCGTGCCAGGTCTACGCCCTGCGCGCGCTGGAGCGCACGCTTGGGTTGGAACGGCTGTACGTCATTGGGACGCCGTGTTCCGACAACACCACGACGGAACAGTTTCACGGCTTCCTGAAACTGCTCGCGGACGACCCCGATACCATCACCTACCTGGAATTCAAGGCCGACTACCACGTCGAGCTGCGCTTCACCGACGGACGCGTGAAAAACATCCCGTTCCTGCGGCTGCCGATTTCCAAGCTGCCGCAGGACTTCTTCCCGATCACCTGCCGCACCTGCGTCGACTACACCAACAGCCTCGCCGACATCACCGTCGGCTACATGGGCGGGCAAGGCGAGCAATGGCTGCTGATCCGCAACGAACGTGGGGAGGAGCTGCTGTCGCTGCTGGGCGACTCTCTCCGCACTACAGCACCGGGCAGTGCGGGCAACCGCAAGGGTCCGGTCAGCGGCTTCATGAAAAACACGGAGCGTGCCGCCGGCGGCCTGCCCGTACGTGGCATGCCGGATTTCCTGCGCCCTTTGGTCGGCTGGCTGATGCCGAAGATCGGCCCGCGCGGCCTGGAATTCGCCAGGGCCCGCGTTGAGATGAAGGCGGTCGAGACCGTTCTGCACCTGCGGCGAGCATATCCGAAACGAATGCGTAACATGGTGCCGGACCACGTCTGGCGCCTGGTCGAGCCGTACGGCATCAAGCGCGAGTGACCTGGGTGTGGGTGATCGCCCTGGTCGCCGCGCTGCTGACTGCTGGCGGCGCGTGGCTGCACGACCCGGACAAGCAGCGGACCGCCCTGGATGCACAATACGGGCAGCCGCCGTCGGAATTCATCTGGGTCGCCGGCATCCGCCTGCACGTGCGCGATACCGGGCCCCGCGGCGGCCGAGCCGTGATCATGCTGCACGGGCTCGGCTCCAGCCTGCACACCTGGGAGCCATGGGCCGAGGCGCTGTCCACCCGGGATCGTGTCATTCGTTTCGACCTGCCCGGTTTCGGCCTGACCGGTCCTGAACCGACAGGGGACTATTCGGACGCCAGGACGATGCAGATCATCCTCGGCCTGATGGATACGCTGGCGATCCGACGCGCGGTGTTTGTCGGCAACTCGCTTGGCGCCAAATTCGCATGGATGTTCGCGGCTGATCATCCCGCTCTGGTAAGCAAACTCGTGCTGATCTCGCCGGATGGTTTCGCCAGTGCCGGATTCGAGTATGAGAAAAAGCCGGACATCCCGGCGCTGGCGCACGTCCTGCCATACACGCTGCCGCGCGTTCTGTTGCGGGCGAATCTGGCGTTGGCGTACGGCGATCCAAAGCGGCTGAGTGATGCGACGCTGGACCGTTATCGCGACCTGATGCTGGCGCCCGGCAACCGGCAGGCACTGCTGGACCGCACCGCACAGCTATGGCTGGTGCCGCCGGAACCGATGCTGCGGCGGATCCAGGTCCCCACGCTGCTGGTATGGGGTGAAAAGGACAAACTGATTCCGTTTGCAACCGCCCGCGACTACCTCGCGGTCATGCCCCAGGCTCGACTGCTTGCATTCGGCGATCTTGGCCATGTCCCCCAGGAGGAGGCGCCGGAGCGCACGCTGCCCCTGGTGCGGAGCTTCGTCGACGGGCCGACCTGATCACCCGCCTGTCGAATTCATGAAGCCGTTGTCATTTATAGCCTGATTCAGTTCGGTCACAGATTGTTGTGCCGAGCGGAAGCGTCCATTGGGAACATCGCCTCCGTCATGGCGCTATGCATACAGGCGTGAACGTCCGGATGCCTGACCGCAACTTGGCGATGCGCCGCGTTGTCCGTTTGCACAACGTTCGAAGTGATGAACCGCGTCCACGTCAACAACACAGGAGGATGACATGATCCGGCAGTATGATTCGACGAAGTCGACCCGTATCGGGCGTCTGGCATGTGCCGGGCTGGCAGCTGTCGGGCTGGCGGTCGTGGCACCAGTTCTCTCAGCCCAGGCTGGCGTTCCCAGCACGGATACGTTGTACGATACGAAGACCGAGGCGCGTGGCGGCTGCCCGGCGATGGACTGGCACGTCATGGTGCACCCGGATAAGACCGTCAACGGCATCGTCAGCTGGGACGGCTCCAAGCATATGGCGCATCTGACCGGCACGATGGACAACAAGGGTGCCTTCAAGGCCAATGCTGTCGAGTCGGAGGGCAACAAGTCCTACCCGGTGACGGGGACCGTGGACGGCTCCACCCTGAAGGCGAAGATCAGCAACACGGGGACACCGTGTGACAACCAGATGATGGCCGTGCCGCATGTTGCGAACGGCGTATCGAACGGGTGATCTGACGGTGCGGACCGGCGTGGTTTCGGTCCCGTTTGCTGCTCATTATTAACCCGCCCTTCCACGCCTGATCGCGGGCGTGGAAGGGGCATTAGCTTATCTCAACCCTCATGGGGCCGTCGTGCCCCATGACGGTGGCAAGGCTGTGGACCTCGTCAGCGAATGGGCCTTCTATGTGTCCGCCGCCGCCTTGCGTGCCATTGCCTCCTCGGGCGACGACACGCCGCCATGCCTGGCGGACCATGCCACCGGGTCCTCCAGGAAGCGCCGCACCTCGGATAGCGACTGCTCCGTAAAGTACGGGCGGTCCTTGCACGCTTCCAACACGTCCCACCACGTGCACAGATGGTGCAGGGCGATGTCCATCTTCGCCAGCGTCTCGAACGCGCCGGGAAACACGCCGTAGAAGAACACGACGAAGGTGTGGTTGACGATCGCCCCGGCATCGCGCAGGGCATTGGCGAACTTGATCTTGGATTGGCCGTCGGTGGTCAGGTCCTCGACCAGCAGGGTGCGCTTGCCAACCGGCACGTCGCCCTCGATCAGAGCATTGGCGCCGAACCCTTTCGGCTTCTTCCGCACATAGGACATTGGCGCGTTCATCCGGTCGGCGATGAAGGCGGCGAAGGGGATGCCAGCCGTCTCGCCGCCGGCCACCGTCTCTATCGTCTCGAAGCCGACATGGCGGTTGACCTTCTCCACCGCCAGGTCGGAGATCTTGGAGCGGGCGCGCGGGAAGTAGATGATGCGGCGGCAGTCGATATAGACCGGCGACTTCCAGCCCGAGGTGAAGGTGTACGGCTCCTCCGGCCGGAAATTCACCGCCTTGATCTCCAGCAGGATGCGAGCGGTGGTCAGCGCCGCGTCGCGGTCCCACTCGGTTGCGGCGGGCGTGGTATGGGCGGGTCTGGCCATCGGGCGGCGTCCTCTGTCACGGAGTCCCGCTGTCAATAGCGGATCGCCGCTTGCGGTGACAGTCCCGCGTCGCGGGCCGGGCTTGACGCCGGCGCGGGACCGTCCGACCACCGCAACCATGCGACTCCTCATCCTCGGCGCCGGCGCCCTCGGCGGCTATTTTGGCGCGAAACTGACGCAGGGCGGGGCCGAGGTGGAATACCTCGTGCGCCCGGGCAGAGCGGCGCAACTGCGGGCGGATGGGCTGGTCATCATCGCCAATGGGGCGGAATCCCGGACGCCGGCGAAGGGGATCGGCCGCGAGCAGATTGCCGGCGCCTATGACGTTGTCCTGCTGGGATGCAAGGGCTTCGACCTGGAAGACGCGATCGAGTCAGTCGCGCCAGCGATCGGTCCAGCGACCACCATCCTGCCGGTGCTGAACGGGATCCGCCATATCGACATCCTCGCCGCCCGGTTCGGCCACGATCACGTACTGGGCTGCCAGACGTTCGAGAACGCTTCACTCCGGCCCGACGGCGTCATCGTCCGCCCGGCGCTGACCGCGTTTCGTGGCTATACGACCTTCGGCGAACTCGGCGGCGGCGGATCGGCGCGCTGCGAGGCAATCCGCGAGGCGCTGGCTGCCGGCGGCATGGAAGGCATTGTCAGCGACGACATCCTGGCGGCCATGTGGGCGAAGTTCCGCATGTTCTGCTTTGCCTCCACCATCGCCACGCTGTGCCGGTCGCGCGCCGGCGCCATCGCCGCGTCCGCGTCCTCTGGCCGGCTGGTCGAGGCCGTGCTGGCGGAGGTCGGCGCGGTGACGGCGGCCGAGGGCTATCCGGTATCCGCGGAGCAGGCGGTCTTCCTGCGCTCGCTGTTTGCCGATCCGGAGTCGATCTACGGCCCGTCCATGCTGTGGGACATGCAGAACAACCGTCGCACCGAGGCGGAGCACGTCATCGGCGATATGGTGGACCGGGCGGCGCGGCTCGGGGTGGCGGTGCCAGTGATGACGGCCGCGCGCTGCAACCTGGAGGCTTACGAGATCAACCGGCAGCGCGCTCAGTCCTGACCTCGGGCCGCCTGCGCCACCGCCGCCGCGAGGTCGGAGCGGCCATCCTGCCGTAATCCATCGACCACACCGCCGATATCGGTGGCAGGGCGATTCTGGCTCATTTTCACCTTGCCCTCGAGCCGGGTGATGCGCAGCGAAATGCCGACGAAGCCGCGCAGCATGGTCTGCACGAACTCCTCCGGCGCATCGGACACCGCCCAGGGAGCGGCACGCGGCGATTCAAAGGTGTTGGTCAGGCGGGTGACGATCTCCAGCAGGCGGGCAGGCTCGTCGAATGTCTCCAGCGTGCCGTAGGCGTGGATGGCGCTGTAGTTCCATGTCGGCACCACCTTCCCGTGCTCGCGCTTTGCCGCGTAGTAGGATGGCGTGATGTAACCGTTCGGACCGTGGAAGATCACCAGCGTCTCGACGGCCGGATCGGCGATGCGGACATGCGGGTTGGCCTTGGCGAGGTGGCCGATCAGTGTGCCGTAGGGTGCGGGGGCCGGGTCGACCAACAGCGGCGCGTGGCTGGCGAACAGTCCGTCCGGCGTCATCGACACCAGCGTCGCCGGGCCGGCCGCGCGAATCGCTTCGTGCAGCACGTCGATCCGGTCTTCCTTGAAATGGGCGGGGATGTACATGGCGGCGGTTCTCCTGCGTCGCCCATTACCGCAGCAGTGGTTCGATCCAAAGGATCGAACCAAGCCGATTTGATCAGACCAATTCAGTGCTGCGTCTGCTGAGTCCAGGCGGCGACGTTCTGCAGATCCTCCGCCCACGCCTTCTCGGCCTTACGGCGCGTGTCTGCCTCGCCGGTCGCGGCCGCGGATGCGGCCTCCAGCTCCTGCGCAATGCGTGCCGCCTCGGCTCTGGTCCGAGCAAAGGTGACCATTTCCTGCACGCGGGACATCTGTTGGGTGAACTCGGCCTCATCGAAGGCGGTGGTTCCGGCGCGCGCGGCGTGCCGGCCGGCATCCAGGGCCTTCTGCGCCTTCATCGACATGGCGTTCAGCTTCAGCGCGTATTCCTGGATGCGCAGCACCGTCTCCACCTGGTTTCCGGGGATCACCGCGGCGCAGCGCAGGCAGTCGAGCGCCGCGATCTCCTGCGCGCACATCTGCGCGGCCAGTTGCAGTTCCTTGCCGTTCGATGGGCCGAAAGACAGCACCGCATGCAGGGCGGCCTTGCGGCTCTGCGCTTCGGTGAACTGGGCAGAACCGTCACTGAAGAACGGTGCAATCCGCGCCACGGCACGGTCGAGCACGTGCGGCACAATGTCACTGTTTGGCGTGTGGGACAGCCTGGGCATATGCGGGCTCCTTTTCTGCCAGCCTGGTAGTTCCTGATTTGTTCTAAGACTTAGCCTACATGCAATGATCCTGCAAGGAATTTTTTCTGGACACTGCCCAGCCCGCGTCGGCCGGCGCATACTGCGCTGCATGACCGTCGGGATGATGACACCATGACCTGGCCCACGCAGACTGGGGTATACGCGGCTGGAGATGTGACCCTGCAGTCGGGCGCCCGCCTGACCGATGCGCGCCTGTCATGGAAGGCGCATGGCACGCTGTCGCCGGCGCGCGACAATGTCATCGTCTATCCGACCAGCTATGGCGCGCAGCATCCGGACCTGGAATGGCTGATCGGCCCGGACAAAGTGCTGGACCCGACGCGCTGGTTCATCGTCATTCCGGACATGTTCGGCAACGGCCTGTCCTCCTCGCCGGCGGACCGTCCGGATTACCCGACGCTGGTGACCGTGTTTGATAATGTGCAGGTGCAGCGCCGGGCTTTGCAGGATTTGTTCGGGATCGAACAAATCGCCTGCGTCTACGGCTGGTCGATGGGCGCGTTGCAGGCCTATCACTGGGCGGCGCTGTTTCCGGCCGCGGTGGCACGCATCGTGGTGAATTGCGGCGTGGCGAAGACAGCGGTGCACAACCAGGTCTTCCTGCGATCGCTGATGGCGACGCTGGAGGCCGCGCCGCAGCACATCGGCAACGGCCGGTTCTCATCAGAGCCTGCGGCGGCGAAACGCGCCTTTGGCCGCATCTACGCCGCCTGGGCGCTGAGCCAGGATTTCTACCGTGCCGGCCTGCACCTGGCGTCAGGCCCGCAGCCTAATCTCGGGGCACCCGATCTGGAAAGTTTTCTCAAGACCGATTGGGAACAGCGTTTTGGCGTCCGGCCGGCGGCCAACCAGTATGCCCAATTGCTGACCTGGGATGCCGCCGACATCAGTGCCAACGACCTCTATGATGGCGATCTGCCGGCCGCGCTGCGGGCGATCGAGGCCAGGGTGCTGCTGATGCCCGGGTCGACCGACCTGTATTTCCGGGTAGCGGACAACGAGGCGGAACTGCCGTTCCTGCGGCATGCGGCATTGCGCCCGATCGACAGTATCTGGGGCCACCGCGCCGGTAACCCGGTCAGCAATCCGACGGACGCTGCCTTCCTGAAGCAGGCCGTACGTGCCTGGCTGGAGGCATAAGAGGACGCCAGGGGCATGGTGACGCCTGTCGCCGGGCGCCGAGCATAACGGTGTTGGCAGGGGCGGGCGTCACACGCTGAGCAGTTTTTGTGTCGGACCGACCTGCTCGCTGCCCGGGAAGACCGTCAGTAGATCACGCGCCGACAATCCCAGATGCGGTCCCAACACCCCCTTCATCAACGCGCGCAGGTCGAGCGTCGGCTGCAGGTCGCGATCCTCAAACAATTGGCCGGCGCCCAAGCCCGGCCAGTCTGCCAGCACACGGCCACCGGCGACGGCGCCGCCGGCGAGGAACGCGGCTGTGCCGGTGCCGTGATCGGTGCCGCGCGTGCCGTTGACGCGCACGGTGCGTCCGAACTCGGTGACGATCAGCACAACCGTGCGGTTCCAGACCGGCGCCAGGTCGGCGCGCAGCACCGCCATGCCGGCATCCAGCTCATCCAGCGCCTCCGCCAGGCGCGGCATCTGGCCGGCATGGGTGTCCCAGCCCTGCACCTCCAGTTCCGCCAGGCGCGGCCCGTCAGGCGCCGCCAGCAGCTTCGCCGCGGCCCTGGCCAGGCGGGTGAATCCGGGCCGCAGCCCGTCATAGGATGTGCCGGCGAGCACCCGGTCGATGTAGCGCCGCTCCCGCAGTCCGTCGGCCATTTCGGCGCCGGTCAGCCGGTCGCCGGCATGCATTCGCACAATATTCTCGTAGAAGCCGGCGGACACACGGGGCCGCTTGTGGAACGGATCCCAGGTGGAGACCGGTGCCTCGCCGTGCAGCACCAGCGGTGCGGTGTTGCCGAGGTTGAAGGCCAGGTCGCAGTTCTCCGGCGCCGGCATCAGCGCGGATATCCGGTTCATCCAGCCGCTCGTCATGCGGTGTTCGGCGCCGATTTCCAGAATGTCCTGCGCCTCAAAATGGCTGCGGCTGCGGTTCGGAATCGCGACGCAGTGCACCGGCAGCAATTCGTTCGAGCGGTACAGCGCGAGCATTGCTTTCAGCGACGGGTGCAGGCCCCAGAAGCCGCCGAGATCGGCCAGGCCCTTCTCCTGTCCCGGTTCCGGCGGCACGAGCGCCGGCCGCCAGCTTCGCAGGTTATGGTCGCCATACGGCACCACCACGCTCAGCCCGTCCATGGCGCCGCGCAGGAACACCAGGACGAAGCGGTTGTCGGTCTGCGCCGCATGCACCGACAGGGAGGCGCCGCCGAGCGTCAGCGCTGCCGCGGAGCCGAACAGAAAGCCGCGCCGGGAGGGGTGCATTGGCTATCTCCGCATGAACTCGGGCGAGGCGAGGACGGTGGCCAACGCCTCTGCGTTGTTCGGACAAGCCGCGACCGCGGCGCGGGTGGCCGGGGAGCAGACATCGCTAATGGTTGCTGCCAGCACGGCCTGCGCGTCCGGCGCGCCGGGACGCAACGCCTGGGTCATCGCGTAGTCGGCGCGCTTCAGGAGCGC
>JAFEFW010000659.1 GCA_018240405.1 Pseudomonadota bacterium
GCCACCAGGCCGAACAGCCGCAGATACTCGGTTGCCGCCGCGCCGGCTTCCTCCGGATCCGCCAGGCCGGCACCGGCGATGTGGCTGGTCGCCAGCTGCAACGCCCCGAACGCGCGCCCAAAGCCCTTCACCATTTCCGCGAGTTGCGGATGCGCGCTGTGCTGCTCGATGAAGTCGTTGACGGGGTGGAAGAACGTCCGCAGCAGCCGGCCGGTGCCCGTCGGCAGCTTGCGCCCGACCAGATCCAGCGCCTGGATGCCGTTGGTGCCCTCATAGATCATGGAGATGCGGGCATCGCGCACGATCTGCTCCATGCCGTGGTCGCGGATGTAGCCGTGACCGCCATAGACCTGCATGCCGATATTGGTGGCCTCGAAGCCCAGGTCGGTGAACAGCGCTTTCACCACCGGCGTCATCAGCGCGGTGAAATCCTCCGCCCGCTGCCGCGCGTCGGGATCGTTCGACCGCTCCATCTCATCCAGCATCCGCGACACCCAGCCGCCCAGCGCGCGACAGCCTTCTGAGTAGGCGCGCATCGTCATCAGCATGCGCCGGACGTCGGGATGCACGAGGATCGGGTCGGCGGCTTTCTCGGCCTCCTTCGCGCCGCCCAGGCTGCGGCCCTGCAGCCGTTCGCGAGCGTAGCCGACGGCGCTCTGGTAGCTGAGTTCGGCCGCGCCGAGGCCCTGGATTCCCACTGACAGGCGCTCGCTGTTCATCATCGTGAACATCGTCGCGAGCCCCTTGTTGGGTTCGCCGACCAGCCAGCCGGTGGCGTCCTCGAAGGTCAACTGGCAGGTGGCGGAGCCCTTGATGCCCATCTTGTGCTCCAGCGCCGTGCAGATGACGCCGTTGCGCGCGCCGGGCTTGCCGTCGGCGTTCGGAATGAATTTCGGCACCAGGAACAGGCTGATACCGCGCACGCCGCGCGGCGCGTCGGGCAGGCGTGCCAGCACCAGATGGATGATGTTCTCCGTCAGGTCGTGCTCGCCGGCGCTGATGAAGATCTTCGAGCCTGACACCCGATACGACCCATCGTCCTGCGGCACGGCGCGCGTGCGCAGCAGGCCGAGGTCGGTGCCGCAATGCGCCTCCGTCAGGCACATCGTGCCGGACCAGGTGCCGTCCACCATTTTGGGCAGGTAGGTCTGCTTCAACTCGTCCGACGCATGGGCAACGATCGCCTGGTAGGCGCCGTGCGTCAGGCCCGGATACAGGCTGAACGCCAGGTTGGAGGCGCAGATCATTTCCTCCACCAGCTTGTTCAGGCTTTCCGGCAACCCCTGGCCGCCGTACTCCGGATCGGCCGCCAACGATGTCCAGCCGCCGTCGCGGAACGCATTGTACGCTTCCTGGAATCCTTTCGGCGTTCGCACAACGCCGTTTTCCAGCACACAGCCCTGCTCGTCGCCGGACGCGTTGACTGGCAGCAGGACCTCCTCGGCCAGCTTGCCGGCTTCCTCCAGGATGCTGTCCATCAAATCGGGTGAGACCTCCTCCAGCCCGCGCAGGGAGGACAGGGAGGCGCTGTCGTGCAATTCGTGCAGCACGAAGCGCATGTCGCGGATCGGGGCCTTGTAGGTTTGCATGGGGCGTGGCTCCGGGAATTCAGTTGCGCAACGGGCGGCCGGTTTCCAGCGTGTGCTCGATCCGCGCCAGCGTCGGCGCGGTGCGGGCAAGGCGCATGAACGCCTTGCGCTCCAGGTCGAGCACCTGCTGTTCCGTCACCGTGTCGATGATGTCGGCGTCGCCGCCGGTCAGCACCTCGGCCAGCGCATCGGCCACTATCAGGTCGTGGTCGGTGGCGAGGCCGCGCCGGTGGAAGCCGGCGGCGGCGGCGTTCAGCGCGCAGCGTCCGGCGACACCGGGCAGGTTGTAGACCGGCGGTTCCGGTGGCTTGTAGCCCTCCACCATCGCCAGCGCGCGCTGCTTCGCATCCGCCAGCAGGCGGTCGCGGTTCATGGTGATGCCGTCGGTCGGGCGCAGGAACTTCTTTTCCATCGCCTGATGCGCCGACTTGGAAACGTCGGCGACGCTGACGGTTTCGAACACTTTTCCGGCCGCCGGCATCGGACCCCGCGGCAGTTTCGGTTCCGCCCGCCAGCGTGCCAGCATTTCGCTGCAGCCACCCCATCCCGGCACCAAGCCGACTCCCGCTTCCACCAGTCCAGTATAGGTTTCGGAGTGCGCCTGCACCGCGTCCGAATGAAGAATGATCTCGCAGCCGCCACCGAGTGCCATGCCGGCGGGGGCTGCCACAACGGGGAAGGGGGCGTATTTCAGCGCCTTGTAGGTCTGCTGCCCGTTGGCGATCTGCTTCTCGATCTCGCCCCACGCCGCAATGTTGGCAGCAAACAACGCCAGGCCGAGATTGGCGCCGAGGGAGAAATTCTCGCCCTCATTATAGATGACCAGTGCCTTGTAGCGTTGTTTCACCAGATCGATCGACTTGCCCAGCAGGTCGATGGTGCGGTCGTCCAGCGCGTTGGACTTCGAGGTGAACTCGAAGCACACGACACCGTCGCCGATATCCCATAGCGCCGCGCTGGAATTTTTCAGCACTGGCTTGCCGGCCAGCTTGATGTCGGACAGCAGCAGCACGCCTTGCGGCCGGACGATGTCGTGGTAGGCGCCGTCCAGGCCCAGGTACTGTCGTTTGCCGTTTTCCACGCGGTAGAATTTCTTACCGGCCGCATCGGCCAGGAACGCCGGCACGTCCAGTCCCACCGCCCGCAGATGCTCCACCAGCCAATCGGCGCCGACCCGGTCGGCGAGCTCGAACGGCCCCCAGCGCCAGGCATAGCCGAGGCGCATCGCCTCATCGATATCGGCGATCGAGGCCGCCGCTTGCGGGATCAGCGTCGCGGCATAGGCGATGGTCTGCGCCAGCACGCGGAACGCGTAGGTGCCGATCCGCCCCGGCGCTCCCAGCAGCGCGCGCAGATCCTTGGCGCCGGCCTCGACTTCCGGCAGGGACGGCTTCTGTTGCGGCCGGTATTCGCCGGTGGCCAGGTCGATCGCCAGCATAGTGCGTCCGCCGCCGGACCGATCCATCCGGTAGAAGCCGCCCTTGCCCTTCCGCCCGGTCAGGCCCTGCGCGATCATGCGCTCGATCAGCGGCACCGGACGATCGACGCGGTGGAACGCATCCGACGCCGGCAGCACGGCACGCATCGAGGCATTGACATGCGGCCCGAGATCGATGCCGACGAGGTCCATCAGCCCGAACACGCCGGTCTTCGGAATGCCGAACGGGCGGCCATTGACGGCATCCACTTCCTCAACGGTCAGGCCCTGGTCGTACGCCTCCACTACCGCGGTTTGCATCCAGTAGATGCCCAACCGGTTGGCAATGAAGCCGGGGCTATCGTTGCAGCGGACGACCGACTTTCCCAGGGACACGTCGACGAAGCCGGCGACCGCATCGACCAACGCGGGATCTGACTCCGGTCCGGCGACGACTTCCAGCAGCCGCATGTAGCGCGGCGGATTGAAGAAATGCGTGATCAGGAAGTCGCGCCGGAACGATTCCGGCATCCCCTCGGTCAGCACCTGCAGCGCGATTGTCGAGGTGTTGGAACTCACCGCGCTGCCGGGGCGGCGGATCGTCTCCAGCTTGCGGTACAGCGCCTGCTTGATCTCGGTGCGTTCCAGCACCGCCTCGACGATCCAGTCGCAGTCGGCAAGTTTGCCCAGATCGTCCTCCAGGTTGCCCGGCTCGATCAGCCTTGCGGCGCCGTCATGCATCAGGGCAGCGGGTTCGGCCTTGCGCAGGCGATCCAGCGCGCCCTTTGCCAGAGTGCTGCGATCCTTGGCACCGTCCGGAACGATGTCCAGCAGCACCACCGGGATACCGGCGTTGGCGACCTGGGCCGCGATACCGGCGCCCATCGTGCCGGCGCCGACGACGCCGACCTTCCTGATCTGCAACGACATCAGACGCGCTCCAGGATCGTTGCGATGCCCTGGCCGCCGCCGATGCACTGGGTCGCCAGGGCGTAACGCGCACCCTCCCGCTTCAGCAGAGCTGCCGCTTTACCAGTGATCCGCGCGCCGGTGGCGCCGAGCGGATGGCCGAGGGCGATGGCGCCGCCGTCGATGTTGATGGTGTCGTCGCGCAGGCCAAGTTCCTGGGCGCAGGCCAGTGCCTGGCTGGCGAAGGCCTCATTCAGTTCGACAATGTCGATGGCGCCAATGCTGATGCCGGCGCGCGCCAGCGCCTTGTTGGTGGCGCCGACCGGGCCGATGCCCATGATGTCGGGCGCGCAACCGGCCACCGCGATCGACTTTATGCGTGCCAATGGTTGCAATCCGTTCTTCTCGGCATAGGCCTCGCTGCAAACCAGCACGGCCGAGGCGCCATCAGTCAGCGGCGAGGAGGTGCCGGCGGTGACGGTGCCGTCCTTGTCGAACGCTGGCTTCAGCCCGGCGAGCGCATCGGCCGTCGTGTCGGGGCGGATACAGCCATCCTGGTCGACGGTGCCGCCTTTGCCGCTGATCGGCACGATCTCGTCCTTCAGCTTGCCGGCCGCAACCGCGGCGGCAGCACGCTGATGGCTGCGCACGGCGAACGCCTCCTGCGCGGCGCGCGAAATCTGCCACTTGCGAGCGACGTTTTCCGCCGTCTCGCCCATGCCGATGAAGGCGCCGGACGCCATCAGCGCCGGGTTCAGCAGCGGGTTGTAGCCCATCATCGGCACGCGGCTCATGCTTTCGATACCGGCACAGACGAAGACCTCGCCGGCGCCCAGCGCGATCTGTCCGGCGGCGATATGGATCGACTGCATCGACGACCCGCAGAACCGGTTCACCGTGACACCGGCCACCGACAGCGGCAGGTCGGCCAGCAGGCCGATCAGCCGCGAGACGTTGAGGCCCTGCTCGCCCTCGGGGAAAGCGCAGCCGACGATGATGTCCTCGATGTCCTCGGACTTCACACCGGTCCGGGCGATCAGCGCGCGCACCACCTGCGCGGCCATGTCGTCGGGCCGCACCCGGGCAAGCGCGCCCTTGGTAGCGAAGTGGAAGGGCGAACGGGCATAGCCCGCGATCACGGCGTTGGTCATGTCGTCCTCCTGATAATTACTCGGCCGCCGCGCGGCGTGCGCGGGAGGCAGGGGTTTGCAGCGCGGCTTCCGCCTGCGCGGTGATGTCGTCGAGTTCCGCCAGCGCCTCATCGATCGCCTGGCGCTGCGCAACCAACTGTTCGCGCCGCTTACCGACCTCCGCGAGCAGATGGCGCAACTGCGACCG
The DNA here is from genome assembly GCA_018240405.1 of Pseudomonadota bacterium. GTDB lineage: Bacteria > Pseudomonadota > Alphaproteobacteria > Acetobacterales > Acetobacteraceae > Rhodopila. Next base: position 5,254 of record JAFEFW010000659.1, read on the forward strand.
CTGCGTCGGATCGGCATCGTAAAGGTCCAGATACTCTCTGATCGTGCTCAGCGAGAAGCCGAGCCGCTTGCCGCGCAGGATCAGGCTCATGCGCGCTCTGTCGCGCGACGAGAACACCCGTGTGGTGCCGACGCGTCGCGGCGTGATCAGCCCCTTGTCCTCATAGAACCGCAATGCCCGCGCCGTCAGCCCAAGCTGTTCGGCAAATTCCGTTACGGTCAGCAGTTGCTCTTCGGCCATGAGGTCCCTCTCTGCCCTCGTGGTAGAGGAGATTAACGTTAACGTCAACTGTCTTTCGTTGAGGCGTGAGGCGCGTTCGTCTCGGCCACCAGCTCCTTCCGCGACAGCTTGCCGATCGGGGTCTTCGGCAGGTTCGGCCGGATTTCCACCCGCACCGGCAGCTCGATCGCCGACACCTTATCGCGCAGGAAAGTCCGCAGGTCGTCGCCGGTCGCCGCCTGTCCCGGCCGCAACGTCACGAAAGCCAGCGGCGCCTGGCCGCGATAGGCATCGGCGATGCCGATGACGATCGCTTCGGCTACCGCCGGATGCTCATAAAGCGCGTCCTCGATCACCCGCGGATAGACGTTGTAGCCGCTGCAGATGATCAGGTCCTTCAGCCGGTCGGTGACGTACAGATAACCATCGGCGTCGAGATGCCCGGCATCGCCGGTGCGCAGCGCGCCGTCGACGAAGGCGTTGCGCGTTTCCTGCTCACGGTTCAGGTAACCCTGCATGACCTGAGGCCCGCGCACGCAGATTTCGCCGCGCTCGCCTGGCGGCAGCAGGCGCGACAGATCGTCGATCGCCCGGATTTCGATGACCGTGTCCTGCATGGCGACGCCGACCGATCCTGGCCGCACCTCACCGTCCGGCGGATTGCAGGCGACGGAGGGCGAGGCCTCGGTCAGGCCGTAACCCTCAATAACGCGGCATCCGGTCAGACGCTCGAAGCGCTCACGCACCTCGCCCGGCAGTGGCGCGCCGCCGCAGACACAGGCCTTCAGGCTGGGGAGCGTGACGCGGCGCTTCTCCGCCTCCGCCGCGACGGCGATGTAGATCGTCGGCACGGCGTGGAACAGCGTCGGCTTGTCGCGCATCAGGCAGCGCATCATCGTCTCGATCTCGAAGCGTGCGTGCAGGATCAGTTCGCCGCCGGTCGACAGGCCGCCGTTCAGCACCGAGGTCATGGCATAGACGTGGAAGAACGGCAGCACGGCGACGTAGCGCTCGCCGCCGCGCTGCAGGCTGGGCATGTGGTGCACGGATTGCTGCGCGTTCACCGACAGGTTGGCATGTGTCAGCATGGCGCCCTTGGGTAGTCCGGTCGTGCCGCCGGTATATTGCAGCACCGCGAGGTCTGACGGCGCGATCGGCACCGGTGTCGGCGGCGCGCCCGCGGCGATGACGTCGCGGTAGGGAATGATGCGCTCGCCATAGGCCGGACGCGCCAGCAGTTTCCGCTTCAGCATGGCGAAGCCGAGGCGCTTGGCCGGCGGCAGGGCTTCGGCAAAGGGGCAGACAACCAAGCGTTGCAGGCTGCTCTGCGTCAGGCACTCGGCGGCCTTGTCGTAGAGCCCGGCCAGATCCGGCACGATCATCGTGGTGGTCGCGGAATCCTCGATCTGGTGCACCAGTTCCCGCACCACATAGAGCGGATTGTAATTGACCACGACGGCGCCGGCCTTCAGCGCGGCATAGTAGAAAATCACATAGTACGGCGAGTTCGGCAGGCACAGACCGACCCGATCGCCCGGCCCGATGCCGATGCGCTGCAATCCGGCGGTGGCGCGGGTGACCAGATCGCCGAGCGTTTTGTAGGTCCAGCGGCGGCCGTGGAACGACAGCGCCGGACGGTCCGGAAAGGCGTCGACGGACCGGTCCAGCAGCGTCGGCACGGCCATTGGCTCAAGCGGTATCTGCGACAGGGCGTTCATTCGCTCCCTCCTGGCTGCCTCTCGATCGCCATGCCGGGTTACGGGATGGAGATCACTGCTGCGTCTCTTGGTTAACGTATAGGGAAGGTAAATCACGAAAATGAACGGCGCACAACACTTTCTGCGGCGACCGGTGCGAAGCGCTGCCGTACGGACGGCAAGATGAGCTGCAAAGGATGCGGCAAGATGGGCACAGACTCGCCGCCATGCCGGCTTTTCGCGGCGTGTGTGTCAGCTTAGGCGGCATGGAGCGCCGGCCGGTATGGCGCAGGCTCCTCACCGTCATGACGGGCGGAAGGACCGCCATGACATGAGAACAATGGCCGCTCCAAACTGGCCTATTGCAACGCCCATACACCGATACCAGCCGTTTCTGTGGCGGAGCTTGCCGCGGCCAGTTATGCATCCTTATGCCATATGCGGTGACCGCGCGCCTTGACCCAATTGCCGCCGCTGGCATTGAGCGGCTATGGCAGGCGCTGGCGGAGCGTCTCGGCGCCGATGATTCCTTGCAGCTCGGCTATCATCCGCACGTGACTTTAGCCGTTCTGCCGGACACGGCGCCGGTGGCGCCGATCGACGCGGCCGTCGCGCGGCTGGCGACGATTTGGACCGTGCAACCGGTCACGCTGGCCGGCCTGGGCGTCTTCCCCGGCACGCCGCCGGTGCTTTGGGCAGCGCCGGTGCCGACATCGGGTCTGCTCGCCTGGCATAGCGAACTGCATGCGGCGCTGACGTCCTTGCCGGTGCACCCGCACTACCGTCCCGGCGCCTGGATGCCGCACGTCACCTTGGCCAAGGAAGCACACTGGCCCGCCGAGCGCCTGCTGGAGGCGGCATTGTCCGCCTGGGACGGGAAGCTGCAGGGCAGCCTCGACCGTATCGATCTGGTGCGGTTTCGGCCGGTGGCGATCCTGCGCAGCGAGCCTCTGGCGCCGGCGCCGGATCAGCCGGCACCAGCGTAGAGTCCCGGGGTCAGACCAAAGCGGCGGCTGCCCGCGCGACACTGGCCTCGCGCTGTTCACGCATCGCGGTCATGCGCGCCCGCACCGCCTCGACGAGTTCCGGCCTGGCTGTATCGGGGCTGCCGGCGTTGAACGGCGGGGCAGGGGCGTATTCGATGCCCAACTGGATACGCTCCGCCGCTTCCTGCCCGGCCAGCTCAGCAACCATCGTCAGCGCAAAGTCGATGCCGGCCGTCACGCCGCCGCCGGTGAAATACTTGCCGTCGCGGACCACCCGGCCTGGCGTCGGGATCGCGCCCAGCGCCGGCAGCAGATCGGTCCACGCCCAGTGCGTTGTCGCGCGGCGCCCCTGCAGCAGGCCGGCGGCACCCAGCACCAGGGAACCGGTGCAAATCGAGCCGACATAGGTCGCCTGACCTGCCTGCCCGCGGATGAAGGACAGCACCTCGGCGTCCTCCATAAGCGCCTGCACGCCGAAGCCGCCGGGGATGCACAGCACATCCAACTTCGGGCAGTCGGCCAGCGTGACATCCGGCACGATCGTCAGGCCGCCATCGGCCTTGATCGGGTCGCGCGTCTTCCAAACGATCATTACCTCGGCGTTGGGCAGGTTGGCGAAGACCTGCGCCGGGCCGGACATGTCGAGCTGGGTCAGGCCGGGGAAGGCGAGCAGGCCGATGCGGGTGCGGGTCATGACAGGTCTCCTGTGACTGGACGGCGCCGTTGTCGCATGGCAGGGTTTGGCGGAAATGCCATTTGACCCACAAATTCCGCCATTCCCGCGCCGCGTGGAAATTCTGCTGTTTCCCGACGTGCAGCTGCTAGACGTCGCCGGCCCGTTCCAGGTACTGGCCACCGCCAATGACCTGGCGGAACGCGCCGGAGCGGCACGGCCTTACGCGCCGGTGGCGGTGGCTGCCACGCCCGGCATGGTGGGGTCCTCCTCCGGCCTGGCGGTGGCCGCGGCACCGCTGCCGGACGCCGATGCGCCGCTGGATACGCTGATCGTCGCCGGCGGTCCGGGTGCGCGCGTCGCCTGCGCCGATGCCGCGATGCGGGACTGGGTCCGCCGGCGCGCCGGTGTCGCAAGGCGCACCGCCTCGGTCTGCACCGGCGCCTTCCTGCTCGGTGCGGCCGGGCTGCTGGAGGGCCGTCGCGTGACCACGCACTGGGCGTACTGCGGCGCCCTGGCAGCCACGTTCCCGTCGGTTCGGGTCGAGTCCGACCCGATCTTCGTCCGTGACGGAAACGTCTGGACCTCGGCCGGCGTGACCGCCGGGATCGACCTGACGCTGGCGTTGGTGGAGGCCGATCTCGGCCGCAAGGCGGCCACCGCCATCGCCCGCCACCTCGTGGTGTTCGCCAAGCGGCCCGGCGGGCAGGCGCAGTTCAGTGCGGGCCTGGCGCTGGCCGGCGAGGACGACACGTTCGACCGGCTGCACGACTGGATGCAGCAGAACCTGCGGGCCGACCTTGCGGTGCCGGCGCTGGCGCAACAGGCGGGCATGAGCGAGCGTAACTTCCTGCGCCGTTACAAAACCGCGACGGGACTCACCCCGGCGCGCGCCGTCGAGCGCGTCCGCGTCGAGGCCGCCCGGCAGGCGCTGGGGGAAACCAAGGTGCCGCTGAAGCGCATCGCGCGCGACTGTGGTTTCGGATCGGAGGAAACCATGCGGAGAAGCTTCCTGCGCGTGCTGGCCGTGCCGCCGCAGGCCTACCGCGACCGCTTCCCGGTTTAGTGGTCGATGCAGGTGGAGCGTTGCGATATTGTCACGACTTGTGCGGGCCGCAGGGGCATTAGAGTAAGCCAGTCCGCGCTGGCCATTGCTTTCTCGTCATGGCGGAAGAGTCTGCACTGGATCGGCTGGCGTCTGATGCAGCTTGTGTTCATGCCAGTGTCGGTCCGTATTCACGGGACAAGTCCGACGACATGCTTCGACGGTCCGTGACGATGCGCCGGCCTAAGGTCGAAGCACGGGCGCCTTGGAACAGCCAGCGATGACGCGTGGACCGAAGCTGGGCATCGGCATCATCACCTTTAACCGCCGCGATCTGTTGGCCGAGACGGTGGAGCGCGTGCGGGCGCTGACCCGCCAGCCGGATACGAGGCTGCTGGTGGCGGATGACGGCTCAACCGACGGAACGGCCGACCTTATGCGGCAGCGTGGCGTAGCGGTGGTCACCGGCGCCAATATGGGTGTGGCGTGGAACAAGAACCGCGCGCTGTTCCTCCTGCACCATGTCTTCGCCTGCGAAACGGTGCTGCTGCTGGAGGATGACGCCCAGCCGGCGGTCGATGGATGGGAGGCCGACTGGCTGCGCGCGACGACGCTGTGGCACCACGTCAACTATGTGGCGCCATGGATGCAATGGGGTCTGGTGGCCGGCAGCGGCACGCCGGAGGATCCCATCCTGTCCTGGGGCCTGACCGCGCAGTGCTGCACATGGTCCCGCGACGCGCTCACCTGGGGCGGATATTTCGACACGCGATTCCGCGGCTTCGGCATCGGCCATGTCGAGCACACGCATCGCCTGCACCGAGTCGGCTACGGCGGCCGGATGGTCCGCTACCAGGACCAGGATATCCTGCTGTCACAGGCGATCCATGGCGGCATCACCGTCCGCGACGCCGGCAGTGCGTTCAATCAGGAACAGCGTGACCGGAACTGGGAGGTCTACCGCGCCATCCATGGCCAGGAGGGCTACCGCGCCCCGTGGCGGACCGACGCCGAGATGCGGCAGTTCCGATCCGAAATCGAAATGGCCCTGCAGGCGGGTGAGGCGGCCTTTGCGCTGCGGCCCGGGACATAGGCCGCATGTCCTCACCCCACCGCTCCGGAACGCATGGTCACGGCCTGATGCGCCGGCTTGATCCGCACCGTGGTGCGCGCCGGCTCGAGGCCGCTGCTGCCACGCCAACGGACAGCGCTGCCGTCCCACCGCCCCGTTCACGGGTCGCCACCCATTGCCGCTCCAAGCGTTACCAGCAAAGGTCCGGTCGATCCTCCGCAACTCGCGCGGGGCGGCGGCCGGCGGTGATCGGGTGATGGTGCGGAGACAAAATACATGGCGGAACTCACGCCCGAAGGGCAGCGTGTGGTCACTGAGGCAGCCGCGCGTCATGGCCTGAGCACCGACGCCGTGCAAAGCGTGCTGGAGGCCCTCGTCGCCAGCGGCGGCAGCATGGCGCAGTTCAACCACGCCGACCTTGGCGGGATGGGACAATGGTCGAGCGGCGGCATGATCATGATCGGCGACATGTTCAACAACGGCCTGAAAAGCCGGGTCGCGGCTCTGTGCCAGGATTTGTCCGCGATCATTGGCCGCCCGGGCATCGTGGTGCCCGGCCTGCGCAGCAGCCAGTGGCAGTCGCAGGGCGGCGCCGGCGGCATGCAAGCGGCGGACAACAGCCTGCCCGAGAGCAGCCTGTTTGTCAGCGCCGCGCCCGCCGCCGGCAGCAACAGCATGTGGTGGCCGGCCGAACTCGGTCATCCGGCTTCGACCGGCGCCCAGAATGCCATGCGGTATGCTTGTTTTCCGGAGCGGCGGCGGCTTGCGCTGGAGGTGAGCGGGCAACTGTCGGTCTATGACACTGGCGACCATCGGATCACCGGCTTTGCGCAGCAACAGCGCGCTGACCAGTCGCTGACTTTCACCAGCCAGCATGGCACCGTCCGGCTCGACAGCCTCGCGCGGGTGGAGGGGCACGCCGTTGCGCAAGCGGCCGCGCGTCCCGTTCCGAACGCGCCCCACCCAGGCACATCTGATGCGGCTGCTTTCGGCGCCGGCGAGTCGCGAATGATCCCGCCGGCAGGCCCGGCGGCTCAATCCTCTGCCCAAACGTCCGCACCGGGCGGCGACATCTTCACCAGCATCGAACGGCTGGGCGCCCTGCGCGACAAGGGCCTGATCACGGACGACGAATTTGCTGCAAAGAAGGCCGAGTTGCTGCGCCGGCTTTGAGGCCGCAGCCGTTACGGCCCCTTCCGCCGCTTCAGCGGTTTGCGCCCGCCCTTCCGCTTGTCCGGATCGTAGCCGCCACCCCCCGGACCCAGCGGCTCCGGCGTACGGTTGCGCACCGGGCGCATGGCGGCGGACGGCATGGGCGGCGGCGGCAGGCCGAGGTCCAGCGCCTCCAGCCGCTTGATCTCGTCGCGGAAGCGCGCCGCCTGCTCGAACTCGAGGTTCGAGGCGGCGTTGCGCATCTGCTTCTCCAGGGCTGCGATGGTCGACTTCAAATCCTTGCCGACGAACTCCGTCGTCGAGGCATCCTTGATCGGCGCAACCGTCACGTAATCCTGCTCGTAAACGCTCTCCAGCACCTTGCTGATCTGCTTGCGCACCGACGTCGGCGTGATCCCGTGCTCCTCATTCCACGCTCGCTGCTTGTTCCGCCGCCGCTCGGTTTCCTCGATCGCCACCCGCAATGACCGGGTCATCGTGTCGGCGTAGAGGATCACCCGCCCATCCACGTTGCGCGCTGCCCGGCCGATGGTCTGGATCAGCGAGGTCTGTGAGCGCAGGAAGCCTTCCTTATCGGCGTCCAGGATCGCCACCAGTTCGCATTCCGGAATGTCCAGCCCCTCGCGCAGCAGGTTGATGCCGATCAGCACGTCGAACACGCCCATGCGCAGGTCGCGGATGATTTCGATCCGCTCCAGCGTGTCGATGTCGGAATGGAGGTAGCGGACCTTGATGCTGTGCTCCAGCATGTACTCGGTCAGTTCCTCGGCCATGCGCTTGGTCAGCGTCGTCACCAGCACACGCCCGCCGCGCGCCGCCACGGTCTTGCACTCGGCCAGCAGATCGTCCACCTGGAATTCCACCGGGCGCACTTCGGTAACCGGGTCAATCAGACCGGTCGGGCGGATCACTTGTTCGGCGAAGACGCCGGCGGTGCGCTCCATCTCCCAGGGCCCCGGCGTCGCGGAAACGAACACAGTCTGCGGTCGGAAACGCTCCCACTCCTCGAATTTCAGAGGCCGGTTGTCGACGCAGGATGGCAGACGGAAGCCGAACTCCGACAGCACGGATTTTCGGTTGAAGTCGCCGCGGAACATGCCGCCGATCTGCGGCACCGTGACGTGGCTTTCATCCACGATCAGCAGCGCGTTCTCAGGCAGGTACTCGAACAGCGTCGGCGGCGGATCGCCCTGGTTGCGGCCGGACAGGTAGCGGGAATAGTTCTCGATCCCCTTGCAGGAGCCAGTCGTCTCCATCATTTCGATGTCGAAGGTGGTGCGCTGTTCCAGCCGCTGCGCTTCCAGCAGCTTACCGGCCGCGTTCAGTTCCGCCAGCCGTTCCTTCAACTCGATCTTGATGTCGCGAATTGCCTGGGTCAGCGTCGGGCGAGGGGTGACGTAGTGGCTGTTGGCGTAGACGGTGACTTCCTTCAGGTCGGCAGTCTTTTCCCCCGTCAGCGGATCGAACTCATGCACCGTTTCGATCTCATCGCCAAACAGCGTGATTCGCCACGCCCGGTCCTCATAATGGCTCGGAAAGATGTCCACGGTTTCGCCACGTAGCCGGAACGTGCCGCGCTGGAAAGCGGTGTCGTTACGGCGGTATTGCAGATCGACTAGCGCCTTGGCCAGCACGTCCCGGTCGACCCGTCCGCCAACCTCCAGCTTCGCCACCATCTTTGCATAGGTTTCCACCGAACCAATGCCGTAGATGCAGGAGACCGAGGCGACCACCACCACGTCATGTCGATTTAGCAGTGACTGCGTTGCGGCGTGGCGCATGCGGTCGATCTGCTCGTTGATCTGCGCGTCCTTTTCGATATAGGTGTCCGTCCGGGGCACATAGGCTTCCGGCTGATAGTAGTCGTAATAGCTGACGAAATATTCCACCGCGTTGTCGGGGAAGAATTCCTTCATCTCGCCGTAGAGCTGGGCCGCGAGGGTCTTGTTCGGCGCCAGGATCAGGGTGGGCTTCTGCACGCCCTCGATCACCTTGGCCATGGTGAAGGTCTTGCCCGACCCGGTGACGCCGAGCAGGACCTGATCGCGCTCATTTTCGTCCACACCGCGAATGAGGTCGGCGATCGCGGTCGGCTGGTCGCCGGCCGGCTCATAGTGCGACACCACCTTCAGCCGCTTGGTCATCGGCCGGGCGGGCTGCCTTTGCGGCATGAACAGGACCGGCGGGGGCCGCATCAGGGTCTGGGACATCAGGGGCTCTCCTTGCCCCGAAGATGGGCCCGCTTGTGGCGGGCGTCGAGGGGGCGGATCGTCCGGCAAGGTTGTGCCAGCCGTAGCCGGTTCCGCTGACTCGAGCTTGGGTCGAGGCTGGATCGAGTGGCGCGTATATGCCGACGGTGGCAGATGTTACCCGATATGAGCCACCGCCTGCCGCCGGCACCCGGATTTGGGCCTTCCACCACCGTACCCGCCGCGCCCTGAAGACGATGGGGTAGCGGGCTCGGCTTCAGCCGGACGCGGGAATCACCGCCGGTCCCCGGCATCCACAGCGCAGACGACGTTTGTGCAAGAACCCAGCCGTTCAGGTGCCTGGGCAATCATTGCGGGAGAGATATCGGAGGCCGTGACGTGGCCCGATGGCCCAACAAGGTCCGCCGTGGGAGGAGACTTCAGCTCAGGCGCGGCGGCGGCGCGCGAAATCCAGTTCCGCCGCCGCCGGCTTCCGTCGGAGCACGCGGAGGCCCGCCAGCGCGCCTCCCAGTAGGGCAAGCGTGCCGGGTTCGGGAATCGGCGCCGCGCCCAGGTACTCAATGGACACCTCCCCATCGCCGGTGCGCGTAGCGGTGGCCGTCAGCAGGTTGAAGAAGTCGCTGCTGAGGAACGATCCGCCGCCGCCAAAGCCACCATTGCTGCCGCTGATCCCCGGGCCGCCTGCAAAGCTGGTGGGTCCGGAGCCATGCGTACCGGACGAACCGCCCGTTCCGTCCGTGCCATCAGAAGTCCAGCCGCCGCCGCCGGCGCCATTGGATCCCCCAGCCGCCGTTCCGCCCCCGCCGCCGGTGCCACCTGACCCGCCGGCGCCACCCTTGCTGCCCCCGCCTTGCCCTCCGTCGGGCCCGATCAGGCCGCCGCCGCCTGCGCCCTGGCCGAAGCCACCGCCACCCCCACCGCCTGCGACCACAAGCGGTAGGGTGGATCCGACCGCATAGACGAAGCTGCCGCCGCCACCGCCGCCGGATTGCGGGTTGCTGGTGCCATTGAGGCCCCGGCCGCCCACGATGATGTCCAGCACGGTTCCGCTGTTCAGGATGATGTCGCCGCCGAGCAGTGCCAGGCCGAGGCCGGCGGCACCGTCGCCGTGTGCTCCTTGCGCGCCGTCGACCTCAATGTGGTAGATGCCCGTCTGCGTGATCGGGTAGTTCTGCAGCGCGCCGGTGTAGCCGAATACGTCTGGCGTCGCGTGTGCGGCGTCACCTGCCGCGATGATCAACGCCAGCGTCAACGCGCCGTTTGCCAGCTATGTCGCATGCAACTTCCCCCGTGCACGGACCTGTAGCCGGCCCTGTATGCACGCGTTGCGAAGCAGTGGCGACGGCATGTGTAAATGACCGTAACGAGTCCAACGGAACGGTCAAAGGTCCTAGTCGGCGCTGCGTTGCCGGTACGTTGTTTGCCACTCCACCGCGCCGCGCGCTAACACTCCGCCGACGGTCCGGCACCGCCAACCAGCCGGAGGCAAGAATCATGCGCATCCTCAGGTATCGGCTGACCTTTGAGACAACCGAGCCGATCCAGTTCCTCGATGTCACCCAGCCTGTGCGCGACTGGGTCGCAGCAACCGCCATTCGCGAGGGGCTGCTGACCTTGATCTCGCCGCATACCACGGCTCGGGTGAACGTGAATGAGCGGGAAGCCCAGCTCCAACGCGATATGACAACATTCCTGAAGCGGCTGGTGCCGCAGGACGGCGACTGGCTGCACAACATCGACACCGTCGATGACCGGCCCAACGCCCATTCCCACCTGCTTGGCCTGTTCATGAACTCCTCTGAGACCATCCCGGTGGCGGACGGTGCGCCGTTACTCGGCGGCTGGCAGTCGATCTTCTTCATCGAGCTGGATGGGCCGCGGCCGAGCCGGCACCTCGACCTGCAGATCATGGGCGAGGGCTGAGCGCGTGACCGAGGACGACATCGCGGGCTTTTACGCAAAGCGCGCCGAGCTCAATCCGGATGAGTATATCGAGCTGGAGTACAGCTTCGAAACCGCCGGTGATCCGCGCGAGGCGGCGGCGCATCTGTGCAGCGAACAGTCCACTGCGCAGTGGCGCCGCGTCGGCTACGACGAGGATTTCCGGCCGCGCTTTGCCGCCAAGGTGGTGGAATTGCACGCCGAGGCGCAGCCATCCGGCTTCAGTATTGCGGCACCGAGTGCGGGGGCGGGACCGGTGCATGCGTGCCGGGTGACGATCGCGCACCCGCACGGCAATTTCGGCCCGCGCATCCCCAATTTGCTGTCGGCTGTCTGTGGCGAGGGTGTGTTCTTCGTCCCCGGCATCCCGCTGATCCGGCTGCAGGACATTCGCTTCCCCGACGCCTACCTGGCTGCGTTTGACGGCCCGAAATTTGGCCTGCAGGGGCTGCGGGAGCGGCTGCAGGCCTTCGACCGGCCAATCTTCTTCGGCGTCATCAAGCCGAATATCGGCTTGCCGCCGGACGCCTTCGCCGAACTCGGTTACCAGAGCTGGCTTGGCGGCCTCGATATCGCCAAGGACGACGAGATGCTGGCGGACATGCCTTGGTGCCCGCTGGCGGACCGCGCGGCGCTGCTGGGCGCCGCGGCAGCGCGGGCAGCCGAGGAGACGGGTGCGCCGAAAATCTACCTGGCCAACATCACCGACGAGGTGGACCGGCTGGTCCCGCTGCACGATGCAGCCGTGGCGGCGGGCGCCGGCGCATTGCTGGTGAATGCGATGCCGGTCGGCCTGTCGGGGGTACGCATGCTGCGCCGGCACGCGCAGGTGCCGCTGATCGCGCATTTCCCGTTCATTGCCGCGTTCGGCCGGCTGGCGCAGTACGGCATCCATTCGCGCGTACTGACCCGGCTGCAGCGGTTGGCCGGGTTCGACGCCGTGATCATGCCGGGCTTCGGCCCGCGTACGATGACGCCGGAGCAGGAGGTGCTGGATTGCATCAAGGCCTACCTGGAGCCGATGGGCCCGATCAAACCGGTGCTGCCGGTGCCGGGTGGCAGTGACTCGGCGGCGACGCTGGAGACGGTGTACCGGAAGGTCGGCGGCGTCGATTTCGGCTTTGTTCCCGGCCGTGGCGTGTTTGGCCACCCGATGGGACCACGCGGCGGGGCGGCATCGATCCGACACGCCTGGAATGCACTCGCCGCCGGCATTCCGGTTGCGCAACATGCGGCGGCA
>JAFEFW010000065.1 GCA_018240405.1 Pseudomonadota bacterium
CAGCGCTGATCAGCCAGCTTGGCACCATCGCCGGGCTGAATGCGCATGTGATCGACGCGTACGGCCTGATCAACGCCGCCGTCGCCAACCCGGGCGTGTACGGGCTGACCAACACAACAACGCCGGTCTGGAGCGGCAACTACACCGACGCCAACAGCGGCACGGTGGTTACCCCCGATGCGGCCGCGCAGAACCAGTACCTGTTCTGGGACCAGTTGCACCCGACCGAGACCGGCCATCAATTCATTGCGGACGCGGGTGTGCAATTGCTGACCGGGGTGGCGCCGCTGACGGTCACCAATATGACGGCGGGCCAGCCGGTTGCGGCAAGCGGCCAGCCTTACACCGGCCCGGCCCCGGACCTGCAGCGGCAATACATCGCCATCACCGCCGATAACCTGAACATCTCCGCCTCGACACCCGGTTGGTTCATCCACGGCGGCGCTGGCATGGATGCGATCGCCGTCACCAGCGGCACCAATGTGCTGGACGGCGGCGGCGGGTCCAACTTCCTGACTGGCGGCAGCGGCGCTGACACGTTCTTCGTTTCCGCCGATGCGGCGGCTATGACCTGGAGCACGGTCAACAATTTTCAGGCTGGCGATGGAATGATCCTGTTCGGGATTACGCCCGGCGATTTCGGGTTGTCCTGGGCCGACGGATTGGGTGCCGCCGGCTACACCGGGCTGACTTTGACTGCCACCCAGGCCGGGCAGCCGGAGACGCTGCTGACGTTCGCCGGCTACTCCAGCGCCGCCCTTAGCAACGGGACGCTGTCCGTCAGTGCAGGCACGCAGCCCGATGGTGGTTCGGCCTTTGTTTTTGTCCGCGCCATCGCCTGACGCGGACGGTTCGCAGTAACAGGACGACGCGCCGCCTTGGACGCCAAACGCTTGACGTTGCCAACTTCAAGCTCGGACCCCACCATTTTTCACCATGGCGGGCCCTCGCCAGATATCCGCTAAAATGAGCTTGGCCAGTCAACCAGGCCATCTACGACCTCGGCTGCGGCGGCCCCTGCAGCAGCCAACGGCGCCGTCGCGGCGCCGACGAAGGCCGTAGATACTTTATCCGGTCCGGCTACTATTTCTTGCACGCACATGGGGCGAGGCCCGCAACGACAGTGGCGCGTCGGTGCCGTGCCCACTCACTCCCGATGGCACGTACAGCACCATTGACCGCCCACCGCCACCCATTGCGCCCACGGCCGCTCTGCGCTGATCATCACTCCGCACCAGCGGAGACACAGCATGAGCAGGATCGGCATCGCCATCTCGGGCGGACCCAACCCGGCGGAGATCGTCGACCTCGTCGTGCTGGCGGAAAGTCTTGGTTACGAATCCGCCTGGGTCGCCGAGGGCCATGGCGGCGACCAGTTTGCCATCCTCGCCGCCTGCGCCGTGCGCACCTCTCGCATCAAACTCGGTACCGCCATCTCCAGTGTCTATGTCCGCACCGCGCCGACCATTGCGATGGCGGCCTCCTCCGTTGCCGATCTGTCGGGCGGGCGCTTCATCCTCGGCCTCGGGTCGAGCCACAAGGCGCAGGTCGGGCCGGAGCACGGCGTCGTCTATACGAAGCCATTGACGCGCACGCGGGAAACGGTCGCCATCGTGCGGGACCTGATCCGCACCGGCCGCGTCCAGTTCAATGGCGAGACGATCAAGATCGAGAATTTCGACCTGTGGTACAAGCCCCGCCACCCGGACATGCCCGTCTACCTGTCGGCGGTGTTCGAAAAGGGCATTGCCCTGACGGGCGAAGTGGGCGACGGCATCATCCTCACGCGCAGCACGTTGAAGACCGCCGGACAGGTGCGCGCCATCATGGATGCGGCCGCGCGCAAGGCCGGACGCGACCCGGCGAAGCTGGAAGTCACCTCGCTGCTGCCGACCTGCGTTGCGGATACGCATGACGCGGCGATCGAGGCGCTGCGGCCCGGCATCGCCTTCTATTGCGGTTTTTTCCCGCGCTACAACCGGATGATGGCGGAGCATGGGTTCCCCACCGAGGCCGCGGCCATTGCCGAAGCCTGGGCGCGCGGCGACCGTGGCGCAGCGGAGCGCGCGGTCAGCGCGGCGATGATCGAGGCCACGTCGATCGCCGGAACGCCGGTGGAATGTCGGGCCCGGGTCGAAGAGTACCGGCAATCGGGGATGGATGTGCCGATCCTGTCGCCCTTCGCGCGCGGTCCGGACGCCAAGGCGCGGTTTGAGGCCGCGATCAGGGCTTGCGCCCCGCGCGGATAGGGCTGCTTCAGCGCCGCAGTGTTCCTGGCGGGGTCGACTGCCCATGCCAAGTGGCGCCGATCTTTGCCGGCGCATTGATCTACCCTTATCGTCCGCCCAAAGCATCCGGCAGCGCCCTGCGAACGGGAAAAGCCGGGGAATGATCAGGAGGGCTGCCCATGTCGATCCAAGTCATCCCTACAGGCGCACCAGTGGGCGCGGAGATCCGCGGCGTCGATCTGTCGCAGCCGCTTGGCGATAATGTATTTGCAACGATCGAGCGGGCCTACGACGAATACGGCGTGATCTTCTTCCGTGACCAGGCCATCGCCCCGCAGCAACAAGTTGCCTTTACCAGCCGGTTTGGCGCGCTCGAGGTCAATATCTTCAGCGAACGCTGGAGCGTTGCAGGCTGCCCGGAAATTGTCGTCGTCTCCAACATTTCCGAAGACGGCAAGCCGATCGGAGTCAAGCGGGCGGGGGAGAACTGGCACAGCGACATGTGCTACACGGCGCGCCCACCACGTGGTACGATGCTTTATGCGATCGAAATCCCGGTCCTGCATGGGATGCCACTGGGCGACACAGAATTTGCCAGCGCGGCCGCTGCCTATGACGCGCTGCCGGAGGCGTTACGGAAGAAGATCGAGAGACGCAAGGCGACGTTCGATTTCGCCGGCCGCAAACGTGCATTTCCGCTGACGCCGGAAGAGATCGGCCGCAATCCGCCCGTACAGCACCCGATCGTGCGGACGCATCCGCGTACCGGGCGCAAATGCCTCTATGTCATGCGCGACGACTGCACGGGAATCGAAGGGCTGGAACAGGACGAGGCGGACATCCTCATCGCCGCCCTGGCCGACCACATCGTCAAGCCGGCACATATCTACCGGCACCAATGGCGTCCGGGCGATGTGCTGATGTGGGACAACTGCACAGTGCAACACAGAGCCATTCAAGACTACGACCTGCCGCTGCGGCGCCTGATGCACCGTACCACGATGGGTGGCGCAGTGCCGGTGTGACACGCTGCCGCGTCACTGCGTCGGTTAGTAGAATGGCAGCGGTCCGCGAAACGATCCAATCGGTACCAGATGGGTGATCAGCCCGGCGTGCGGCCGCCAGTGATGCAGCAACATCGCCGGCGGCTCGATGAAAGACGCCGGTTCAGCGTCGTCCCTCAGCCCCAACGCGATCGCCGTCGTCGTGCTCGGTGCCGTAATCAGCATGGTGCTACCGAAACGAAGCTGCATGTGGCGATGGATGTGCCCGCACAGGATTCGTTCCACACGCGGATGACGAGAGACGATTGCCGCGAGGCGGTCGCCGTTGCGGCAGTTGTACTGGTCGATATAGGGGATACCGCTATCGAAGGGCGGTTGATGCAACATGATGATCGTCGCCCGGTCCGGCTCCTCGTCCAGCCGCGCCTGCAGCCACACGCAGGCCGCATCATCCATGTCACCGTGATGCGCACCCGGCACCGTCACGTCGACCCCCAGTATCCGCACGGGCCCGAAATCCCCGGCGGCGAGATGCAGAGGCCCCGACGGCGCCAGCCCCGACAGGTGACCGAGGCGCCGCCGGAACGTCTCCCGGTCGTCATGGTTTCCAGGGATGGCGAGCACCGGCTGACGGATGCGCGAGAGCATTTCGACCGCGGTATCGTATTCGGCGTCCGTTCCTGCCTCGACGATATCGCCTGTCAGCAGGACCAGGTCTGGCTGGGGATCGAGTGCCTGCAGATGCCGGATTGCCGCCTCAAACATGGCGTTGGAATCGACCAGGCCCTTGTACAGCTTACCAGGTGGCTGCAGATGGGGGTCGGACAGATGGGCGATGAGCATGGCGTGTCCTTATGTCCCGGCGCCCGCATGGGCGTCCGTTAAACGCGTTCAATCGGACCGTCGCAACCCTGGCGGTTCGTGCTGCGCACGCCTATCCGCCCAGCACCTCGATCGACGTCGACTTGATCAGCGCCAGGACCGGAGCGCCCGGCAGCAGCGCCAGGCGCGCCACGGCGTCCGGCGTCACGCGCGACAGCAGGGCACCGTCCGGCAGCCCGATCTCTACCATGACCGTCCGGGCCGCGTGGTCCGCCGCCGTCTGCCGCACCGAACCCGCGATGATGTTGTGCAGACTGATCCCGTGCGGTGGTTCCGACGCCAGGATCACCTCCCGCGCGGGGATGCGGATGCGGCACGCTGATCCGACCGGCGCGTCCATCAGCGGCACCCAGAATCCCGCGCCGCCGCCGCGCAGCAGCGTCAGCACACGGGCGGGATCATGCGCTTCCACCACGCACAGCAGCAGCGCGCCGCCGTCGTCGCGCTGCGCGATTGGCAGATCGGCCCGTGTCGCCACTGCCGAGACTGGGCCATAGGCCGTCACGCGCCCGGCCTCGACCAGTACCAGCGTGTCTGCCAGGCGCGCCACCTCATCCAGCGCGTGTGTCACATATAGGATCGGCAGCGACAGCGCGGTCTTCAGCCGGGTGAGGAACGGCAGGATCTCGGCCTTGCGTGCCGCATCGAGGCTGGCCAGCGGCTCATCCATGAGCAGCAGCTTCGGCTGTGCCAGCAGGGCGCGCCCGATGGCGACACGCTGGCGTTCACCACCGGATAGCGTGTGCGGCCTCCGCCGCAGCAGCGTGCCGATGCCCAGCAGGTCCACGACGTCGTCGAAGCCGATCGGTCCGCCGCCGGACCGCCGCAGACCGAAGCGCAGATTCGTTTCCACCGACATGTGTGGGAACAGTCGGGAGTCCTGGAACACCAGGCCGATGCGGCGCTTTTCCGGCGGCAGCCAGATGCCGGCTGCGGTGTCTGCCAGCGTGGTACCGTTGACCGCGAGGCGGCAGGCGGTCGGTCGCAGCAGCCCGGCGGCGGCATTGATGACCGTGGACTTCCCGGACCCGGACGGGCCGAATAGCACGGTCACGCCGGGCATCGGTGCCTCGAACGCCATATCGATCTCCACCGTCGGGAAGGCGTGACGGAGTGCGACGGACAGGCTCATCCGCTGGCAGCCTGTTTCGAGCATAGGCTGAAACCGTCCGGCGGCAGCGCGGCCAGCGGCTGGACGCCGTCGCGAGACCGTAGACGGGACAGCGACAGGGCGGGTGTCAGCGTCGCCTGCATGCCACCGCCGATAAGCCTGCCAGGTGCACCGAGCGTCGCATAACCAGCGATATAGGCCAGCCGGCAAGCGAGGCGGAAGCAGGCTGACGCGGCCATGGCAATGAATCCGTTGCAATCGGGTGTGACGTTGTGCTTCTAACGCCTCGCAATAATTCCCTTTATGTTTCGTAAGATGGTATGAAACGCATTGTTCTGCAGCGCGTCCTGCGGCGGATCCAGCTCCTTCCGAGGGTCTGCAGGATGAACATACCTCTGGCGGTGCTGGGTTAAGCCCGCGTGCGGCTTCCTCATCAGCCGGATGAAATCGCTCACGAGGCGCCGCAGTACCGTGCCGATATCGACGGTCTGCGCGCCGTCGCCGTACTATCTGTCGTCATCTACCACGCTTTCCCGAACGCCCTGCGCGGCGGATTTGTCGGTGTCGACGTATTCTTTGTGATCTCCGGCTATCTGATCTCCGGCATCATCCTGCGCGGCGTCCGGGGTGGCACCTTCTCCTACCTGGATTTCTACATCAGGCGCATCCGGCGCATCTTTCCGGCGCTGATCGTCGTGCTGCTGGCCTGCCTGCTGTACGGATACCGTGAGCTGTTCGCCAGCGAATTCGCCCGCATGTCGGTTCATATGGCAGCGGCAGCGGGGTTCGTGGCCAACATCGCCTTCTGGCACGAAATCAACTATTTCGACATCGACTCCACGCTGAAGCCGTTGCTGCACCTGTGGTCGCTGGGCGTGGAGGAGCAATACTACATCGTCTGGCCCGTCCTGGTCAGTTTGGTCGCCGCGCGCGGCCGGCTACTTGCCTGGCTGATCGGCCTTACATTTGCCGCCTCCTTCGCCGTGAACCTTCGGCTGACGGCCGAGCACCCGGAGGCAGCTTTTTTTCTGCCGTTCGGCCGCTTCTGGGAACTCATGCTCGGCTCCGCGCTGGCGTGTGCCGAGGGGCGGCCGCGCGGCGCGGATCCGACCCTGCTGGATCGCGTGCAGCGTCGGTGGGACAGTCCGCTGGCGCGCAACCTCCTTGCCTGGATCGGCGGTGCACTGATTGGCGGCGCGGTCCTGCTGCTCGACAACCAAAAGCCCTTTCCCGGCTGGCGGGCGCTGCTCCCGACGCTCGGCGCCACGTTGCTGATCGCTGCCGGACCGCGGGCCTGGGTCAACCGCAATTTGCTGTCGCTGCGGGTCGCCGTATTCTTCGGCCTGATCAGCTACCCGCTATATCTGTGGCACTGGCCGATCCTGGCGTTCATGAAAATCGATTCGGGCGCCGACATCAGTCGACCGGTGCGGGCGGCTGCGGTGTTGGCCGCCGTGGCGCTGGCCTGGGCGACGTACCGGTTCATTGAGCGGCCAATCCGCTTCGGCGGCCACCGCACCGCCAAGGCCGGCGGACTGGCGGTGGCGATGGCAGCCATCGGCGTGGTGGCGCTGCTCGGCGGCGCCGGGTTGAAACCGCGCCAGCCACGCGACGACTTTGTCGCCTATTTCGATAGCCGATACCCCGACTTCGGATACACTACGGCGCATGACATGATGCGTCGCGTGCGGGAGGAGTGCAACTTCCTCGACGTCATGACCAACGCGCCGCGCGCCGCCACGCCTCCAGAGTGCACGACGCCGACGACATCGGTCTCGGTGCTGCTTTGGGGCGATTCCCATGTCGGCCACCTCGCGCCTGGGCTGGAGGAGACGCTGCCGCCCTGGGTCTCGCGCCTGCAGATCGCCACGGCGAATTGCAATCCCGGCCTCGGCGATGAGACCCGGCCCGACCAGCCGGCCTGTGCGCGGTCCCTGCGGTTCGCGCGGGAGCGGATTCCCCAGGTGCGGCCGGATGTGGTGGTACTGGCGCAGCGGCGCGGCCACCTGGCGACGGATTGGGAGGCGGTGGCTGCCGGCCTGCAGGCGATGGGGGTGCGCAAGGTGATCCTGGTCGGGCCGGTGCCGCAATGGGATCGGCACCTGAACCACATCCTGGCGCGGCACTATTGGCCTGAGCCACCGCAGCGCCTGTCCTACGGCCTGATCGACGACGTCCTGGCGGATGACCGCGAACTGAAGCGCCGTTACGGCCAGTCGACAAAGCTGCTCTACCTGTCGGTTATCGACTTGATGTGCGACGCTGGCGGTTGCCTGACCTATCTTGGGCAGGACCGGCTTGAGGACATTGTTGCATCGGATTACGGCCATCTGACGCCGCGCGCGTCGCGCTACGTGGCCGACAGGCTGCTGGCGCCGGCTATCCTGTCAGCGTTGCAGCCGAAGGCCCAAGCCAGTAGCAGCGGTAGTTACCAGATCCCTGGGATCAGCCGGTAACGGACCATCTGCATATATCCGGTGTAGCCCGGCAGGTCGCGCGCCAGCATGCGTTCCTCGTCGAGCAGGCGCCAGACCAGGGCAGGCGCGAGCGGGATCATCAGCAGCAGCCCCCACCAGGACGCCAACGCCAATGGAATCCCGGCCAGCATAGCGGTCGCCGCGGCATACATCGGGTGACGGACAATCGCGTACGGGCCCGTACTGGTGACAGTCTGTCCCGGCATCACCTCGACCGTGGCGGCGGTGAAGGCGTTGACGCGGAACACCGCCGTGATTCCCATCAGGCCCAGGCAGAACAGCGCGTCCCCGAGCAGCCCCAGCCAGCCGGGCGCAGCGGACCAGCCAAAGCGGCGATCCAGGGCGGGAACGACGATCAAGGCGATGAACCCGACCGTCGTAACGCTCATGATCCAGCGCTGTGCCGGCCGGGTCTCGGCCCACGGGCCGGCGCGCATGCGGCGCTCCAGCAGTGCCGGGTCATGCCGCAGCAGCCACGCCGACAACCAGATGGTCCACGCCAGATAGATCGCCAGGAACAGCCAGGCCTGCCACCAGCGCAACGTGCCGGCGACGCCGAACAACAGCACCGCAAGCAGGACAAACAGGATTGTTCCCTGGGTCAGCATGCGGCGGAGGAGATCAGCGCGCAGTTCGGACATGACGGGTCCCTGGTACCCACGGAAACGGCTCGAAAGAGAACCGGTTTGCTCGACGGTGCCCTGAATCTACCATTCCGGCGACTGGACGTGGCGCACGAGCAAACCGGCTGCGGCGCGGCCCGGTCCCTGGGCTTGCTGCCAGAGGTCAGATCGTGATCCGCACCCCAAGCTCCACCACGCGGTCGCTGGGAATACGGAAGAACTCGGTCGCCGGCACGGCGTTGCGCGCCATGAACAGAAAGAGCATCCGCCGCCACCAGGGCAGCTTCGGCGCGAGGCCGGGCACCAGCACCTCGCGGCCCAGGAAGTAGCTGGCCTGGGAGGCGCGGGCGCCAATCGACTCGGTCAGGTCTTCGAGTTCGCGCGGAATGTTGGGGCTTTCCATGAAGCCGTAGCGCAGGATCACGCGATGGATGCCGGGCGCCAGTTCCGCAACATCGGCGCGCCGGTCAGAACTGACTTCCGGCACATCCTCGGTCTGCACGGTCACGAACAGGACGTTCTCGTGCAGCACCTTGTTGTGCTTGAGGTTGTGCAGCAGGGAGGTCGGTACGTAGTCCGGGTTGCCGGTCATGAACACCGCCAGGCCGGGCACGCGGATGATACGCGACTGCGGCAGGCGGGCGAGGAATGGCGCCAGCGGCATGCTCGACTGCTTCCAGCGCGACAGCAGGATGTCGCGGCCCTGTTTCCAGGACGTCATCGCTGCCGTCAGCGCAACGGCCAGGACCAGCGGCACCCAACCGCCCTCCACCACCTTGATGGTGTTGGCCGAAAAGAACACCGAGTCGATCAGCAGCAGGATTCCGAATACGCCGAAGGCCAGGACCCGCGGCCAGTGGTACTGCCGGCGGAACACCACCATGGCCAGCGTCGCCGTGCACATGAACGTGCCGGTCACCGCGATGCCATATGCGGCCGCCAGATTGTCGGAGGTCTTGAAGGCCAGGATCAACAGGATCGAGCCAACGGCCAAGGCGACGTTGACCTGCGGCACATAGATCTGCCCCTCCTCCATCGTCGAGGTGTGGCGCACGGTCAGCCGTGGCAGGAAGCCAAGCTGCATGCACTGCCGTGCCAGCGAGAACGAGCCGGCGATGCCGGCCTGGCTGGCGATAATGGTCGCCGCCGTGGCCAGCACCACCATCGGCAGGCGGCACCAGTCCGGGCCGAGCAGGAAGAACGGGTTGGCGATGGCGGCGGGGTTGTCGATCATCAGCGCGCCCTGGCCGAAATAGTTCAGCACAAGGCAGGGCAGCACGAAGAACAGCCAGGCGACGCGGATGCGCCAGGCGCCGAAATGGCCCATGTCCGCATACAGTGCCTCGGCGCCAGTGACGCACAGCACCACGGCGCCCAGCACGAAGAACGCCATGCCCTTGTACTCGATCACGAGTTCCACCGCGTAGGTCGGCGACAGCGCGAACAGGACGTAGGGGTGCTCGACGATCTCAATCACACCGAGCACGCCGATTGAACTGAACCACAGCGCCATGATCGGGCCGAACACGACACCGACGCGGCCGGTGCCGTGGTACTGCATGGCAAACAGCGCAGCGATCACCAGCACCGCCATCGGCAGGATGTAGCTGTGCAGTTGGGGCGCCGAAACCTGCAGCCCCTCCAGGGCCGAGAGAACGGAGATTGCCGGCGTGATGGTGCCATCACCGAAGAACAGGCAGGTGCCGACGATGCCGATCAGCGCCACCGCTGCTTTGCCGCCGCGTCCGGTGGTCACGCGCTGTGCCAACGCCATCAGGGCCAGGATGCCGCCCTCGCCGCGGTTGTCGGCGCGCATGACCAGCATGACGTATTTCACCGTCACGACGATGATCAGCGACCAAAAGATCAGCGACAGCACGCCCATGATCTCGGCGGTGGTGGTCTTCGCCGCGTCGAACAGGATCAGGCTGGCTTTGAACGCGTAGAGTGGACTGGTGCCGATGTCGCCGTAGACGATGCCGAGCACGGCCAGCAGCATGCCGAAACCCGCTTTCTTGGATTTCGGATGGGCGGGCGCCTGTTTCTCGCTCAAATGGGCGACCTCATGGAGCGTTTTGCATAAAGCGGGAGTGCTTAGACCGGCACGCGACGGTCATCAAGCGGACGGCCGGGCGTTGACCCGTCGGCGCGGCGCGCCAAGCGGTAATGCACGAGAGGAGCATGCGGTGCGTACAGCCTCATGCAGCGATCAACATCGCACGCTGCCACAATCCGAAACAGATTGCATCCAGTTCATAAAGCATGGCTGGCGCGCTTGGTCAGTCCAGCACCGACTGCGCGAACTCGGTCCATTCGCGCTTGCTCATGCCGCTGTTGTCCTGAGTCACTGTCTCCCCGGCCAGCATCCGGCGCAGCACCGCCAGCATCTGCGCCGAGAGTGTCACGGCGCCGAGGCGATAATCGCGGAAGGCTTGCGCCGCGGCAGGAACCCAGGCGTCGACCATCGCCATCATCGCGTCGGCATACACGCGAATCTCATATTGGGCGTGCGCGTCTGCGCGCAGCGAGAGGAAATGGAACAGGTTGTGCAGGTTGGTCTTCCAGTACCACTGCGTGTAGGTGTTCAGCGTGAGGTTCATCCGCGCCAGTTCGCGGGCGAGGCCCTGGCGCGACGGATCGGCCGGATCCTCGTTCAGCATGGTGGCGTAGTCAGCATAACAGCGGTCGGCGTCGGCGCGCAGCATGGCCAGCACGGCCTGGGCTTCCTCGCCCTGAAGGACCGAACCGCGACCCTGGCGGTTGGTGGTGGACTGGGCGGCGAGCTGCTCCGGCGCCGGGATGTAGAACTCGCGGTCGAGGATGGAATAGCGCGCGGAATACTCATTCACGCTGGCGGTGCGGTGGCGGATCCACTGCCTGGCGACGAAGATCGGTAGTTTGACGTGGAATTTTATTTCACACATCTCGAACGGCGTGGTGTGCCGGTGCCGCATCAGGTAGCGGATCAGGCCGGTGTCTTCCTGCACCCGTTTCGTACCACGGCCGTAGGAGACGCGGGCCGCCTGCACGATGGCGCTGTCGTCACCCATGTAGTCGATGACGCGCACGAAGCCGTGGTCGAGCACGGGCACTGGCGTGTGCAGCATTGCCTCCAACGCCGGCACGGTAGGGCGGATGGTCTGGCTGGTGGCCGCACGTGCCGCGTCGATATCGGCGGCCTGGTCGGGCGCCAGGCTTGCCTTGGTTGTGGTTGCCACCGCGGACCTCCTGCCAATGGATGAGGCTGCATAGCGCCGCTGTGGAGTCGAGGCCAAGCCCTGCTCCTGCAACGCGAAATGGCAGAGCGACCGCCTCCAAGCGATGCACATGGCGGTTAAATCGTCATGGGGCTTGGCATAGTGCCAGGCTTCCGCCCGAACGGATGCGAAACCGGCTTCCCAGGGGGGTTGTTTCGTCTATCATTCCGCAGTGCAGTATGGAGAACCGCATGGCGGTCGGAATGAGCCAGGTGCAGAGCCTGGCGGGTCAGTCGCAAAGCCAAACCTCACTGCAGCCGCACGGCGCCATGAAAGGCTACGATCCCGGCGCGTTCTTCTGTGAGATGCTGCGGCAGGGCGCCGATCCGGATCCGACGCTGACACTGCTGATGTCCCGCCTCGCCGCGCTGCCGCTGGACTCGCTGCGGCAGCGCGCGACGCAGGCGGAGCGTGACCTGCTGGAGCGCGGCATCACCTTCACGGTCTACTCCGATGCCACGGCGATCGACCGCATCCTGCCGTTCGACCTGATCCCAAGGGTTATCACGCCGCAGGAATGGCAGCAGATCGAGACCGGGGTCGTCCAGCGTGTCCGTGCGCTGAACATGTTTCTCTATGACATCTACCATGACCGGAAAGTGCTGAAGGACCGCATCGTTCCCGAGGCGCTGGTGCTGGGCAATTCCGGCTATTGCGAGGCGATGGTCGGCTTCGACGTGCCGTTCAACACCTATGTGCACATCTGCGGCACCGACATCGTGCGCGACGAGAAGGGCGTGTTCCGGGTGCTGGAGGACAACGCCCGTACGCCGTCCGGCGTCGCCTACGTGGTCGAGAACCGGCACATGAGCCTGCGCGTGCTGTCCGATCTGATGACCGGCCTGCGCGTGCGCAGCGTCGACGAGTACGGGCTGCGCCTGCACAACGCCATGGCCGACATCGCGCCGGAAGGCGTGGCCGACCCGCAGGTCGTGGTGCTGTCGCCCGGCATCTTCAACTCGGCCTATTTCGAGCACGTCTTCCTGGCGCGGGAGATGGGCATCCCGCTGGTCGAGGGCCGTGACCTGACGGTCGAGAACGGCAAGGTCTGGATGCGGACGACATCCGGACTGGCGCCGGTGCACACGATCTACCGCCGCATCGGCGACGATTTCCTTGATCCGGACGCGTTCAACCCCGACAGCATGCTGGGCGTACGCGGGCTGATCGAGGCGTGGCGCCGCGGTAGCGTGGCGATTGCCAACGCCGTCGGCACCGGCGTGGCGGACGACAAGGCGATCTACGCCTACATGCCGCGCATTATTAAGTATTACCTGTCGGAGGAGCCCATCCTGCCGAACGTCGACACGCGGATCTGCGCCGAAGCGGATGCGCTGGCCTATACGCTGGACCATCTGCACGAGCTGGTGGTGAAGCCGGTGGCGGAATCCGGCGGCTATGGGCTGCTGATTGGTCCCCATGCGTCCAAGGCCGAGCTGGAAGAATTCCGGGCGCGGCTGAAAGCGGACCCGTCCAACTATATCAGCCAGCCGACACTGAAGCTGTCGGTGTCGCCAACTCTCGTTCCCGACGGCGTGCGGCCCCGCCATATCGACCTCCGCCCCTTTGCCATCACCGGCAAGGATACCTGGGTGCTGCCCGGCGGCCTGACCCGCGTGGCGCTGCGGGAGGGTACGCTGGTGGTGAACTCCTCCCAGGGCGGCGGGTCCAAGGACACATGGGTGCTGGCCTGATGGATACGCTGCCGACACAGCGGGCCAACCCGCTGATTTCCCGCCACGCCGAATCCACGCTGTGGCTCGCCCGCTACATGGAGCGGATCGAGAACCAGGCGCGCATCCTGGACGTCACCAACACCTTTGCCCGCGACGCGGACGACACACAGAACTGGCTGTCGATCCCGCGCATTAACGGTGACCTGGCGGCGTTCCTGAAGAAGCACGCGCAGGCGACGCAACGCAGTGTCGGCGAGTTTTACCTGCTGGACAGCGCCAATTCGACGTCGGTGCAGGTCTGCATCGGTGCGGCGCGGGAGAATGCGCGCACGCTGCGGGCGTTGATCTCGACCGAGATGTGGCTGCAGATCAACGTGTTCCATGGGATGATCCGGGCGCTGACGCCGGAAGCGATCATGGCGGACCATTTCACCACCGTCTGCACGCAGCTGAAGGAGGGAGTGCAGGAGCATACCGGCGTGACCGAGGGCACGCTGTACCGCGACCAGGCCTGGCACTTCTACATGATCGGCCGCTCGCTGGAGCGCGCCGACCAGACCACCCGGTTGCTGGACACGCGCTTCCACTCGCTGGCGCCGCAATTCGCCGCCAATGATGCTGACCTGGATGCCGGGCACTGGAACGCGCTGCTGCGCGCCGCTGCGGGCTACCAAGCTTATCGGCGTGAGCATCCGAACGGTTATGTGCCGATGGAGGTGGCCGGATTCCTGCTGGCCAACACGGCGTTTCCCCGGTCGGTCGGGCTGAACCTGGCGCAGATCGAGTGGCACCTGACGCAGTTGCGGACCCGCTACGGACTGCGGCGCATGGGTACAGCGTTGGAACGGCTGGAGGACCTGAACGCCGCGATGACCTACCCGAACGTGCTGTCGCTCGGGTCCGACAAGCTGTCGCCGTTCCTGGACTTCGTGCAGGGCCAGATCGCCGATCTGCATGGCGACATTGTCGAGACGCTGGGTCTGTAGAGGTTACTCCGCCGCGTCAGGGAAGGGCTGGCGTAACGCACTGGTGACGGCGTCGGGGTTGGCGGCAATCACCCGCAACAGCGTGGCCGCCGGTCCGGACGGCGTGCGGCGGCCCTGCTCATACTGCTGCAGCGTGTCGAGGCGGAAGCCGAAGCGGTGCGCAAAGTCCGCCTGGGTCAAGCCAAGACGTTCGCGGACGGCCTTGACCTGTTCGGGCTTGGGCGGCGGATAGACGAGGGTGGCGTTTTCGAAGTCGCCTTCTTGCCAGGCATCCCCATCCTCGGCTGCCTGACGCTCGATTTCCTCCTCGCTCGGGCGCTTGTGCTTGGCGAATTCCTCAAGAATACGCGGCAGGTCCCGCCTGATCTGCGCGCTGCTGCGCCGAACGATAGCCATCCCGTTCTCTCCTGCTTGCATAACGCAAGCTGATAATCCGCCTTGTGTCGCCGCGATCGGTGTAGACGCAGGCCAACACAATGTCATTTACCATGCCGACTGCCCGCATTCGCTTCTCGCCATAATTGCGGCGGTCATCGATCGTCTCGACAACGAATCCTTCAAACGGCATCTCGGCCAGATCGAACGGCAATTGACGCTCAGCAAGGTTACGACGGCTCTTGGCCTCGTCCCACTCGAACTCCATGCGGACCGCTGGCTCGGTTGAGATAAGTCCGTCAATGACGGAGTCAAGCGGCCGGTTGCCAGCTCCAAATCTCCGCCGCTAGGCTGCATGCATGCCGAGCACCATCGAAGCCTCCGTCTGTCCGCACGACTGCCCGTCCACCTGCGCGCTGTCCGTCGAGGTGCTCGACGGTGCCCGGATTGGCGCCGTCCACGGCGCCGCGGACAACAGCTACACGGCCGGCGTCGTCTGCTCGAAAGTGGCGCGCTATGCGGAGCGTATTCATCATCCCGATCGGCTAACCCACCCGCTGCTGCGCACTGGACCTAGGGGC
The DNA here is from genome assembly GCA_018240405.1 of Pseudomonadota bacterium. Lineage (GTDB taxonomy): Bacteria > Pseudomonadota > Alphaproteobacteria > Acetobacterales > Acetobacteraceae > Rhodopila. The sequence continues at coordinate 15,201 of JAFEFW010000065.1, forward strand.
TCGGGGCAGTTCCGCCGTATCACCTGGAACGAGGCGCTGGACCGCATCGCCGACCGTTTCGCCGCCGACGCCGCGAAACATGGATCGGAAGCGATCTGGCCGTTCTACTTTGCCGGCACCATGGGCCTGGTACAGCGCGACGGCATCAATCGTCTGCGCAACGTCATGCGCTACTCCCGGCAGAAGATGACGATCTGCACCTCGCTGCCGGAGATGGGCTGGATCGCCGGCGTTGGCCAGTCGCGCGGTGCCGATCCGCGGGAGATGGC
>JAFEFW010000660.1 GCA_018240405.1 Pseudomonadota bacterium
TACGCTTGCGCGGGCCCGGCTATGACATCCGGGGCAACAAGGGATATCCGTTATCCCAGCAATTGCCCGATGACCCGCGCCGTGTAGTCGACCACGGGGATGATCCGGCCATAGTTGATACGCGTCGGGCCGATGACGCCGATGGCGCCGACAATCCGCCCCCCCTGGTTACGGGCCGGTGCGACCACCATGGCGACGCCGGAGGTGTTGAACACGCCGCTCTCGGCGCCAATGAAGATGCGCACGCCGTCCGACGCCTCGGCCAGTTCCAGCAGGCGCAGCATCGTCTCCTGCGCCTCCAGCCGTTCGAACAGGCCCTGGATCGCGGTCAGATGCTCGATCTGCGTCACATCCGACAGCAGGCGGGCCTGGCCCCGCACGATCAGGCTGCCGGAGCGGCCTTCGCCGGTCCAGGTGGCAAGTCCGGCCGCCACCACCTGTGCCGACAGTTCATCCAATTGGGTACGGTTGGCGACCATCTCCTCCGACACCACCCGGCGCAGTTCCGATAGCGGGCGGCCGGACAGGCGTGCATTCAGGTAGTTGCCGGCCTGTTGCAGCGCGGACGGCGGCAACCCGGCGGGCGTCTCGATCACCCGGTTCTCAACCTGGCCGTCGCTGTTGACCAGCACGACCAGCGCCCGGCCGGGGCCGAGTGGCACGAATTCGATGTGGCGGAGAGCGCCGTCGGATTTCGGCGCCAGCACAAGCCCGGCGGCGGCCGACAGGCCCGACAGCATGGAGCTTGCCTCGGTCAGCGTGTCTTCCAGGCTGCGGCCGGAGGCGGCCAGCGCGGCGCTGATCGATTCCCGTTCGTCCTCGGACAACTCGCCGAAGTTCAGCAGGCCGTCCACGAAGAGGCGCAGTCCCTGGTCGGTCGGCAGGCGCCCGGCCGAGGTATGCGGCGCGAACAGCAGGCCGAGATCGGTCAGGTCGGCCATGACGTTGCGGATCGTCGCCGGCGACAGGTGCATCGGCAGGCGGCGCGCCAGTGTGCGGCTGCCGACAGGCTCGCCGGTTTCGACATACTGCTCGACGATCTCGCGCAGGATGGCCGCGGAGCGCGGATCCAGCGTCGGCGGCAACGGTATGGCCCCGCCGGCGAGCGTTTGCGAGCGGGGGCTCAGCCGGGGCAGACGCCCCGTCGGGGGGATCGGCATGTTCATTGGCTGACTCTCCGACGTAAAACGTAGGAAACCCTGGCGGACGGGTCAACGATGCTGTCGCGAACGGGATGCGACCGCCACACACCATGCCAATGCAATATCATCGCAACCAAAGGGGCTCGCCTTCGCATCACGGGGCGAGCGGTCTCGGCTGCTAATACTCGAACTGATATCGCAGCCCGACCGTCGCCGCGTCCGTGTTGCTCGTCGCGCCGGTGGCCGTGGTCTGGCCGGAACCGGCCGTCGCCTCGGCCTTCAGCCCCTTGGCAATGTCGATCTGCAGCGTCGCCTGGGCGCCGCCGCCCGAGGCCGCCTGTCGCGCACCGACATAAACGCCCCGCGCAATGTAGCGGCCGGCCTCCAGCGTCGGCTTGCCGGACTGGTCACTGCCGACGGTCAGCCGGTCCAGCCCCAGTCCGCTGCGCAGCTTGTCGAGCGGATCGCCAATCCCCGGGCCCGCGCCGGTCAACTGCGCCAGCGCGGCTGCGATCTGCGCCAACTGCAGTGGACTCAGCTTCGAGGAATCCGTGTTGAACAGCATATGCGCCAGGATTTCGTCCTGCGGCATATCGGGCACGCTCGATAGCGCGACCTTCAGGTTCTTCACGTCGCCGCTGACTGTCAGCGTCGCAACCAGGGTCGATGTCACGGACTGGGCGACGAACCGCAGCGCGGGATTGGTCAGGCCGGCGCCGTTGAAGTCGATCGTGCCCTCGGTGAAGTTCAGCGTCGTGCCGATGATGCTGAGTGTGCCGCGGCGCAGGCTCAGCACACCGGAGGGCTGCGGCTTGGCGGTCGTGCCGCCGATATGCAGCCGTCCGCCAAGCTCCGCATTCAGGCCGCGGCCGCGGATGAAAACCTGTTCCGGCGCGTCCACGGTGATGTCGAGCGCGATGACCGAATCGCTCGGCGGTGCTGGAGGCGGCGGGGGCGGCGCGTTCGGATTACGCACCGGCAGCACCGCCACACTCGTCGGCAGCGTTTCCGGAATACGAATGTCTGCTCGGCGAACCTTGATCGCGCCGGCGGCGGCCATGTTGCCCTTGACCTCGCCCTGCACCGTCAGGTTGGCATCGATGAAGGCGGTCAGCAGGTCGCTGGAGATCGGCCGCGCGTTATCGGCGGTGAAGCGCAAATTCACCGGCATCGCGCCGTTCAGGCTGATGGTGCCGCCGCCGCCCAGCGTCCCGGGGCCGGCCTTGCCGGTGAACTGGCTGAGCGTGATCGTGTCGCCGGTCGCCTGCAGCGTCGCGGCCAGGTCGGTGATATGCGCACCCAGGCCGTAATCGACGACGTCACCGTTTGCCAGCACGACCGAACCATTGATCCGCGGCTGCGTCGCCGTTCCGGCCACCGCCGCATTCAGCGTGATGGTGCCCCGCGCCCGGCGGCCCTGCGCCATCAGCAGTGGATCGAGCATGACGAGGTCGACGCGCCCGTCGGCACGCAGATCCAGTGCTCCGGTGCTGGACAGCGGCGCCGTGCCGGTGATGGCCAGGCGTGACGTGCCGGCGGTCAGCCGCGCGTCCAGCCGCGTCGCGGTGCCTTGCAGCGTCGCGTTCGCCACCAGGTTGGCCGGCGGCAGCGCCTGTCCGGGACCCTGGCGCATGCGCACCCGGTCGGCGGTCAGCTTCACCGTCCCTTCCGGGCGCGCGGTGGTGCCGGTGATGCGGGCCTCGGCGCTGATCACGCCGTCGGCGGCGTAGGACGGATCGACGATCGTACCGATATCGGCCGGCAGGTCGCGCAGTGTCGCCGTCAGGTCGAGCCGGTCATTCAGCGACCCGGACAGGCTGAGCACCGCCTGACGGAAGCCCAGGCGGAGTTGCTCGACCGACACGCCGTTGGCAAAGGCAATGTTGGTCGGGCCGAGCAGGCGCAGGACCTGCTGCTTCCAGCTTGCTTCCAGCGTCTTCAGCGCCAGCCTGCGATCGGTGACATTCAGGACGCCGGCGGTGTTGAGCTTCGCCGGCGCACCGGCGGCCGCGGCGGCGTTGGCGCCGATGGTCAGCGCCAGCGCATCCAGCGGCCCCTTGGCGGTGATGCGGGCCGACGCGCCTTTGACCTGATCGGCGGCGGCGATACCGTCGGCGTTGAGCGTTGCGTCGACGACCGGCTTGTCCATCGGGTTGGTGACGGTCGCGTTCAGCACCGCCTTGCCGAGCGTGGCCGTACCCGGCACCGAGACGCCGGCCAGTGTGACGGCTGCCTTCGCCGCGTTGGTGTCTGAGTCGAGGGTGATGGCGGCATCCCCGCCCAGTGGCCGGCCGATCAGCGGCTGCAGATCGGCGAGGCGGGCCATGGTCAGCCGCAGCGAGCCAATCGGCAGTACGGCGCCAGCCGGTAGGGTCAGCGCGCCGCCGGCCTTCAACGACTTCCAGGTGAGCCGGTCGATCGTCGCATGCACCGTGCCGTCGGGCACCCGGTCGCCGGTCAGGGCCAGCGACAGCGGCGCGTCGAGCAGTTTGCCTTCGGCGGTCACCGCCGCCTTCGGCGCACCGGGCAGGCCGCTGGCGTCGACATGCGCGTTGATGCGACCGGACGAAAAGCCCTTGGCGGCGATATCCGCGCCGATATCGGCGGTCACCGCCAGGTCGGTCAGCTTGCCGGATGCCTTGCCGGTGGTTTCCACGGCGCCGGACAGGTCCGGCTGCACCGCGGCGAGGTCGGTCAGCTTCACCCCGAAATCGACGTTCAGCACCTCGGCGATCAACCCGCCCTGGGCGCTGACCTGCAGCGTCCGGCCGTTGACCGTCAGGTGCGACAGAGTCAGGTCCTGGCCACGGATCGAGGCGGCAACGTCGATGGCGCCGTTCGGCCCGATCAGCGCTGGCACCGGCGCCATGCCCCCGGTGACTCCCACCTTGCCGGAGACGGCAAAATTGGTGGTGTCGCCGTCGACGGCGGCGTTCGCGTTCAGGTCGGCGTTCCCCCGCAAATCCACGCCACCGGCCGCGGCCAGTGGCGCGAGGTCGGGGACCACCAGGTGCGCCTGCAGCGTCTGCCTGCCCTCGGTCTGCGCCGTGCCGTCCAGCGTCAGCAGGCGGTGGCGCACCGCGAAGCTAACTGGGCGGTCCGCGGCGTCCAGGCGCGCAGTGGCATCGACCTGCACCGGCGCGCTGGCCAGCAGGTCCGGCTTCGGGCCGGGGATGGCGGCGACATCGGCGGTGGCGCGCAATGTCACCTGCCCGGCATTGCCGCTGACATCGGCATTCAGCGCCGGCACGCGCGCGCCGGACGCGGCCAGGTCGCGGATGCGGATCGTGCCGGTGGCGTCGGGCCTGGTGAACGGGCCATGCACCTTGGCGTCCACCAGCACCGATTGCCAGGACAGGTCCGGGGCCGGGGCCATTGCCGGCGCCTCGGCCTTCACCGCCAGGTCGGCAGCTTCATGCGTCAGGTCCACGGTGCCGGCAGCGGAGGCATTCAACTGCCCCGCGGTGATCCCAACCTGTGTCGCCAGCGCGTCGCGCGGGCCATTGACCGCGGCCTGCACCGCGATCGCACCGAGGTCCGGCAGCTTGGCGATACTGGAGATCAGGCCCTTCGGCGGCTCATTGGCCTGCACATTGGCCTCGATCCGATCCGCGCTGATGCTGCCGTTCACCCGATAGTCGCCGGGACTGTCGAGCCGCCGCGCGGCAAGCTCCACCGTTCCGGTTGTCAGCGTCGTCAGATGGCCGGACCCGTCCAGTGCCAGGTCCGCCGCGGCGCCGGCGACTGGCGCGCCGATCGAGGCCCGATCCACGTGCAGGCGGTCAAGCTGGACCTGCACCGGCAGTTCGAAGGAACTGCTGCTCTTGCTTGGCTCACCGCTGGATTCCGGCAGCCGCGGAACGTCGACTTTTGTCGCGGTCAACTGATGCACCACCGCCGTGCCGGTCAGCAGCTTCAACGGCGACCAGTCCAGGACCGCGTTCTCGACCGTGACATAGACGCCCTTGGCGTCCGCCACCTCGATCCGCGCGATGCGCAGCGAGTCCGGGAAGCGGCCGCTGAGTCCCTGCAGCCGGACCATGCCGCCGGTCAGGCTGTCGGTCTGCTGCTCGATGACGCGGCGGCCGGCGTCCATGTTGGCGAAGGCCAGCACGCCGACCACCGCCAGCACCGGCAGTGCCAGCAGCACGCCAATAATCGCGCCAATCCATTTCAGCGCGCGGCGCATCAGAAAGCCTGCCCCAGGCCAACATACAGCTCGAACGAGTCGCCGCCGGGCAGCTTGTTCAGCGGCACCGCAACGTCCAGCCGGATCGGTCCGATCGGCGTGTAATACCGTGCCCCTGCGCCGGCGCCGGCGTGCCAGGACCCGGAGAAGGGCTGTCCCTTCGACGTCACCTGCCCGGCATCCAGGAAAAAGGCGCTGCCGAAATTGCCCCAGATCTTCTGCCGCAACTCGATGGTCCCGGCGGTGATGGCGGTGCCGCCGGTCGGGTTGTGGTCGGGAAACTGCGGTCCAAGGGACTGGTACCGGTAGCCGCGGACCGTTGATGTGCCGCCGGCGTAGAAGCGCTGGTCCGGTGGCACGTCGAACGTGTCCGCACCAGAGATCTCGCCGAGCAGCGCGCGCAGCGCCAGGATGCTGTTGCCGTTGCCGAGCAGGTCGAAATAGGTGGAACCGCTGATCTGCATGGTGACGAAGGTGGCACTCGGCTGCCCCAGGGACTGGGTCGGGCGAACATACAGGCCGGCCTTGATCCCGTGCGTCGGATTGAACGGATTGCCGGTGCTGTCATAGCTCAAGGTCATCGGCAGGCCGATGAGATTATAGGTGCGGCTGATGCCCTGCTGGTCGACGCGTTCCTGCACGCCCTCGATCCCGACGCTAACGGTCCAGAACTGCGACAGTTTCCGGTTCAGCGCCAGCCGCTCGATCACCGCGGTCTGGTCATAGGCCTGCAGGCTCTGCTTCAGCGCCGTCAGGCTGACATCCAGCGTCTGGTCACGGTGCAGGAAGTCGGGCTTCAGGAACTGCGCGACGAAATTGTAGCCCGGCTTGGTGATGGCATTGCCGCCCAACTGCGCGGCCGCGGTCAGGTTCAGCTGCTCCGCATTGCCGAACAGGTTCCGATGGTGCCAGCCAATATTGTAGCCGATGCCCAGGTCGGTGGAGTAGCTGACCCCCATGTCCACGAGGTGCAGCGGACGTTCGGTGAAGTCGAAGGTGATCGGCAACTGCCCTTCGGCATTTACCGCACTCCCCGGTACGGCCCGAACCGCGGAGAACACACCCAGTGACAGCAGATCGGTGCGCGCCGCCTCGACGGCCGAGGGCTGGTAAAGCTGGCCTTCATGGATCGTCAGCCGGCGGCGGATGAAGGACTCGTTCATCCGCTTCAGGCCGGAGAAGTCGATCTGGCCGATATCGGCCTTCGGCCCGGTGTTCGGCTGGAAGTCGACGTCCAGAAGGTTGGCGTCCGGCCGGAGCGTGGCGACCGGCACCGGCACGTCGGCCAGCGGGTAGCCGTCCTCGCGCAGCGCGTTGAGCATGCGGCCTTGTGCGGCCAGGACGTCCGCGGCCATGGCCGGCTGCCCCGGCTTCAGCTCGAGGCTCTGCTGGACGCTTTCCGGCACCGGCCCCGAGATGGCGACCTTGCCCAGCTTGAACTGCGGCCCAAGCTCGAACCCGGCGATGATCGGCACCGGCGGGTCGGCCGGCAGGCGTTCCAGGTCGCCATATAACAGCGGGTCGTCCAGCCGATGACCGTCGATGGTCATCACGATTTTCGCCTTGTAGTAGCCGAAGCTGTTCAGCGCGGTACGGAAGCGCTCCTCGTCCTGCCGGGCGCGCTCGGCCAGCGCGAAGCCGCCGACCGGGGCCGATTCGCGCAGCGAGATCAGGCTGGAGCTGTCGCGCAGGGCCGTGTCGAGTGCCGAGTCGCCGGTCGGCTTCAGTGTAACTTCATACGGTTGCGGGTCGGCGGCTCGGGTCGGCGCGGGAAGCCCAACGCAAAGCAGCAGGCAGAGCAGGCCGGTCTTCAGTCCGGCGAGGCGGTTCAGGCGGGTGGTCATCCGGGTGAGCTAATACCGCGGAGCCGGCGCCCAGCGTCGCGAAAGGGTCATTGTCACGCCATTGTTCAGGCCCGGTTGCAGTTGTATCCCGCATCGCATGGACAAGTCATTGAACCAGAGGGAGCAAAGTCAAGGGCGGCATGCGGCCGGGCGGCTGTCACACTTGTCTCAGCGTCGTGGCAACCCGGGCTTCCTGCTGGAGCTACCGGACCACCGGGAGGGCTGGCTGGTGGCGCGGCGGGTGCGCGTGGTGCGCCGGCTGCTGGCCGTTATCCTCTGGACCCTGCCGTGCATGGCGATCCAAGCTGTCCTTCTGCTGCTGCCCGGCCGCGCCAAGGTCACCTTTCCCCGCGTCTTCTGGGCCACGTTCAGCCGGTTGCTGGGTGTCGGCGTGCGGGTGGTCGGCCAACCTGCCGTGGTCCCGGGCCGCCGGATCATCTTTGTGTCCAACCACTCGTCCTGGGTCGACATCCCCGTGCTGGGTGGCGTGATCAATGCGTGTTTCGTGTCGAAGGCCGAGGTGGCTGGATGGCCGATTATCGGCTGGGTGTCGCGCCTGGGCCGCACTGTCTATGTCACGCGCAGCCGGTCGGCGACCGGCCGTGAGCGCGACGACATGCGCGGGCGCCTGGAGGCCGGTGACAGCCTGATCCTGTTCCCGGAAGGCACCAGTTCGGACGGCTCGCGCGTGCTGCCGTTCCGCACGGCCTTCTTCTCGGTGGCGGAGCAGCGGGCGGGCGACCGGCCCGAGGATGTGCCGCTGATCCAGCCCGTGTCGATTGTCTACGACCGCCTGGGCGGACTGCCCGCGGGACGCGCCAGCCGGCCGATTTTTGCGTGGTATGGCGACATGGACATTGCATCGCACTTTTACCGCCTGGGGCAGTACACTGGCCTGCGTGCTACGGTCGTGCTGCACGCGCCGATGGATCCCGCGCAGTACCCGGACCGCAAGCGGCTGTCGCAGGCGGTGTGGCAGGTGGTAGCGGATGGGGCCTCCACCCTGCGCCAGAACCGGCCGGTGGAGCCGATTATCGCCGGGCCGGTGCAGGGGACGCTGGAGGCGTTTGCCTGACCGGGCCGGTTTCATGCAGTCGTAGAGGCCCGGCCACGGCACGTCACATCGTCCCATGAAACATCGCTCGGTGAATCCACACAGCCGCAGCACGCTCGGGCGCGAGCTAACCGGGCGAAGCCGGGCTACCGCGTCGCCGAGCCTCTGGACCGTCGGACTTCGGCACCCGCGCCGTTGACGTACCGCCCGCCGCTGCTCAGCTATGCCGATCACAGCCGGGCGCACAGGACATGACACAGATCGCAGCCGCGTTTTCCGAATTGATGGCGGTCCGCGGCCTGGCGACGCCGGACCCGCATGAGGTGCAGATCACCGGCAGCGACCCGTTCTTCCGCACGCCGTTCCGCATCGGCGAGACGGTGGCCGCGGTCCTGGCAGCGACCGGCGTGGCCGCCAACGATCTGTGGGAGCAGCGCACCGGGCGGCGGCAGCAGGTCGCCATCAGCGTGCGCGAGGCCGCGGCATCCCTGCAGGTCGTCGACTACACGCGACAGCGGGGTCCGGACGGGCAGTTCCATCCCATCCCGATTTCCGCCGAACTGGCGCATCAGTTCGCCGTCACCCAGCACTGGCCGACGGCGGACGGACGGTGGTTCCTGCCGCATACCGGATTGCCACACCTGCGGCAGCGTGTGATGGACGTGCTGGGAAGCGCCTATACGCCAGAAGCGGTCGCCGCGGCGATCGCGCAACGCACCGCCGACGATCTGGAAGACGCGATCGCGGCCGCACGCGCCTGCGGCGGCACGGTGCGCAGCCGGGAGGAGTGGCTGGCACACCCGCAGGGCGCGTATCTCGCCACGCGGCCGGTCGTCGAGATCACCCGCATCGGCGACAGCGCCGCTGAACCGCTGCGCGACGCAGAGCGGCCACTGTCGGGCGTCCGCGTGCTCGACCTGACCCGCATCCTCGCCGGCCCGACCTCCGCCCGCACGCTGGCGGAGCACGGCGCCGACGTGCTGATGGTCGCGGCGCCGGACCTGCCGCAGATTCCCGCCTTCGTGCGCGACCTGAGTCACGGCAAGCGCAGTTGCTTCCTCGATCTGCGGGACCCCGCGCAGGCGGACCAGATGCGCGCGCTGCTGCGGCAGGCGGACGTGTTCGTGAATGGCTACCGGCCGGGCCGCCTGGGCGAACGCGGCTTCGGCCCGGAGGAACTGGCGAGGCTGCGGCCAGGCATCGTGGCGGTATCGATCAATTGTTTCGGCTCCGGCGGACCGTTTGCGCAGCGTGCGGGGTGGGAGCAGGTGGCACAATCCGTCACCGGCGTGGCGCTGACGCATGGCACGCTGACCGGCGCTGGCCAGCCGAAACTGGCCCCGGCGCCGATGTGCGATTACCTGACCGGCTATCTCGCGGCCTATGGCGCCATGCTTGCGCTGGGCCGCAGGGCGCGCGAGGGCGGCAGCTATCACGTCCAGGTTTCGCTCTGCCAGTCGGCGATGTTCTACCAGCGACAGGGGCTGCTGGAGGATTTCGCCGACGCGCCGGGCGGGCTGACGGACGCGGAACTGGCCGCGCTCTACGTCCAGGAGGACAACACCCCCTACGGCGACCTGCTCACGCTCGGGCCGGTGCTGCGCCTGTCGGAGACGCCTTGCCGCTGGGCGCTGCCGACGCCGCAGCTTGGCGGACACCAGGCGGTTTGGGCGTCCTGATCCGCCGGCCTGGGTCTCGTGCGCCGTCCATCCGCTATGTCCGTCGCGCCACGGGATCCTGCAGCCACCGGTCCAGCCGGCCGAAGTCGCCGATCTCGCCGGCCTCGCCCGTCGCCGACCCATCGGCGGCGAGCAGCACCGTATAGGGCAGCTCCCCCTGCCAACTCCGGTCCACCTCCCAGAACAGGCGCTCCGTAAACCGGTCCTGGAACCACCAGCTCTCCACGCCTTGCAGCCCCGCTTTGGCGAGCATCTCCGACAGCGCTTCGGTCTGTTGCGGTATCGGGTCGGCGGCCACCAGCACCAGATCGGCGTCTGGATGGTCGCGGCGAAACGCACCCCATTTCGGCAGCTCGACCAGACACGGCGCACAGGTCAGGCCCCAGAAATGCACGATCGCCGGCCGGCCCTGATGCTCTGCACGCAATTGCTGCCAGCTTCCGCGCCGGAATGGCCGAGCCTCGGCATGCGTCCGGCGCAACGGCAGCACCGCCGCCAGGCCAGCCACGAGTATGGTGCGCCGGTTCATTCGCCGGCCCCCAGCGGGATGAGCCGGTAGCCTTCGTTCGCTGACAGCCAGGACAGGTAGGGCGTCGCGGCATGCGCGATCAGCAGCGGGTGGTCCGACGCATCCCGCGTCGTGGCGACCACCTTTGGCGCGCCGAAATGTGCGCCGCGGTCGCGCGAGACCATCAGGTTCACCGCCGACAGATCGCCATCAAACTGTTTCCACGCCAGGTAGACGGTATCGCCCATTGCCAGCAGCTACGGGCGCCCGGCCTGCGCGCCGGGCGATCCGACCGGCAGCGGCGCCGAGAAGCTGGCGCCCTGATCGTCGGAATGGGCATAGAACAAACCGCTGCGCTGTTTCCCCTGCGTGAACCACGCCGCGTGCCAGCCACCGGCGCCGTCGATCGCCAGCGACGGTCCGTGATGCGGACAGGCGGCGATCACCCAATCATCGTCGCTGACGCGCTGCGTCGGACCCGGATTATCGTCCGCATCGAAGGCGATGACCGCGTGGTCGCGCACGGAGCCGTGGAAGATGTCGCGGAACAGCACGACCGGCCGCCCCGGTCCGGCGGAGGCGATGCCAAGCCGGCAGCACTCGCAGGTGTTGTCGCTGCCAAGCCTTGCCGCGCCGGACGGTTCGCCCCCCGGCGGTATCCGCGTCCAGGCCAGGGCGGCGCCGGCATAATCTTTCGGGTTTGGCAGGTCGAGGCGCTTGCGCTTGTCGAGCCAGGCCGCGAACACGCTGCCGTCCCGATCCAGCAGCAGCGACTGGAAGCGCTGGCTCGCCGGATTGTCGGCAATCGGCACCGGCGGCGGGAAGGCACCGCCGCGGTCCGCGTGCGTGACACGCACCTCGCCGTTGAACGCCTTGTCGCGGAAGATCGCGTAGGCGACGGTGATGCGGCCGTTGCCATCCACCACGATCGACGGCCGCGAGTCCGGCCCGGCGTCGACCACCTCCTCGGTCGGGTTGGCGAAGGCCGGCGGGCTGAAATGCGCGCCCTTGTCGGACGAGTGTGCGACGGCGATGCGGCCGCCGGCAGACCAGGCGAGATACAGCGTGCCGTCGGCGGCGAAGAACGGCGTCGCGCTGACGGCGCAGGTCAGGGCGGCATCCGGGCAGGGCTTCGCCGTCGGTACGCCCGACATGCTGCCATGGTCGTGCCTGGCCTGTGCTGCGGCACCGCGCGACCCGCAGGCCAGGACGGCGAGGCAGAATAGAGCGGCGATGGTGCGGCGTCGCATGATCAGGGCTCCAGGGTATAACGGATAGGTACCGAAACGGTGACGCTGGGCTGCGGCATCGAGGGCGGGAACGGCGGCACCCGAGCGCCCCGCAGCATGGATAGCGCGGCGTCGTCCAGGGCTGTGGAACCGCTGCCGCGTACCAGCAAGACGCTGCTCACGGCGCCATCCTGGTTGACGGTGAACCGCACCACCACGGTGCCCTGCTCGCCGCGTCGGCGGGCCGCCTCGGGATAGGACCGGTGGGCCAGCAACCAGGCGCTCAGCCGGCCTTGCCATTCCACGGCAATAGATGGCGGGGGGCCGGGTGGTGCCGAGGCTGCCGGGGCTGCCGGCGGTGCGTCCGTCGTGGTCGGACTCGTAGCCGTGGGAGCGGTTTGGGCCGGCGCCGGCTTCGGTCGCGGCGCGGCGATCCGCCTGGACGGTGGCGGTGGCGGCGGACGTGGCAGGTCCTCGGGGGCGGTCTCCACCGGCGTCGGCGGTTCCGGTGCAGGCTTTGGCGTTGCCAGCACCGGCAGCGGCGGATCGGGCGGCGCTGGCGATGGTTCCGCCGGTTCAGCCACCGGTTCCGGTGGCGGTGCCGCCGCCTGCTCCGGCTGCGGCTCGGCTTGAGGTTCCGCGGCGGGCGCGGCCGCTGCCGGCTGGGCGACCGGTGCGGGCGGTTCAGGGTCTGGTTCGGGTTCCAGCGTGATCGCAACGGCGTCGATCGCCGGCGGCAGCGTCCGGTGCCAGTGCAGCAGGAAAACGCCGGCGGCGACATGCAGCAGCACGGCCAGCAGCACCGCGGCCGGGTGCAGGCCGCCGCGATCGAACACGGCCAGGCCGGCCGGTGGATGTGCCGTCACTTCGCCGTGTCCGGACGTGCCGGCGGCTGCTGCACCGATACCAGCGACAGGCGGGTGAGGCCGGCTGACGTCATTTCCCCTAGCACCCGCATGACCGTTCCATAGGGCAGCGCCTGATCCGCCCGCACATAAACCGTCTGCTGGTCGGCCTCCCGTGCCAGGGCGCGCAGCCGGTCCGGCAGTGCGGCATCCGGGATGGGCGTGTCGCCCAGGAACACGTGACCCTCAGCATCCAGGCTGAGCACGATCGGCTTCGGCACCAGGGTTTGCCGCGCCGCATTGCTCTGGGGGAGATGGAGCGGCACGCCCGCCATCATCAGCGGTGCCGTCACCATAAAGATGATCAGCAACACCAGCATGACGTCGACCAGCGGCGTCACGTTGATCTCCGCCACCACCGGCGCGTCCGGTTCGTCGTCATCGTCCGGGTCGCGCATCGGGCCGGATTGTATGGCCATGGGCCGCTACTCCGCCGCCCGCAGCGCCGCGGCGCCGGGCGCGGTGATACGATCGGACAGGACGTTGATCCCGGCCACCGCGATGGCGCGTGAGCGGGCGAGGCTGGCCACCAGCTTGTTGTAGGCGACCACGGCCGGGATCGCCGCCGCCAGGCCCAGCGCGGTGGAGAACAGCGCCTCGGCGATGCCGGGCGCCACCACCGCCAGGCTGGTATCGGCCTTGGTGGCGATATCGGCGAAACTCGTCATGATTCCCCACACCGTGCCAAACAGGCCGATGAACGGCGCGGTAGACCCAACGGTCGCCAGGAACGGCAGCCCCGGCTCGACCGCGCGTATGCCATCGGCCAAAGCCAGCCGCATGGCCTCCTGCACGCGATCACGGCGTTCGCTTCGGCTTTCGTCGGGCCGTACGTCCTGCGCGGCATCCCGCCCGGCCCGCAGCACGGCCTGCGCCAGTCCATTGCCGGACGTGCCGGCCGGATCGGCGGCGCGCAGGCGTATGGCCTGCCGGCGCAGCGCGGCCAGGCGGAACGCCCTGTCAATTACGATTGCCCAGACGGCCACGCTGGCAACGACCAGCAGCAGCATGACCGCCTTGACCACAGCGTCGCTCTGCAGGAACAGCCCCAGCGGGGTGAAGTCGTGGAGCGGAGCCCCCGTCGCAGCAACCTTGTCCATCAGCGCCTCCCCCCGGTCAGAAATACAGCTTTACGCCGCCGTAGAAGGCACGGGGCGACCCGGCGTAGATCGAGCCGGTGGTGGCCGCGACGGAGGCAGCGCCGTTCTGCACGCCGGCCGCGTTGATCGTGTTGGTCAGGTTGGACGCGGACGCAATATAGGTCGTGTTCAGCAGGTTCTGCACCGAGAAGTAGATCCGCATCGCCGATAGCGGCCCGGCCGAAACGGCCGGATCGTAGTTCACGCCCAGGTTGACGATGGCGTAGGACGGCACCTGCAGCAGGTTGGCATTGTCGAAATAGGCGGCGCCCCGGAAGATCGTTTCGATGTAGCCGCCAACTCCCGCCAGCGGACCATCCGGCTGCCGGTACGACGCGCGTGCCAACAGCTGGTTTGGCGGCACGCCGGGAATCTTGTTGCCGGCTCTGTTGAAGCTCGCCGTCTTCGTGGCGTTGCTGAGCTGCTCTACGTAGCTGGTGTAGATCTGGTTGTCGTAGATGTACGCCAGATAGAGGCTGGCGCCGGGCAGCGACTGCGGCAGCGGACGATAGGTGCCGCCGATCTCGATGCCGCGATGCTGCGAGGCCGGCGCGTTGAAGGTGTAGGTTTGCAGGTTGGCGCCGGCGGACTGGCTGACGAGTTCGTTTTGGAAAAATTCGTAGAAGCCGGTGATATCCAGCGTCAGTTGATCGGTCAGCCGGAAGGTCGGGCCGATGTCGATGCCGACATTCTTCTGCGGCTTCAACTGCGTGTTGTTGCCGAACACACCCTGCGGGGTGACGAACAGGTTGCTGTATTGCGGCGTACCGTAGCCGGTGGAAACCCGTGTGTGGATCTGCACTTCCTCGATCGGCGTGTAGATCACAGCGACGGACGGCGCGACATTGGTGAAGGTGCGGAACGCCGGAATATTGGTGACCGTGGTGCCGCCGGCGGTCGGATAGGCGTAGGTGTTCTGGTTCGCGTTGATCTGGCTGTTTTCCCAGCCCAGCGCCAGCAGCAGCGCCCATTCCGGGGTCAGCGTCACCTCGGTCGCTGCCCGGGCGCCATAGTTGAGCTGGTGGCCGCCGACGGTCTGCGTCAGCGCGCCGATCGCACCCGCCGGCATCACATTATAGGTGTGCGAGTCGATGCGCATGTCGTTGAACGCGAACCCGAACGTGGTCAGCGTCGGGAAGCCGGCGATCTCCTGGCGATGTGTGACGAACGACATCAGGTTCACCGAGTTGAACGGACCCACCGCGCTGGTGGTGCCGGTCGGCTGGTTGATTGTGCGGCTGTCGAACACGAACTGCGTGCGCCAGACCGTGTCGGCATCGAACACATGTTCCCACCGCGCGCCGAAGATGTTGCGCTCATCGTGCCGGCCGAGCTCGGCCTGGCTGGCGGTCTGTGCGACCCGGATGCCGTTCTTGCCGTTGACGAGCAGCGCGACGGAGCCGCATCCGGCGGCGACCGCGATGCCGCATCCGGCCTGGAACGGATTCCGGTTGTACTGGTCGAGTGACAGCCGGATCGGCACCTGGGTGTCCAGGCTGTTGTGAATGATCTTCAGCGTCAGCCGGTCGTTCGGCGTGATGTCGTAGGAGGCGAGCAGGTTCGCGGTAGAGGTGTTGTAGCGGCTGTTGGTGATGAAGCCGTCGCCGCGCACGTTGCTGCCGAACAGCGAGAACTGGTAGTCCTTGCCGGCAAATCCGACGCTGCCGTAGTTGTTGGTATAGCCGAAGCTGCCGCCGTCGCTGCCCAGGTGCAGGCCCTGGATGTCGCGGCCAGGCACGGTGTTGAAGAACAGTGCGCCGCCGGTCGCGTAGTTGCCATACAGCGCCGAAGACGGGCCGCGCACCACATCGATGCCGCTATAGGCATGCGGATCCGCCAGGTCCGTGCGTGACAGCCCGTCCGGCTGGGTGACCGGAAAGCCGTCCTCGAACACCACGATGTTGCGAATGCCGAAGGTCTGGCGGACGTTGGAGCCACGGATCGACACCGAAATGTCCCGCGGGCCGTTGCCCTGGGTGATGGTGACGCCGGGACTCAGCAGCAGGATGTCGCCGATCGACTTCGCCGGCTGGTTGGCCCACTGGCCGTCGTTCAGCCTGGTGAAGGTCTGGCCGGCGCCGGGCTGCAGCACGGTCGGCGGTGCCAGATCGACCGGCGGTGCTGCCTGTCCGGTAATGGAAACGGTTGGCAGACGGACTTCGTCGCCGCTGGCGCCGGCGGGTTGGCCATAGGCGGGCAGGGCGGCCGCGATCAGCAGCGCCGCCAGCCCGTTTCGGTGATGGCAGGACATAGGCTTCTCCTGACGCCAGCCAGCGTGCCGGCGCGCATGGGCACGAGGTCGCGGCGCAAAAGCGCCGCTGCGAAGGCAGTCAGGAGAGGATGGGTGGGGCTCGAGCGCGGAACGGGCGCGCGGTGGAGGAAGGCGGCGCTGTCGCAGGCGGTGGCAGTTCCGGACGGGCCAGGACGATTTGCGGCGCCTTGAGGACGAACTCTTCCGGTATCAGCACGACCGTTGCCGCGTGTACCAGGACGCAGGCCGGGCAGAGCAGGCACGCCAACGGATCATGCGGCGTCGGCACACCATCGCTCGTGCCGTGGTCGCCGGCATCGCAGAGCGTCGTCAGGTTGGCAAGGCGGGCCAATGGGTCCGTGCGCGGAACGGTCGCGCCGGCCCCTATCTGCACGGCAAGCGCCAGCAGCACAGCGAACAGACCGTGGAGGGAGAGCCTAGGGCTCAGCATTCCCATTCGGTCCGGCGTAACCGGGTTGTTGAGACATTGCGGTGATGTCGATCGTCCCCGTCGTATCCGCGCGCCAGCGGCGCGCTGGATGGACATAAGGTCATTTGCCGGTGCAGGACAAGTGCGGCGTTCGCAAAACAACTGGCGGCCATTGAGCGCCGCCGCCAGGCGGATCATTTCGGAGATGAGTTGCTTCTCAGCAACAATATCTTTCGAAGGGACTAAGGCTCCTGGCGGCGCCGGCGGCGCGCGGCCACCACGCCCGCCAGAGCGGCGCCGAACACGGCCAGCGTTGCCGGCTCCGGGCTCACGACATTCGGAATGGAGTGCTCAAGCACCAGGAACCGTCCGTCCGGATCGAACGCCGCCCCGGCGCCGGGGCCATTGAAGAAGCTGACCAGGGTCTGCTGTGCGGTCGCATCGCCGAGGGCCGCGGCGGGAACAGCGGCGAGGAAGATGTTCTCGCTCAGGCCAAAGGCTTCGTTGAAGCGCTTGCCAAAGATGGTCTTGGCGAAGTCGGGATCCTCAAATGTCACCAAGTGAGGCCGCGCGCCGGTCGGCGACAGGTCGATGCCGAACACCAGCGAAGCGGTGGGGCGGAACGGGATCACGTGGCTGAGGCTGAACACGCCATTGGCGATGGAGCCGAAGCTGGTATCGATGTTCAACTGGGCGCCGTCGCTCTCCAGGACGACAACGCTGGTGATCGGACTGCCGTAGAGTGTGTGGACGTCGGCGCCGTAGGTGACCTCATACCCTCCCGTCACCGCAGTGACCCCGGCTTGGGCCGTGCAAGGCAGGAAGCAGGCGAGCGCAAGCAGTGGCGCGGCAGCGCGCCGGATCATCGTGAACGGCAAGGTCACTCTCTCCAAGCTGGCATGCTCTGAGGCATGGCGCGGTCAAGACGTCAGTAGGTGATCGTAACGGGCGGTACGAAGGCGAAGCAAGACGGTTTGTGCAGATCCGTGCCAAACAAATGCCGAAACGATAGAGAACAATGGACCGCCACAACTTGCCGGTGCGCCTTAAGGCGCATGCACCACCACGCGTCATTGGGACGACACGTATCCCGTCCCAAGGCGATGCACAGCACGCGGCTGACCAAGCAACCTGCAGCGCGGCATCGGGTGGATTCGTCGCCTTCTGCCTGATTGACCCTTCGTCTGGGCGCCCCTGGCCGGCCGAGGCATCGACAAAGTGCGACCGGCCGCGCACCATCGGTGCAGACTGGCATTTGGGGAGGAAGCCGTCATGACTGCAACCGAGATCAGGCCGTTTCGCATCGCCGTCGGCGACGAGGTCCTGGCCGACCTGCGCACGCGGTTGCGCAATACGCGCTGGCCGGAGGCCGAACCGGTCGGTGACTGGAGCCAGGGGACTCCGCTAGCCTGGGTGCGTGACATTTGCCACTACTGGGCGGATCAATACGACTGGCGCGCGCGCGAGGCGGCGCTGAACCGCTTCCCGCAGTTCATGACAAATATCGACGGGCTGGACATTCATTTCGTGCACGCGCGCTCGCCGCATCCCGAGGCGATGCCGCTGCTGATCACGCATGGCTGGCCGGGCTCGATCGTCGAGTTCCACAAGGTGATCGAACCGCTGTCCAACCCGACTGCCCACGGCGGCAGCGCCGCCGATGCGTTCCACGTCGTGTGCCCCTCGCTGCCGGGCTTCGGCTTCTCCGGCAAGCCGACCACCACGGGCTGGGGCGTGGACCGCATCGCCGGTGCCTGGGCGGTGCTGATGGACCGGCTTGGCTACGCTCGCTACGGCGCGCAGGGCGGCGACTGGGGATCGGCCGTGACGTCGTCGATCGGGGCGCTGGACGCGGCGCATTGCGCCGGCATCCATATCACGCTGGCGATGGGCAGCCGGCCCAAGACGGGCGCCGACCCGACGCCGGAGGAGGCGCGGGCGTTGGCCGGCGCCAAGCACTATGCCGACTGGGATTCCGGCTACTCCAAGCAGCAATCGACCCGTCCGCAGACGGTGGGCTACGCGCTGACGGATTCGCCCGCCGGGCAGGCGGCGTGGATCCTGGAAAAGTTCTGGGCCTGGACCGATTGCAACGGCCATCCCGAGAACGTTCTGGGCCGCGACGAATTGCTGGACAATCTCATGCTCTACTGGGTCCCGGCCACCGCCGCCTCCTCCGCCCGGCTGTATTGGGAAAGCTTCGGGCCCGGCCGCCGCGCCGACCATCCTGTGCAAATCCCAACGGGCGTCAGTGTATTTCCGAAGGAGATCGTCACGCCGGTGCGGCACTGGATGGAAGGCCGCTACACGAATATTCGTTACTGGAACGAACTGCCCAAGGGCGGCCACTTCGCGGCATTTGAACAGCCGGCCCTGTTCGTCGATGAGGTGCGGGCGTATTTCCGTTCGCTGCGGTAGTATCCGGGCGGGCGAACGGTGCCGCCCGTGCTGGCGGCTCCGGCTTTGCTTCACAGCACAAAGGGGGTGAAGGTCGCCGGAGACGGATCAGCGCGGTACCCATTCCAAAAGGCAGCTTTGCCCGCCCATGGTGATGAACAGCGTCCGCCCGGTCAGGGAGGCACGAGCCTTCGAATCATGCTCGCGGCGTCAATTGGTCTGGAGAAACGAGCGGCGGCCCGTCAACGTGATGACACCGACCGCGAACGCCAGGGTGGCGAGCGGCCAAGGCTCAGGTATCGTCTCGAGAGTCACGGTAAACCCGGCGGGACTCTCCAGCACGGCAACGCCTGACATCTTGATGATCAGGCTGGAGCTACCTGTTACGAGGTCGCCGTTGCTCGGTCCGCTCATCCCGGCGACGACAACACCGGCGCCGGTGATCGGGGTGCCGAGATCAAGGCCCTGAAAGTCAAATTGGTTGATGGGGACAGCGGAAAAATTCGCCGGCGTCCCGGTGAAGCTGTACGAAACCGTGTCATCACCGAACAGAATAGTCTGGGTCGCATTGGCGGCCGTGAGCATGCTGCATACGTTCGGGGTACCGACCCCGCCGGTGCCGGCGGCGAAAAATCCTGCTCCGCCCCCAGTGCACGTGATGTTCGCACCGCTAACGGCGGTGAAGCTGTCGGTCGTGGTGGAGGCTCCTGTCAGACTATAATGCAGCGTAATGCTATCGCCGATCAGCCCGGCGTTTGCATCGTGTCCCAAGAAAGCCAACAGGCCCGCTGTAAGAAGCGGCAGAACGGATGCCTTCATGCGACTGACCCCGATCCGGTTCGGCCAAATTATGGCCACGAAATCGCATCAAACGCAATGGCGGCATCCAGGTTGCGAACTGTCAAGCGCGTGCTGCCGGCGGGCCGGTGCCGTGGCACCTTCTGCCCCCATGCCGCCGTCTAGCCGCCGGACAGGATCGCGTCCGAAATCTTCTCCGCCGTCATGATCGTCGGAATATTCGTGTTCGCGCACGGCACCACCGGGAAGATCGAAGCATCGACCACCCGCAATCCCTCCACGCCACGCACGCGCCCGGTCGGCGTCGTCACCGCCATCGGATCGCCATCGGCACCCATGCGGCAGGTACAGGACGCGTGCCAGACACCCACGGCGGCCTTGCGGATGAAGGCTTCGGCCGCTTCCTCGTTGTTGATCACGTCGTCCTGGGTGAAGCCTTCCATGATCAGTTTCTGGATCAGTGTGCGCCGCAAAAAGCCCGGCCCATCCAGCAGCTTCGCCATGATCCCGGTCAGGATCTTGTTTTTCGTGTTGATCTCACCGACCTGCCGCACCTTATCGGAGTAGGATGCCGGGAACGGATCGCTGACCACCTGTCGCATGGTAGGCGTATTGTACAGCGGCGTCAGGCGCTTGATGCCATCTGCGATCCGCTCCAGGTCACGGCGGTCGGACAGCAGGTTGAACTCGACCTCCGGCTCATCCGACCATGTCCGGCTGCGCAGCCGCACCTGCCCGGTTTCCGAAAACGTCTTGTTCACGAACAGGATGAAGCTGGCGATCTGCTCGCCGACCGCATGCCACGACGTCTTCGAGGCGCCGACAACAAACATGTCGCCCGGTGGCGCACCGCCCATCTGCGACGAGTAGCGCATGCCGACAAACAGGTGCCGCCGCGTCTCCTTGTTGGTGACGCGGGCGCCCGCTTTCACGAATGACGCCAGCGCGATCGACGGATGGTCCATCAGCCGTTGGCCGACGCCGGGCAGCGCGGCGCGCACGTCGATCCCCATCTCCCGCAGGTGTCCAACCGGCCCGATTCCGGCTCGCAACAGATGCGCCGGCGAGTGGATGGCGCCCGAGGACAGGATCACCTCCCGTCCCCGGAACTCGGTCGGCTTGCCGTTGACCAGCGCCTTCACGCCGACACAGCGCAGGTCCTCGAACAGCAGCTCCGTCACCTGGGTATTGGTCGAGATGGTCAGGTTCTCGCGCTTGCGCACATCCGCATTGAGGTAGCCGATCGCGGCCGAGACGCGCTGCTCCTGCGCGTTGGAGATGGTGACCGGAAAAAATCCGTCCTCGAAATGGCCGTTCTGGTCCGGCAGATACTTGTAGCCGGCCTCCTTGAACGTCTGCGCCAGCGCCTTGGCATGGCCCGGCCATTGGCTCTCCGGCACGCGCCGGATCGGGATCGGGCCCTCCTTGCCGTGCCATTCGTTGTCGAAATCCAGGTCGCGTTCCAGCTTCTTGAAGTAGGGCAGGCAGTCGTTCCACGTCCAGCCGGTGGCACCGCGAGCGTCCCACTCGTCGTAGTCGGTTGGCGCGCCGCGATTGGCCATCTGGCCGTTGATCGAGGAGCCGCCGCCCAGCACGCGCGCCTGTTCGTACTTGCGCAGCCGCGGCTTCGGCGCGTCCGGGTTATTGTGCGAAACGACCTCGGTGCTGACCTGCAGCTCTGTCCAGTGGAAGCGCTTATCCAGGTAGGCAGTGCCGGAGTAGCTGTCGAGAATCTCCTTCGGCACCTGGCCGGGCGGCGTGTCCTGCCCGGCTTCGCAGATCAGGACCTTGTTGCTGCTGCGCGCCGACAGCCGGCTGCCCAGAACAGAGCCGGCGGAGCCACCACCGACGATGATGTAGTCGAATTCCATGCGTTCCCCGAGCGGACGTTATCCCGTTGCGGGAGAACCTGCCGCACCGGTTGCCCGCGCGCAATCCACGGCCGCGGTGGCCCGGCATACCGGCTGCTCCGGCTGCACACGCGCGTCGGCCGCGTCGTCGTCCCGCGAAATGCCGCCCTGCGTCCATTCGATGGCGTCTCGACCGCGCAACGTTGTAAGATACCGGCCTGCTGAAAAGGTCCGATATGGAAATCGCCATCATCCTGATCTGGATCGTCATCCTGATCCTCGTCGTCGTCACCCTGTTTGCCGGGGTGAAAACGGTGCCGCAGGGGCAGATCTGGACGGTCGAGCGCTTCGGCGCCTACACGCGCATGTTGCAGCCGGGCCTCAACTTCGTGCTGCCCTATATCGACCGCATCGGCCGCCGGGTGAACGTGCAGGAGCAGGTGGTCGATATTCCGGAGCAGAGCGTGATCACGCGCGACAATGCCTCGGTCGCGGTCGACGGCATCATCTACTACCGCGTCATGGAGCCGGATAAGGCGGCGTATCAGGTGGCCAACCTCAGTGTTGCACTCACCACGCTGGCGATGACCAATATCCGCTCCGTCATTGGCGAAATGGAGCTGGACTCGACGCTGTCGTCACGTGAGCGGATCAACTCCTCGCTGCTGGAGACGCTGGACGGCGCCACCATGCCCTGGGGCGTCAAGGTCAGCCGTGTCGAAATCCGCAAGATCGAGCCGCCGGGCAACCTGATCAGCGCGATGAACCTGCAGATGACGGCGGAGCGCGAGCGGCGCGCCGCGGTCGCCCGCGCCGACGGTGAGCGGCAGGCGGCGATCATGCGTGCCGAGGGCGAGAAACAAGCGCTGATCCTGGCGGCCGAGGGACGCCAGCAGGCTGCGCTGCGCGACGCCGAGGCACGCATCGCACTGGCCCGCGCCGAAGCCGACGCCACCAAGATGGTATCCGAGACGGCGCAGCAGCATGGACCGGCCGGCCTGAACTACTTTATCGCCGACCGCTACATCCGGGCTTTCGGCGCCATGGCGACGGCGCCGAATTCGCGGCTGGTCGTTGTGCCGATGGAGGCAACCGGCCTCGCCGGGGGCATTGTGCAGGCGATGCAACTCTTCAAGGAGGGCAACGCGGGACCGGCAGCGCCGCCAGGCAGCCGTGGGTCGGTGCCACCGTCCGGGTCCTAGGCTGACAAGGCGTTGCGGCTGACGAAGCCCTCGGGCGCCGAAACTTTGAAACGACAGGTTGCGTCTCATGATGGACCTCGGTCCCTTCCACGACTGGATCATCTGGCTGCTTGTCGGCCTGTT
>JAFEFW010000661.1 GCA_018240405.1 Pseudomonadota bacterium
GCCCATGGCAGGATGAACACCAGCAGCAGGCCCTTGGTCCACCAGCTTTTCCGCATGAAGAAGCCGGACAGCAGAAAGGCCGCGAACATCTTCAGGTTCACGCCGATCACCACGTAAAGCAGCGTGTTGATCACAGCGGTAATATAGCGCGGGTCGGCAAGCAGCTCACTGTAGAGAGCGGGATCGCTGCCCATCCACAGGCCGTAGGCGATCGGATACACCACGAACAGCAGGAAGATGGCCGTATAGGGGATCGCGAAGGCGAGTGCCCAGAGGTAGTCTGCGCCGTGCAGACCACCAAAGGGCGAGCGTCGCGGCCGGACCCTTGCGCTGGGGGTACCGACGGCAAGGGCCTGCTGCGTTGCGCTCATGATCGCCTCGCGGTGCTAAGATTTCAGATGGTTATTCTGGCAAAGATGGCATTCGCCCGCTTGAAGGCCTTGTCGACGGCGTCCGCCGGCTTCATGTCGTTCTTGATCACGTCCGCATGGGCCTGGCCCCAAAGCTGCTCCGCCTCAAGCTGGCCCCAGGCCGGGGAGTAGGCGTTGTACAGCGGCAAGGTCGGGTTCAGCACGCCTTCCTGAATGTATGGCAGCAGATGCGGAATCTCGTTTTCCGTCCACCACTTGTCGTTCTTCACGATCTGCGGGATCGCGGGGAACCAGCGGCCAAGACCGCCCTTCAGGTTGGCGTTCATGATTTCAGGCTGCATGAAATAGGTCATGAAGTCCTTGGCGACTTCGACGCCCTTTGCGCCTTTCGGAATGTAGCCGCCGCCGGCATTCACCTGCGCCTTCATCGGCGTCCCGTCATTCTTGTTGGTCGGCGCCAGCACTTTCATATTGTTATAGAAATCTTCCTTGTTCTTGATCTGCGCCAACTCGGTTGACAAGGTGCCATCAAAGTCCATCATGAACAGCTTCTGGTGATAGCCGTTATTGTCGTCGGCATCATTCCAGCTCAGCGCTTCCGGCGGCACGAACCCTTGCTTGTACAAGTTGGTCATAAACTCGACTGATTTGATTGCTGCCTCGCGCACTTTCGGATCGTCGACATGCAGCTTGCCATCGGTGGTGACGATGCCCTCGCCACCGTTGGCAATCAGGAAGTGGCGGAACACGTTGTTACCGTCATTCGGTCCAACGGTGGTAACTTGCAGGCCGCAGGCGTAAAGCTTGCGCATGCCAGAGGCGCGGAGCGGCGCCTGGGCCTGTTTCAGGTAATTCCAGACGCCGTCCCATTCCTTGGGAATCTCCGACATCTTCAGCCCGGCCTTTTCGACTAGGTTGCCCCAGACGTGAAATGGGGTCGTGCCCTGCTTGATCGGGCACAGGTAGTAGGACCGCTTCTTTGTCGCCTTGTTGTAGAAGGTCGAGCACAGCTTCGCCGTCTCGGAAAGCTGTGATTCATACTTGGCAACGACATCGCTGACGTCGAGCAGCTTATCGTCCCAGGCATTCTGCGGTAGGATTGTCTCCGGCGCATCCATGAAGATCAGGTCCGGCACGTCGCCACTGGTCAGCGCGGAAATGGTCTTCTGGTTCAGCGCCATGAAAGGCATGACGCTATAGTCCAGCTTGTTGCCGCTGGCCTTCATGTAATCCTCGGCGACCTTCCGCATCGCCGCGTCTTCTTCAGGTAGAAAGCCTTGATTGAGCCAGCATACCGCAGTCTTGGCCTGCGCGTTGGCAATATACGGCTTGGCCAGTCCGGCAACCGCGGACAGCCCCACCATACCACCAACGACAGACCGGCGAGTGATCGCACCCATGGTCCGCCTCCCTGTGTTTCCGCCGAGGTTCGGTCCTGGGCAGAGTAGTTTGTCCGAGCTTATGAGGCCTTCAGTCAAAGTGTCAAATACATATTGTTGCGAGGCTGCGACGAGGTGCGTGTGCCCGGGACCTGCGCGCGTCACAATGGACAGCGCGCCATTCACGCCGCATGCTTCTCGCTCGACGCACCGCAGACCGGGGGCACAGCAGGGGAGGGATACGATGCCATTCTATCAGCGAGGTGATGTCCGCATCCATTACCAGGAAGCAGGATCCGGCTACCCGCTGCTGATCATTCCTGGTGGCGGACTGAACTCCAACCTGGGCTTCTTCACCAGCGGCGCACCATTCCACCCCATGGAAGAGTTCAGCGGCGCGTATCGCTGCATTGCCGCCGACCTGCGCAATGCCAATGGCGGGCAGTCCATCGGTCCGTTGGAAATCGACCGTCCGTGGGATTCCTATGCTGACGACCACCTCGGGCTGATGGACCACCTGGGCATCCGACAGTTCATGGTGATGGGCTTCTGCATCGGCGGGCCGTTCATCTGGAACCTGATACGACGCGCGCCGGACCGCATCGTGGCCGCTGTTCTTGCACAACCAAGTGGCGCCCGGCCCGACATGCCGGACCTCTTCTATAACAACAATATGACCGGATGGGGCCCGCCCCTCTGCGCGCGGCGGCTGGATGTGACCATGGAGCAGGTGGATGCGTTCCTGACGCGCATGTACCGGTCGAACCCGGACTTCGTCATCAGCGTCTCCCGCGACGTCGTACGCGCGTGCAAGACGCCGGTGCTGATCCTGCCGGATGACATCCCGGCGCACCCCTATGCCGTCGCGATGGAGTCAGCACGGTTGGCGCCTAACGCACAGGTCAGTCTGTACCCGTGGAAGGATCCGCCGGACCTCGTCCCGCTGGCCGTCCGTCATATCCATACCTTTCTGAAGGCGAACCGTCCTTAGTCAGCCGGATGGCGTGGTAGCCGGCAGGCCCAGGCGCGGCCCAAAGCCGCGCCCCGTCCTGTCCCACGCAATCGACGTAACGCAGCCTGTCCGGCTTACCCCGAGCCGGCACGGTTGCCGCCGCCCGCTGCCGGAGCCACATCCGTTCAGGCGGGCGCGTTTCCTGCCACGTTCCACGCGTAGCTGGACGGTGCCCCGGCGGCGCCGGCCTTGTCGATCTGCGAGCCCTCCAGGGCAATCTGCGTGAAGTTGAAGGTTAGCGTTTCCACCGGCCGCTCACCCGCGCTCGACTGGGTGAAGCCGGTGATGACCGCCTGCTTCAGCTTGATTGTGTAGTAGACAAGACCCTCACCACTCGCCGCTGTGGTCAGGAAATCCAGCGTCAGATCCTGCGGGCTGCCGGTCAGCGCCTGCTGGACCAGCGGAATCGTGGCGGCGTCCTCGTCCTTCGTTACGGTTAATTCGCTGACCCGGGGCGCCGCCAGAACGCGGCCGGACGTGGAACCGGCCGGATTGGTGACCGGCCGGTTCAGGCCCCAGGCGACTGAAGCGACCTGGATCCAGTTAGCATGCGACGACTGTGTCACATCGCCCTGCACGGAGCCGAATTTCAGGTAGATCATCGCCAGCGCTCACATCCTGTGCAAAGCCGACCGGCGGCAGGCCGTTCCGAACGACGGTGGCCGGCACAGGGCCGGCCACGGCGGGTCGCAACGACGCCGAAGCGGCGTCGGATCAGACAACCTTGGCCAGGCCTATGTCGTAGGTCACGGCATCGGCGCTGGTCACCTTGCCATCCTTGTCCGCCTTTTGCGGCGCACACTCAATCTTTGCGAAGTTCAACGATATGCTTTCGGTGGGACGGTCACCGCCGCTGCTGATCGAATAGCCGCTGATCATCGTGTCAGACAGAGTGTAAGTCAGGTACTTTTCGAGTTGACCGGCATCGGTCTTGGTGAATTCGATCACCACCTCCACCCCTTCACCCTGATATGCTTCGGTCAGCAGTGCGCCGGTCGCCGTATCCAGGGCCTTGGTGACGACAATCTCGCTGACGCTCGGCGCCGATGATTCGCGGTCCGCCGATGCCCCGATCGGCGACGATATGCCGCGGCCGACACCCCATTGAAAGGAGTTCACCTCGATCCAGTCTTTATACCCTTCCGCGGTCACATCGCCCTTAATCTTGCCCCCGTCATACTTCATATAAATCGGCATGGTCTTCCTCCTTACTAACGATACGTTCGCAGCCTAGATCATTCGACCGTGTATTGGAACGAACCTGTCGGTTGCGCATCAATGACAATGCGTGACACACCTTCTCCGCCGGCGAGCCGCGCCAGCACCTGCGCCGACAATTCGGGCAACAGCGTCCGGCTGAGGATGTTCTCCACATTGCGGGCGCCGGATGAGCCTTCCTTGCAGCGCGCCGCGACCAGTTCTGCGACACCAGGGCTGTATTCGAAGGCGGCGCGATAACTGTCCCACACGCGCTGGCGGATACGGCCAAGCTGCAGGTCGACGATCTGCCGGACGATGTCATCCGATAGCGGAAAATAAGGCACCAGCGTCACGCGGCCCAGGAAGGCCGGACGGAAATACTTCAGCAGCTCGGGATGCAGCGCCTCGGCCAGCCCGGCCGCGTCCGGCGCTGTTTCCGGATCCGCGAACAGCCGCGTGATCAGGTCGGTGCCGGCATTGGAGGTCATGATAATCACAGTATTCTTGAAGTCGATATCCCGGCCTTCGCTGTCCTTCATCGCGCCTTTATCGAACACCGAGTAGAAAATGTCCTGCACGCCGGGATGCGCCTTCTCCATCTCGTCCAGCAGCAGCACGGAATAGGGCCTGCGCCGCACCGCTTCGGTCAACACGCCGCCCTCGCCATAGCCGACATAGCCCGGCGGGCTGCCCATCAGCAGGCTGACCTTATGCTCCTCTTTGAACTCCGACATGTTGATGGTGGTCAGGTTCTGCTCGCCACCATACAGCAGGTCGGCCAGTGCCAGCGCGGTTTCCGTCTTGCCGACACCCGACGTGCCCACCATCAGGAAGACGCCGATCGGCTTGCGCGGGTCGGTCAGCCGGGCGCGGGCAGTATGAATCGATTGCGCAATAGCCTCCAGCGCGTGCGGCTGGCCGATGATGCGCTTCCCCATGGCCTGCTGCAGTTGCAGCACCGTACGGATTTCGTCGGCACGCATGCGGCCGGCGGGGATGCCGGTCCAGTTCTCAACGATGGCGGCGACCGCCTGGCCATCGACGACCGGAAAGATCAGCGGCTGGTCGCCCTGTAACGATCGCAACTGCCCGCTCAGTTCGTTCAGGCTGGTCCGCCGCGCCAGAGCCTCATCCGCCTGCGGTGCGGCCTCGAGCGCGGCGCGCGTCGCGGCGATGCGCTCCGCCAGCGCACGCTCGTCCGCCCACCGCGCCTCCAGCGCCGCCAGCCGATCGGCGGCATTGCGCCGCTCCTCCTCCAGTTCCAGAATCCGCGTGGCGTGGGCCGCGCCGGACGCGACCTCCCGGTTCAGGATGCCGATCTCGGCGTCGATCAATGCCAGCCGCCGCTGTAGATCCTCGATGGGAGCGGGAACGGCGGTTTGACTCATGCCGACACGGGCACAGGCTGTATCGATCAGCGACACCGCCTTGTCGGGTAGTTGCCGACTGGGAATGTAACGAGCTGACAGGCGCACCGCCTGCGTGATCGCTTCATCCAGGATGCGGACCTTGTGATGTGACTCCAGCATGCCAACAAGGCCGCGGACCATGGCGATGGCAACGCCTTCCTCCGGCTCCTCCACCTTAACCACCTGGAATCGCCGAGTCAGCGCTGCATCTTTTTCAAAGTATTTCTTGTATTCGGCCCAAGTTGTTGCGGCAATGGTGCGTAATTCACCACGCGCGAGGGCCGGCTTAAGAAGGTTCGCCGCGTCGTTCTGCCCGGCGCCACCGCCTGCACCGATCAATGTATGGGCTTCGTCTATGAACAGGATGATTGGCTGCGGACTGGCGCGGGTTTCCTCAATGACCGACTTCAACCGGTTTTCGAACTCGCCCTTCACGCCGGCCCCTGCCTGCAACAGGCCAAGATCGAGCGTGCGCACGATGACGCCCTTCAGCGCGTCCGGCACGTCGCCAAGTGCGATGCGCAATGCGAATCCTTCGACGACGGCAGTCTTGCCCACCCCTGCTTCGCCCGTCAGGATCGGATTGTTCTGCCGCCGCCGTGTCAGGATGTCGATGACCTGGCGGATTTCGGTATCGCGGCCGACGATTGGATCGATCTTGCCGGCGCGCGCTCGCGCGGTGAGGTTGATCGTATACTGATCGAGCACCGCGGTGGTGCCGCCGAGCGGGGATGCGGTGGTGGCGTCCGGTGTGGCAGCTTCGGCAATGGACCTGGCACTGGCGGCCTCATCACTGCCATCCAGGATGGCGGCAAAATCACGTTGCAACACATCGGGCTGAATGCGTCGCAATTGGCCCGAGATGTCCAGCGTCCGCCGAGCCAGCACCTGATCCGACAGCAGCGCCCAAAGGACGTGTCCGGAGCGAAGCCGCGCCAGGCCGTGCTCAACCGAGGCCAGCAGCCAGGCCTGCTTGGCGGCGTCGATAATATCGGGCGACAGCCCCGGTGGGCGCGCATTGCCGGTGCGCAGACGGTCGAGGCTGGCGTTCAGGTCAGCCAGGAACCGTCCCTCGTCTACCTCAAAGTGCCGGAAGATCAGGCGCAGATCGGTGTTGACCGGCTCTGTCAGCTTCAACAGCCAATGCTCGATTTCGACGTTGTAGTGGGACCTGGACAGGGTCAGTCCGGCAGCCGCTTCCAGCGCGCGCCGGCAATGATCATTGAACCGGCCAATAAGGGATTTCAGGTCGATCACGAGGCCGTCAACCAATCTGCATATTGCATGGTTGCATGAGACAAAACCGCGCCTGTCGCCTTGAATGATCTTGCAAACTATAGTTCCACCCCGTTAATGTCCAGCAGTTTTTGGCGCGGTCGGACAATTGATCGTGCAGCCGGAACGAAGACGGTGCGGCATGCTGCGCCGCAGGCCGAGGAGTAGGAATGGACGACGCTGGCAACGACCCGGCAGCTTCGGCCCTGGCGGCGCCGCTGCCGGGTGATAAGCCGGCGGGTGAGGATCTCAGGCAGGATTTCTCCGCCCAATCCTATTACTATCGCCTGCGCGACCTCCGCTCGGAAGCCCGCGAGATTGAGCGGCGGCTCGATCACAACGATCCCGAAGCCGACGCCACGGCCCTGCCGAAACTCTGGCGCGACGTGCACGACCTTGCGGTCAAGGCGCTCACGGAACGGACCAAGGATCTGGAAATCGCTGCATGGATGACCGAGGCGCTCGTCCGCACCGAAGGACTGCAGGGACTTGCCACCGGCGCCGAAGTGATCGCGCAATTGGTGGAGACATTGTGGGATTCCGGGCTTTTTCCGCTGCCCGATGAGGATGGCATCGTTACCCGGATCGCCCCTATTACCGGCCTGAATGGCGCCAGTAGCGACGGCTCTCTCATGCAGCCGCTGCGCAAATGCGCGCTGTTTCCAGGCGCGGACGACGAACCGGTCACCTACTGGCGCTACAAGCAGTCGGAAGATCTGGAAAGCGCGACGGGCGACCGGCGCAAACAATGGCTGGCTGCCGGTGTAGTGCCACTGGCCACCATGGAAGCGGCCGCGCGCAAGGCCGGCGCCGCACATTTCGCCGCCCTGCGCAGATCGATTCGGCAGGCTCAGGAATCCTGGACCAGGATGGCGGCCCAGTTGGACACGAGGGCTGGAGCCGATGCACCGCCGACGACGCGGGTGCAGGAATTGCTGGCAATTCTGTTGCAGATCGCCGGCACCTATGCCCCGCCGGAAGACCTAACCGCCCTGCCGGATGCGGCGCCGGCAACCGACGACGCCGAAGCAGGGGCACCGGCGACCGGATCGGGTGCGGCGCTCACCCGCACGGTTACGCGCGACGACATGCTGCGCGAACTGACCCGTATCGCAGATTACTTCCGCCGCACCGAACCGCAATCGCCGCTTGCCTATACGCTGGAGGAGGCGGTACGGCGCGGCCGCCTGACGTGGCCCGAACTGTTGGCGGAACTTGTAACCGATAACGGCGTGCGCAATTCGATGCTCAACAGCCTCGGCATTCGCCCAGCCCCGCCCGAGTCATGACTACGCGCCGTGCAGGTCATGTCCGCCTCATGAAACCTGATTGGCCGAACCGGGCCGGCCGTGCGGCATCGCGAGAAATTGTTCATCGCGCCGGGCCGGCCATGCCAGATCGCATCTCCGGCTGAAGGAAGCACGACATGTCCGCCACCCAGGGCCAGACACAGCGATTGCTGTCCTTGCAAACCGACCTACGAGGGGGCGCACTCGAACCTGTTGCCTTCAGTGCCGAGGAATCGATCAGCACGCCCTTCAGCGTCACGGTCGACGCAATCTCCGACCAGGCAACAATCGATGCAAATTCGATTCTTTATACCCCGGCGGCACTGAAGATCACATACGGTGACGGCGAACCGCGCGTGATCCATGGCATGGTCCGGACGTTCACCGCGGCCGGACAGCCACTGCGCGGTCGCTTTGCCGACCGGCTGACCATCGCGCCGCGGCTGTGGTTCATGGGACAGACCGCCGATTGCCGCATCTTCTGCAACAAAACGACCATCGACATCGTCACCACACTTTGTAACGAGATGGACCAGGCGCTCGATGTCCGGGTGCAAGGGGCGGGCCCGTCGCTGCCGTACGTTACGCAATACAATGAGACTGATCTGGCGTTCCTGACACGCCTGCTGGAAGAGGCAGGATATTTCTATTACTTTACCCATACGACATCAAACCATACGCTGGTCGTGGCCAATCAGAACCAGGGCTTCGCCAGTGGCGACCCACCGGCGATGACCGTGGCCGAGGAGGGCGGCGGAACGCATGTCCTGACCCACTGGCACCGGCTGGGCAGCACGGTGCACGGCAAGATCAAGCTACGTGACTACAATCTGGAACAGCCCAGTACGCGGCCGGACGCAACGCATCAGACCGTGCTGGCAACGCCGGGCGCGTCGACCCGGGACGTCTTCGTCTGGCCGGCTCAGGCGGCAACGCAAGCGGAGGCGGACAGAAGTTCACGCATCCGGATGGAGGCGGCGGAGGCGCAGGCGGCGCTGATCGGCGCAGCCGGCGCACACCCGGCGTTAGGCGCCGGGAGCCGTTTCAAGGTCACCAAGGACCCTTACGACGATGCCGGCGATGTCGAATACATTGTCCGCAGCATCAGCAGCAATGGCGAGGACCGGGGCTGGATCACCGGCGACGGCGCCGCGACCTACGGCAACCGAATCGTCGCCTTCAAGGCGTCTATCCCATGGCGGGAAAAGCTCGCAACACCGCGGCCGGTCATGAGCGGTATCCACTCCGCCGTCGTCCTCGGCGGCGGAAGCGACGAAATCCATGCCGACCGCTACGGGCGCGTGAAGGTGCGCTTCCATTGGGACCACAGGGAAGACGCAACGTCCGACACCGCGTGCTGGGTGCGCGTGGTCCAGCCATGGGCCGGAAACACCTGGGGCTGGCAGCACCTGCCGCGTGTCGGCACCGAGGTCGCGGTGGCCTTCCTCGACGGCGATCCCGATCGGCCGGTGGTGATCGGCGGACTTTACAATGCCGAAATGATGCCGGTGTTTCCCATTCCCGGCGAGCAAACCAAGAGCGGCTTCCGCAGCCGGTCCACAGCGCAGGGCAGCACGTCGACAGTCTCGGAACTGTCGTTCGACGACAAGAAGGGATCAGAAAAGGTCTATCTGCACGCCGAGAAGGACATGACGCTGGAGGTCGAGCACGACCGCAGCGAGGAGATCGGCAACGACGACACGCTGACGGTAAAGCACGACCGGACCGAAACCATCGACAACAAGCAGACCACCACGATCAAGAACGGCCGCACCACGACGATCAAGGCCGGCGGGGACGCGCTGACGGTTGAGAACGGAGGCGTGACAGTCACCGCCAAAATGCAGGACATCGCGATCAAGGCCGAACTGGGCGCGCTGAAGCTGGAGGCCATGCAGAGCATCGAATTGAAGGTCGGTGGCAACAAGATCACGATCGACAACACAGGCGTGACAATCGATGCCTTGCAGCTTAAGCTGCAAGGCCAGGGAATGGTGCAGATCAAGGGACCCATGACGCAGGTCAACGGCGATGGCATGTTGATGCTGAAGGGTGGCGTCATGATGCTGAACTGACCTTGCCATGAGCGACGCCCCGTATTTCAAGCTGCGCGCGACGCCGATCGAGGACGTGCTGGCGCGCGCCGCGCTGACCGGCGAGAGCGCCACGATGGTGCAGGACGAAGCCGATATCGTTGCCGCCATCGACCGGCTGGAGGCCGGCGGCTTTGCCAGCGATGCCGCCAAGCTGATGGCGCATGCCCTGCCGCGGCGCGAAAGCGTCTGGTGGGCCTGCATGTGTGCGCATCACACGGAGCCTGCCAATTTACCGGACACTGACCGCACGGCCGTCGCGGCCACGGAACAATGGGTCCGCAGCCAGAGCGACGAAACCCGCCGCGAGGCGTTTGACAAGGCGCAGCAGGCCGGCTTCGGCACGGCCGAAGCCTGGGCGGCCGTCGCGGCGTTCTGGAGCGGTGATTCGATGTCCCCGCTCGGTCAACCGAAAACCCCGCCGGCGTCGCACCTGACCGGCACAGCGGTCATCGGATCGGTGGTGCTGGCGGCCGTCCGCACCTTTCCGGAACGCCGGGACGACCGGATGCGCCGATTTCTCGCCAGCGGACGGGAAATCGCCAGCGGCGGCGCCGGCCGGCTGGCTCATGAGGACGCACCGTAAATGGGCCTGCCCGCCGCCCGGATTTCCGACATGCACGTCTGCCCGATGGTGACCGGCATCGTGCCCCATGTCGGCGGTGCCATCACCCTGGGTTATCCCACCGTGCTGATCAGCGGCCTGCCGGCCAGCCGCATCGGCGATATGCACGCGTGCGTCGGACCACCGGGCACACTGGTGCTGGGTTCCTTCACCGTGCTCGTCGGCAACCAACCGCTGTCGCGCGTCGGCGACAGTACAGCCCATGGCGGCGTCGTGGTTGGTCCCGGCGCGCCAACCGTGTTGGTCGGCTAGGCCCGGATGCCGCTCACCCTGACCATGCTGCGATGTCCGCCGGACGTCGCGCCGGAGACTCGCCAGGTTGCCGGCGGTGACTTCTCGATCGGCCGGGGGCCCGAGAACAACTGGGTGCTGCCGGACCCGGACAAGGAAATCTCGCGCCGGCACTGCATCATCGCGTTCCGTAACGGCGGCTGGTGCGTCGCCGGCACCAGCGCCAACGGCACCTTCCTCAACCGCGATGAGGAACCACTCGAGTCGCGCGCCCCGCGACCGCTCAACAACGGTGACCGGCTGCGGCTCGGCGCCTATGAGATCGAGGTGACGCTGAACGAGGACGCGGATAGCCCCGCGGTGCGGCCGGGATACGGCGCTTCGGCCTCGGAGGGGCCCGGTAATCCTTTCGATGATGATCCTTTTGCCTCGTCCAAAGGCACTGGCCTGTCGGACTTCGTTCCCCAGGTGGCGATCGCCCCGTCCTCTCCGGTCCTGCCGGCTGATTTCGACCCGCTGGCGCCGGATGAAGAGGCTGGGTTTCCGGGACCGACACAACCGGATCACAGCCCTGCCATCGCCGATGCTCTGAACCTGCCGCAGCCGCGCGCGGTACTGCCGGCAGACTGGAACCTGGACGAGTCCGCCACACCAAAGCCGAGCGGCGAGCCGCCACCGCCGGTCACGGCGTCGAGCGTGCGGGCCGCCGCGCCGCCGCCCCGGCCAATTGCGACGCCGACGCAGGTTCCGGTCGCCGTAGCGCCGGCATCAGAACCACCGTCGCAAGTGTCGCCACTCTCGCAGGCCTCGGCCGGAGCCCCAGCGCACGCCGATCTGCTGGCGGCGTTCCTGCGCGGCGCCGAGATGCCTGATGCCCAGCTCGTTGACCCCGTGCGCTCCATGGAACAGCTTGGCGCGGCATTCCGCGCCGTGGCGTCGGGACTACGCACCGCGCTGATTGCGCGCGCGGAAACCAAGCGCGAGTTCCGTATCGACGCGACGCAGATCCTGACGAACGGCAATAATCCGCTGAAATTTTCCACCAACGACGACGATGCTCTGGTCGCGTTGCTCGGTGCGGGGCGACGTACCGACATGACACCCGCGGCGGCCATCGCCGAGGCGCTTCAGGACCTCAGTTCGCACGAACTGGCGGTCATGGCGGCCATGCAGGCCGCGGTCCGTGCGCTGGTGATGCGGCTCTCGCCGCAGGAGGCGCTGAAGGCCGCCGATGCGCAGGCCGGCAGCCTGGGCTTCCTGAGCAACCGCAAGGCACGCGCCTTCGAAATCCATGAGGCGCTGCACGCCGAGATACTGCGCAGCCTGTCGGACGATTTCGACAGCGTCTTCGGCAAGCATTTTGCTCGCGCCTATGAGCAAACCAGCGGGGAACTCGCGCCGCGCCAAAAGGTGCGGCGATGACCTCGCGCAGCGCCGCTGCGGCGGTTCTTGCCGGCTGCTTCGCGGCCTGGTTGTCGGGCTGCGCCCCCGCACCGCCGCCACCGCCCGTGCTGGCGCTGACGATAGCGGGCAGCACGGCGCAGAACCCGGGCCCTGATGGGGCGCCACAGCCGGTTTCGGTGCATCTGTATGAGCTCGCGGCAAGCCAGAAGTTCGAGAAGGCCGATGTTTTTGCCCTGCTGGAGAAGCCCCAGCCGACACTCGGCGACGACCTGCTGGCCAGCAGCGACTTCGCGGTGAAGCCGGGCGAGAAGCAGGATGTCACCCGTGACCTGAAAGCGGGGACCAAGGCTGTCGGGGTCGTTGTGCTGTTTCAGAAGATCGACCAAGCACAATGGCGCGCCGTCGCGCCGGTTGCCGCGAAAGGCACGACAAAGCTGGCGTTGGCCATTGACAGCCTGAGCGTAACGCTAAAGCCGAGCGGCAAGTGATGGACACATGCGGCCGCGCGGGCTGGCGTAAGGGCGCTGGCCGCGACTGTTCCGCCGGGCGAAGGATCAATTGGGTTGATATCCACGGCGTCGTGCGGCGGTTCGGCGCCTCCTCGTCAGGGCGTGTCATGACGCGGGGCGACAGGCGTCGGCATTCTGCTTCCGCTGGCCCGGACAAGCCCGGGCGACGTCTCGCAGCACACAAGCGACCGGCACATCAGCGTGTCGGCGGCACCCGCTCTTTCCACCGTCATGGCGCGTGAACAGCGTTGGGCGGGGCAACCTCGAGGGCCCTCCATGTGATCTATTCCCAAGTTAAGCCATGAGCTGGACCAACCGGGTGATCTGGCAGGAAGGCATGTTCCTGCGCGCCCAGCACTTCCAGCAACAGGACCGTTGGATCGAGGCGCTGGTGCAGGGGCGCACTGGTGTGCTGCGGCCTTATCCCTGGGGCCTGACCGTGTTTGCCATCGACCGCGCGTTGCTAGCGGCTGGCCGC
Source organism: Pseudomonadota bacterium (assembly GCA_018240405.1). Lineage (GTDB taxonomy): Bacteria > Pseudomonadota > Alphaproteobacteria > Acetobacterales > Acetobacteraceae > Rhodopila. The sequence continues at coordinate 13,276 of JAFEFW010000661.1, forward strand.
TTCGCGCTCGGCTCCGGCGCCGGGGTGTTTGAAGATGGCACGCTGTTCGTAGTTCCGGGTGAAACCGACCATCCGCCGCCGCTGGAACCGCCTGCCACCACGCGCAATGCCCTGGTGTACCTGGCGACGCCCATCCGCCAGGCCGGCGCGAATGAAGTTGGCGGCGATCTGGACTCGGAAGGCCGCTACGGCGTCAAGGGCTTCGAGGCGCACGATACCCAGCCTCGTTCGTCCGCCGACGCGCCGCAGCCGGCGGAACTGCAGATCGGGCGGCTGAAGCTGCGTTACCTGCTGGAAAGCCAGGATCGCGCCGGCTACCACTGCATCGCGGTTGCTCGCATCACCGAGGTCGGGGCCGACAGGCGCATCACGCTGGACGATCGCTGGATTCCGCCCGCGCTGATCTGCGCGGCTGCGCCACCACTGACCGGGTTGCTCGCCGAACTGACCGGCATGCTGAACCAGCGGGGTGAAGCTCTCGCCAGCCGGCTGGGCGCACCTGGCGCGCGCGGCGTCGCCGAGGTCACTGACTTTCTGCTGCTGCAGATGGTGAACCGCTGGCAGAAGCTGCTGAGCCACTGGGCCGATTCCGGCAACATCCACCCCGAGGATTTTTACGCCGCGCTCCTGCAGATGGCCGGGGAGTTCGCCACGTTCACCGAACCGACGCGGCGGCCGAATACCTACCCGGCCTACCGACATGAGGATTTGCAGCGCAGCTTCGCGCCGGTAGTGGCCGATTTGCGCCGCTCGCTGTCTGCGGTGCTGGAAACCACCGCGGTGGCCATCCCGCTGCAGGAGCGGCGGCACGGTGTGCGGGTCGGGCCGCTGAACGATCGGGGCCTGCTGCGCAATTCTAATTTTGTGCTGTCGGTGCGCGCCGATGTGCCGGGCGAGACGCTGCGGCGGATGTTCCCCTCGCAGGTCAAGATCGGCGCGGTCGAGCACATCACCAACCTGGTGAACGTCGCGCTACCCGGCATCGCCGTGCGACCGCTGAACGTGGCGCCACGGCAAATCCCATTCTATGCCGGCGCAACCTATTTTGAACTCGATCGCAACAGCCCGCACTGGCAACAGATGCAGTCCTCGGGCGGATTCGCTATCTTCGTCGCAGGCGAGTTCCCGAACCTGCAGATGGAGCTTTGGGCCATCCGCGGCAGCGAAGCGGGGTAATCCGTGCCGAGCGACAATCCGTTTGCTGAGCCGGAAGACGATAACCGGACGATCATCCGGCCAATGCCCGGCGGTCGGGCACGCGCGGCGGCGGCCGCTCCGCCACCGGCCGATGCGCCGCCGCGGCAGCCAGCCGCACCGGCCGCGGCGGTGGCTGGCCCGGACCTGGTGCAGGTTGGCGGGTCACGGCTGATTGCCGCCGCCGCACCGCTGCTGCAATTGCTGTCCCGCCTGCGCAACACGCTGTCGCAGCCCGATCCCGGCGCGCTGCGGGAACGCGCGGTCGCCGAAATGCGCCGCTTCGAACAGACCACGCGCGACGCCGGCATCCCGATGCAGCAGTTGCAGCCGGCGCACTACGCGTTGTGCGCCAGCCTGGACGACGTCGTGCAGGCCACGCCCTGGGGCCGCGAAGGTGGTTGGGCGGCCCGGTCCCTTGTCACCACGTTCCATCCGCGCGACCGCCAGGTGCAAAGCGGCGTCCGCTTCTTCCAGTTGCTGGACCAGGTGAAGCAGCATCCTGGCAATTTCCTGCCGGTGATCGAGCTGATGTATCTCTGCCTGTCGCTAGGCTTCCAGGGCCAGTACCGGTTGTCGCCGCGCGGCCCGGCGGAGCTCGACAAGGTGCGGGAGGAGACCTACGCGGTCATTGCCCGCCAGCGGCCGGCGGCGGACCCGGAACTGTCGCCGCATTGGCGCGGGATGGATGCGCCATACCGGCCGGTGAAGGCCGAGGTGCCGGTCTGGGTCGCTGCCACTGCCGGCCTGGCGCTGCTGGGTGCGCTGTTCGCCTGGGTGATGTTCACCCTGAACGGCCGCTCCGACGCGCTGTTCACGCGGATGATGGGTATGCCGCCCACCCAGATGCCAATGATCCAGCGCGTTGCGCTGGTGCAGCCGCCACCGGCACCGCCGCCGCAATTGCCGGGCGCGATGGACAAGCTGCGCGGCTTCCTGCGGCCGGAGATCGAGCAGGGCCTGGTCACCGTGGTTGGCACCGATGCAGTGCCGGTGGTGCGTATCCGCAACCGCGGCATGTTCCTGTCCGGCAGCGCCGAGGTGCAGCCGCGGTTCAACTCGCTGCTGGAGCGGATCGGACAGGCGCTCTCCACCGAGCGCGGCGCCGTCCAGGTGCTAGGCTACACCGACAACCAGCCAATCCGGACCATCCAGTTCCCGTCAAATTTCCAGCTGTCCGCCGCGCGCGCCAAGGCCGCGGCGGCGATCATCGCCCGCACCATTGGCGAACCGGGGCGGATCACCACCGAAGGACGCGCGGATGCCGATCCGATCGGCAACAACGCAACGCAGGAGGGGCGGGAGGAGAATCGCCGCATTGAGGTCGTGCTGCGGCGAGAGGGATAAGTCGCGGGGCTGATGCGCACAAAGCAGCTGCGGTTGACGCAGGTCATGGCTGGCCGGGCCGGCGGACGCTCCCATATCAATGCTGACCCCGCGCCCGCGCGGTTGCTCGCATGGGTGGGCTGTGGCATCCGCCACGCGCGCCGGAGCGAGACCGCAAGCGGCCGGAAGCCGAACGGTGTCCACCACGCTTCGAACCCCATTGTGAAACGGGGCATGTCCGGGTCCCGCCCGAACCGGCCATGTTCCAGTCGCCAATATGCGACCCGGCCCCAACCGGGTCCTCAACGAAAGATGGTTCTCTGCCGTGACCTTCATTGAGTCCCCCCGGCTAGGATTTGGCTTCGCCTTCACCGACCTCGCGGACCGCGAGGGGCTGATCCGCCTCGACCGCCGCTTCCTGGATGTGCTGGCGGAGCAGGCGCCGGAGTTGCACCAGCGGCTGCTGGCCGCCCGCGCAGCGCCCGACGACATGCCGAAGCGCGACGAGTCCGACCTGGTGGTGGCGCTGGGGCCGCATCTGAACGCGTTTGTCGCCACGCTGTTCGGCATCGAGGCCGAGGTGCAGGCGATCGCCGAGGCGACGCTGGCACTGGACCCGATTCACCAGTGCAAGCGCCTGTTCGTGCAACGGCAGGCGGTAAAGAAGTATTCCGACCCGTCCGGCTTCGACGGCACCGCCCTGCGTGCAGAGCTGGAAGCCGCCATGGGCGCCGCCCTGACCGAACGCGGCTTTGCCGGTTCCGTCGCCGCCTGGGAAGGCGATGCCGACAAACTTGACCTGGCGATGCGCTACGCTGCCTGGGCGACGCTGACGGAGGCAGGTCAGCACTACCATCGCAGCCGCGGCCACACACTGTTCGGCGTGCCGCGCAAGGTCGACCCGATGCACCTGGTGCCGGTGGAAACCATCGAGCGCGACGGCGTCACCATGATGCGCCTGCCGGAGCATGAGTGGCGTCACCGCGAGGGTTTTGCGCTCACCGACAACGGCATGACCACGCAGCAGGCCCTTGACCAGGTGAACTACTGCATCTGGTGCCACACGCAGGGGAAGGATTCCTGCTCGACCGGGTTGAAGGACCGCAAGACCGGCGCGTTCCAGAAATCGGTGTTCGGCGTGACGCTGAACGGCTGTCCGCTGGACGAGAAGATCTCTGAGATGCACACGCTGCGCGCCGCCGGCGAGCTGCTGGGCGCCTTCGCCACCATTGCCATCGACAACCCGATGATGGCCGCCACCGGCCATCGCATCTGCAACGATTGCATGAAGGCCTGCATCTATCAGAAGCAGGATGCGGTCGACATTCCGCAGGCCGAGACCTCCATCCTGAAGGACGTGCTGGCGCTGCCTTGGGGTTTCGAGATTTACGCCCTGCTGACGCGCTGGAATCCGCTGGACATCCGCCGGCCCCTACCCCGCTCCGATAGCGGGCGAAAGGTGCTGATCGTCGGCCTCGGTCCCGCCGGCTACACGCTCGCGCACCACCTGATGAATGACGGCCATACCGTCGTCGCCATCGATGGTCTTAAGATCGAGCCGCTCGGCCTGGACCTGAACAAGCCGATCCGCGACGTCGAGACGCTGTATGAGAACCTGGACGACCGCGTCCTAGCCGGGTTCGGCGGCGTCGCCGAGTACGGCATCACCGTGCGCTGGAACAAAAACTACCTGAAGTTGATCCGCATCCTGTTGGAGCGGCGGCGGGCGTTCGGCATGTTCGGCGGCATCCGCTTCGGCGGTGGCGCAACGCTGGGCATCGACGACGCCTGGGCCATGGGCTTCGACCACATTGCGCTGTGCATGGGCGCCGGCAAGCCGACGGTCCTGGACATCCCGCACGGCCTGGCGCGCGGCGTGCGGCAGGCCTCCGACTTCCTGATGGCGCTGCAACTCACCGGCGCGGCGAAGCTTTCGTCCATTGCCAATCTGCAGATCCGCCTGCCGGTGGTGGTGATCGGTGGCGGGCTGACGGCGATCGATACGGCGACCGAGAGCCTCGCCTACTACGTCCGGCAGGTGGAGAAATTCTCGCTCCGCTATCGTACGCTGGTGTCCGAGAAGGGTGAGGCCGCGGTCCGCGCCCGCTGGAACGCGGAAGAGGCGGAAATCGCCGACGAATTCCTGACGCATGCCGCGGCAATTGCGGCCGAGCGGTCTGCCGCGTCGGCCGAGGGGCGGGAGCCGCGCCTGGCGCAGTTGCTGGATAGCTGGGGCGGCGCGACGATCGCCTATCGGCGTCGACTGGTCGATGCGCCCTCCTACACGCTGAACCACGAGGAAGTGGCGAAGGCGATGGAGGAGGCCGTGCGCTTCGCCGAGGGGCTGACTCCGGTCGCGGTGGAAGTCGATCAGTACGAACACGCCGCCGGCCTGAAGGTGAAGCGCGCTGACGGCAGCGAAGTGGTGCTGCCGGCGAAGGCGATCCTGGTTGCCGCCGGCACGCAGCCGAACACCGTCCTGGCGCGGGAGGATCACCGCATCAAGCTCGACGGCCGCTACTTCGAGGCGATCGACGAGAACGGCGCCAAGGTCGAGCCGGTGCGCGGCCTGGCCAAGCCGGACCTCGCCCAGGTGCTGATGCACCGCGCCGAGAACGGCAGGTTCATCAGCTTCTTCGGCGACCTGCATCCGAGCTTTTTCGGGAATGTGGTGAAGGCAATGGGCGGGGCGAAGCGGGGCTATCCCGTGGTGACCCGCGCGCTGGAGGCGCAGGAGGCGACTCCGCTGACCGGTAAGGAGATGATCCGCAACTGCCGCAACGCTCTGGTGGCGCGCGTGCACGCGGTGAACCGCCTGACGCCGACCATTGTTGAGGTCGTGGTGCACGCTCCCGCCGCCGCCCGCGCCTTCAAACCGGGGCAGTTCTACCGGCTGCAGAACTATGAGGTGCTGGCGCCCAAGGTCGAGGAGCCGGGTGTAGGCCGGACCGTGCTGGGCATGGAAGGCCTGGCGATGACCGGTGCCTGGACCGATCCGGAAAAGGGCCTGGTCAGTGTCATCGCGCTGGAGATGGGCGGCAGCTCCGATCTGTGCGCCTTGCTGCGGCCGGGTGAGCCGGTGGTGCTGATGGGCCCGACGGGCACCCCGACGGAGATCCATCCGGGATCCGTCGTGGCTCTGGTGGGTGGCGGGCTGGGCAACGCCGTTTTGTTCTCGATCGGGGCGGCGCTGCGGGCGGCGGGATCGAAGGTGGTGTATTTCGCCGGCTACAAAGCGATGCGAGACCGCTACAAGGTCGATGAGATCGAGCGAGCCGCCGACGTGATCGTCTGGTGCTGCGATGAAGCGCCGGGCTTCACGCCGAGTGCCGGACGGCCACAGGACCGGACCTTCGTGGGCAATATCGTGCAGGCGATGGCGGCGTACGGGTCGGGCAAGCTGGGCGAGCAGGCGGTGCCGCTATCGGACGCGGAGCATATCATTGCCATTGGCTCGCACCGCATGATGGAGGCGGTCGGCGTCGCTCGGCATGGCGTGCTGGCGCCGTATCTGAAGGCGGGGCACAGCGCGATCGGGTCGATCAACTCACCGATGCAGTGCATGATGAAGGAGGTGTGCGCACAGTGTCTGCAGTTGCACGTCGATAAGGAGACGGGTGCGAAGACGGTTGTGTTCTCGTGCTTCAACCAGGATCAGGCGCTGGACCGGGTGGATTTCCCGACGCTGCATGAGCGGCTGATGCAGCAGGGGACGCAGGAGAAACTGACGGCGCAGTGGGTGGACCGGGCGCTGCGGCGGTTGGGGAAGCGGGAGGAGTTTACGGCCTGAGGGCTGCCTGCGGCGCCGGGCTTGCCATGCCGTATGATGGTCACGAACGCGCCGCTGATGGCTTCATCGACAAGTTGGAGAAGCCTGCCTTAGACTCCTTCACTCTCCTTGAACCCCTGAACCTCAATGCTATCATCCGTTGATAGCATAGCAGAGGTACCCATGGGCCAACTCATCGTCCGCGGCCTGGATGACATGATTATCCAGGCCCTCAAGCAGCGGGCCACCCGCGCCGGCCGGTCGGCGGAGGCCGAGCATCGTGCCATCCTCGAACAGGCCTTGCGGCCGGACACGGAAAGCTTCGCCGAGGCCGCCGCCCGGCTGCGCGCGCGGACGCCGCCACAGACGACGGAGAGCGCCGACCTCATCCGGCGTGACCGGGACCGCGATCACACGCAGGCGTCCGGGTGACGCAGGCGGTCGTCGACGCATCGGTCGCTGCGAAATGGGTGGTTCAGGAGGCGCACAGCGACCGCGCCGCGTTGCTGCTGGCATTCGACGCCCGCCACGCCCCCGACCACTGGCGCGTCGAGGCGATCAACGTGCTCTGGTCGAAAATCCTGCACGGCGATCTGACAGCCGCAGACGCCGAGGAGCGCATGGCCGTCCTGTCACGCGCGCCGATCATCGAGACGCCGATTGCGATCCTGATGCCGCGTGCGTTCCAAATCGCGGTGGCACACATGGTGACGATTCATGATGCGCTTTACGTTGCGCTCGCCGCACAACGTGACCTTCCCTTCGTCACGGCCGATAAGCGCTTGATCCGGCGTCTGTCTGGCGCTCCGGCCCTGGCGAGGCTCATGGTCTGGGTCGGCAGCCTCGCTGCCTAGCGGATCAATCGCGATTTGCCCGGTTTCCCGCGGCTGCGATCCCATCGACCGCAACCAAAAGTGCCTCCACCCGTGCACAAAACCCCGTCTGCCCATCCGCAGCGCCAAGGTCCACAACGAACGCCGCCCCATCGCTTGCATGGAGGAGCGCGCACCAGAGACCTCCGAAGTCCCACAGCCGCGCGAGAACCCGCCGCGGCCTTCTACGCCCGCATGACCCGTATCAACGGCGCGCGCCCTCTGACGCGCAATGTCGAGGGGCTTCGCCACGACCGGCCTCGATCTGATCTGTTCCGGGAAGTTTTGATGGCCTGCGGCAGCATCTCCAGCGATAGGGGCTGCAGGCTCAGTTGCAGCCGTGGATATGTGAAGGACTCATAGGATCTGGTGCGGCCGCAGCGCCAAGCCAGGCAACAATATTGTCAGCCAAACTCGGATGACGCAGCCACGAGCCAATACCCGCTAAGCCCTTGCCAGATTGGTCCGCTCTACCACGAACCGGTATTGGGCATGCTGGCCCAGGGTTCGGCGGGCGGCAACGCGGCACCGGCCTGCAGCAACTCGATGGAGATGCCGTCCGGCGTACGAACGAAGGCCATTCGTCCGTCACGCGGCGGGCGGTTGATCGTCACGCCATGCGCGATAAA
>JAFEFW010000662.1 GCA_018240405.1 Pseudomonadota bacterium
CAAACAGTTCGTTGCAAGGAACGAGCTAAAACGTGATCAACACTACGTATATTCCACCATATCTTTGTCACAGTGGCGTGAGCTATAGAATTTGCGTTCCTCCCCAAAACTCAGACCGCGGGGACATGCGCCCCGCGGCCTTCTTTCAAAGGCCGTATCCTGCGGAGGAAAGAGCATCGCACTGCCGGTACAGCGCCGTTACGATTATCTGGTCGCGCGACAGCGGCCAACCATATAGGCCAGACCTGACGCAAACGCTCCCTTTGCCCGCCGAGGTAATGCCATGTCCCACGTCACAGCCGCCGAACTGGTCGAAATCGTGCCGCATCTCCGGGCCATGGCGGCCGCGGAGGCCTCGAGCACGGTACGGGCGGCGCTGCTGAGGCTGGCGGACCGTTACGAAGCCAGCGACTTCGACACCGCGTTTGCCCGTGCTGAGGCGCACGCTTCAGGGGTCTGACGTTAAGGTCGAGACAGATAGCAATTGAATGGCGGGCACACGCCCGGCGGGCGTCTGCCCGCCGCCCCGGTCAGGGTTTACGTGTGCACTGCCGCCAGCGGTAAGCCTCTACGCTAACCGGCCACCTCGATCACGGCATCCGCGGCAAATGCCCCTTGCCCGTCCGGCATCGCAAACACCGGGTTCAGGTCGATCGACACCAGCTTCTCTCCCCCCGCGGCGGCGAAGGCGGACAGCCGCGACAGCATCGTCGCCAGTGCCTTGATGTCAGCCGGCGGCCGCCCCCGAGCACCCTGCAGCAGCGGCGCCCCCTTGATCGAGCGGATCATCTGCTCCGCCACGTCCTCGCCGAACGGGCAGCGGCGGAAGACGACGTCCTTCAGGATCTCGACAAAGATACCGCCCAGGCCGAACATCGCCATCGGACCGAAGACCGGGTCGCGGATGATGCCCATGATGCACTCGACGCCACCCTTCAACTGCTTGGCGACCAGCACACCCTCGATCCGAGCGGCGGGTGCCGCCTGCTTCGCCCGCTCCAGCAACAGGGCGAAGCCGTCGCGCACACCGGCGGCGTCGGAAACATCCAGCAGCACGCCGCCGATTTCCGATTTGTGCAGGATGTCCGGCGACAGGATCTTCATCACCACCGGGTAGCCGAACCGTTCCGCCGCCGCGACGGCTGCCTCGGCCGTGGCGCAGGCGGCTTCCGGTGCGGACTGGATGCCGGCCTCGGCGAGCAGGCGCTTCGCCTCGGCTTCCGTGGGCGTGGCCGCGGGCAGTTTCACCGGCGGCACGGTCGGCGCCGGGGCTGGCTTCGGCGCGTCAAAAGCGGCGCCGAAGCGGCCCATTGCGTCGATCGCCGTCACCGCGCGGGTCGGGTCCTCATGCACGACCCAGCCATCGGCTTCCAGCTTGTCGCGTCCTTCCGGTGGCACAATGACCGACAGAACGTAAAGGCGACCGGGATTCTCCGCCTTCACCTGATTGAGCTGCTCGCTGATCGACGGCCAGCGGCGCGAGGAGGCCGTCATGCTGAAGAAGCCAAGCACCGAGGAATAGCCGCCGTCGCGAACCATGGATTCGGTGAAGGTCTTCACCAGGGTCACGTCATTCGATACCTGCGCGGTGGCGTCGACCGGATTACGCGGCGCACAGAACGGCACCAGTTCGCGCAGCTTCTTCTGCGTCGCAACCGGCATCTCCGGCATCTGCAACCCGAGACTCTCGGCGACGTCGCTGATCAGCACGCCGGCGCCGCCCGACACGGTGATGACACCCAGCGTATTGCGGGCCGGATAGATCTTGCGTGTCGCGGTATGGGCGATGTCCAGCATCTGCTCCGAGTTCACCGCGCGGAATACGCCAAACTCATTCATCACCGCTTCGGTAACGGCATCGTCGCCAGCGATGGAGGCGGTGTGCGACTGCGCCGCCTTACCGCCGAGCTCACTGCGGCCAACTTTCTGCATTACCACCGGCTTGCGCGCATCCTTTGCCGCCTGCAGCGCGGCAATCAGACCTTCGGACTCGCGGATGCCTTCAGCGTAGACGGCGATGACGTCGACCTCGGGATTCTCCGCCAGCCACCCGATGCACTCGCCGACGGTCACGTCGGCCTCGTTGCCGGTCATCACGCAGAGCGAGGCGCCGATGCCACGGTTACGCGCCAGGGTGTAGAGATGCGTGCCATAGGCGCCAGACTGCGAGGCAATACCAATCCGGCCCATCACCGGCCAACCGCTGTCGAAGGAGGAGGAGAACGTTGCGTAGTACGATCGGCGCGCATCGAACACACCAAGGCAGTTCGGGCCGAGGATGCGCATGCCGCTGGTCTTGGCGATGTTCACCAGCTTCTGCTGCGCAACGGCACCTGCCTCATCCATCTCGGCGAAGCCGGCGGTGAACATCACCACCGCCTTGCAGCCGCGCGCAGCCAGGTCCTCGATTGCCTGGGTGGCGAGTTCCGCCGGCACCGCAACGATCGCGGCATCCGGCGTCTCGGGCAGCGCGGACACCGACGGATAGGCCTTGATCCCCTGGATTTCCGCTCGGTTGGGGTTGATCGGCAGCAGCGTGCCCTGGAAATTCTGCGCCTTCATATAGGCGATCGGCCGGCCACCGATGCGCGTGGCGTCGGAGGAGGCGCCAACGACGGCAATGGATTGCGGGGCGAGCAGCGGCGTCAGGCCGGCGAAACGAGACATGGTGGTGGACGATTCCCAGTTTCTGATGTGCGAAAACGCCATCCTGGACTGCAACGGATGATCCCGCAACCGCCACGCGGCTTGCGCACCAGGGCCGAAGCACCAAAATACGGGTTGACAGGGACTCGGAGGCCACAGTGGCTTTCAAGGGTAAGCCGCCCGGCGGTGGGGCCGGGGAAATTTCACGCCGCACGGAAGCCTTGCGGCCGTCGATCGCGCTGACGCCGCAGCAGGTGCAGGCGGCGCGAACGCTGCGCCGTTCCGGCCTGGCGCCGGAAATAATCGCCGAGAAGCTGAGCGCGCCGCTGGATGAGGTCGAGAAGGCACTGGTCCAGATGCGCATGCCACGACCGGAGACGACGCGTGGCACGCTGAACGTCACGCTGGCCGCCCACCGGCTGGTGATGGCCGAGCGGCGCGGCGACGAGCCGATATGGCAGACGTTCGACCGGATGCTGGATGAGTTGTTGCGACTGCGGGCCGAGGCTGAGAGGCGGGCGGCCCCCCAGGCAGCGCCGCGACGGCGGGAGCCAGCCGGAACGGAAACGCCGCTGCTGCCCGGGCTGGTGCAGTAGGGTCTCCTGCGCCGGGCGGTGCAGCGCTCGGCGAACACGCGCTGTCTCACTGTCTGTCATAGCCGGCCCAGGGTCGGGCCTGCGGAGCGGTACGCCGCGTCGCTGGCTTGGCCAGGCCATGACGGACCGGGAACGGACTCCGGCCGCAACCCGGCGCCGCGTCAGCGTAACGTCCGGAAGAACGCCTGCACCTCCTCGGCCAGCGCCTGCGGCTGCTCCATGGCCGCGAAGTGCCCGCCCTGCGGCATCGGCGTCCAGCGGCGGATGTCGGTATACATCGCTTGTGCAATGGAACGCGGCGGGCGGATGATCTCATGCGGAAACGCGCAGTAGCCCATCGGCACGCCGATCGTGCCGCCGGCCGGAATCGGCCAGGGGCCGTGCATGCGCGCGTAATAGGGCCAGAATGACGATCCGATGGCGCCGGTAAACCAGTAGAGTGAAATATTCGCCAGCAGATGATCCCGGTTGACCACCGACCGCGGATCAGTCCAGGTACGGAATTTCTCCGCGATCCAGGCAGCGAGGCCGGTGGGCGAGTCCGTCAGCCCATAGGCCAAGGTCTGCGGCTTGGTGCCCTGAATCCACTGATATCCGGTTTCTTCCTTCAGCCAGTACGCGAGATCCTTGAAGTATTGTGCCTCTTCGGGCGTCGGCTGTGCCGGCGGCGGCGTATCGCGCGGCACCGTCAGCAGATTGATGTGGATACCGATCATGCGGTCCGGATAGGCGTAGCCCAGACGCGAGGAAACGAATGCGCCATAGTCACCGCCCTGGGCGCAGAAGCGTTGATAGCCGAGCACGTCGGTCATCAATTCTGCCAGGCAATCGGCCATCTGCTCGATGTTGAAGCGCTTTTGCCCCGGCGCAAAGGACAAACCGAAGCCAGGCAGCGACGGTGCAATGACAGTGAACGCGTCAGCCGGATTGCCGCCGAAACTGGCCGGGTCGGTCAGGCGCGGAATGATGTCGAGGAACTCAAACACCGATCCCGGCCAGCCATGCATCAGCAGCAGCGGCTTCGGCGCAGGCCCCTTCCCAGGCACGTGCAGAAAATGCACGTCGATATCATGCAATTTCGCCTTGAACTGCGGAAAGGCGTTCAGCGCCGCTTCCTGCGCGCGCCAGTCGAAGCGATCACGCCAGTACGGCACCAACTCCTTCATGTAGTCCAGATCGGTGCCGTAGGCCCAAGGCGCATCCGGCGCCTGATCCGGAAACCGGACCCGCGCCAGCCTGTCCTTCAGGTCGGCTATCTGCTCATCCGGAACAGACAGATGGAACGGCTGCGGCGTCGGCGCCATGACGAACCTCCGGCGTGGAAGGACGTCACCTTGCCCGCCGCCGCGAACCGGTCAAGCCCGCAGGTCAGCCCAGCCGCGTGCTCTGCCACGTCACCATCTGCCAGGCGCCGTTGCGGTTCGCCCACACATCGGTAAAGCGCACCCGGAACGACATCGCATTACCGCCGGAGTTGACGCTGATCGCCGCCTCACCGGTCAGCACGACGGCACTGCCAAGATCCTGTGCCACGACGTTCGATGGCTCCACCGCGGCATAGACCGTGGCGCCAGACTGCATCGCGCCGATCAGCGTCTGCTTGGTGTCCATGCGCGCGGATGAATGGGTATAGATCAGATCGTCGGCGATCAGACGGTTCAGGGCGGCGATGTCCTTCTGACCCATCGCGGCCATGCGCTGGCGGTCGAGTGCAATCACAGTCTCAGCATTGTTTGCCATGTCGGTTTCCTCCTGCCCGCACAGCGTAGCCGCAGCCGTTCAGGCTGTCGAACCGAGCCGCTTGATGGCCGGAACGAGCATTGCGGTGAGCAGCGCATACCCACCATCGTTCGGATACACGCCACCTGCATTGAACAGCTCAGACTTCCGGCGCTGTACAGGGTCAGCCAGCCGCGGCTCGCTGTCGAAGTCGACAACGGCATCCGCCCGCGCGCGATTGTGGCGTACGCGATCATTGTAGGCTTCCAGATCTGCCTGCCGCGCGGCCGACAGATCATCGGGCCGGAGCTCCGTCAAGACGATCACTTTCCAGCCCTGGCGATGCGCGGCGGCAACGTAGTCGGTCAACGCGGCATAGGCCCTGGCCGGCCCGCGGCCCTGGGCAATATCCTGCCTTCCGCCTTGAAAGACGATGATGTTGGCACGGAATTCCGGGATGTAGAGTGGCGCCACGCGCTGGCCGAACATGGTCAGGCAGTTCAGCACCGGCCGCGTTCCCGCAGCAACATTCTGCACGCGCGCCTGCACGCCCAGGGCCGCCCCAACCTGAGCGTCCAACCCGCGCCCGGGCGAAGCGCCGATGCCCGCCGCAACGCCGTCCCCGTCAAAAACCACGTTCATGCCGGCACTTGCCGCCAGCGTGCCGGTGATCGGAACCAACGCCAGTGTGCCGAGAAAGGCGCGCCGCCTCATGCCGCCTTTGCCTGGCGCACGATCTGATCAAGCGCGCCCAGCGTGTCGCGGGCAAATTTCAGACGGGTCTTTACGTCCATGTCGCGGGTAATCGCGAGCTTGTGGTCGGGCCGGAGCCGGACCATGCCGCCCTTGCTGGACAGCCAGCGTACCAGGCCGGCGGGATTGCTGAAGGCATTGCCGCGGAAGCTGATCACCATGCCCTTCGGCCCGGCCTCCAGCTTTTCCACACCGGCCTCACGACAGGCGCGTTTCAGCGCCACTACGCCCAGCAGGTTGTCGACCTCTTCCGGCAGGGCGCCGAACCGGTCCACCAGTTCCGCCGCCATCGCGTCGGTTTCCGCGTCCGACGCCAGCGCGCCGATGCGGCGGTAGAGGCCAAGGCGCACCGGCAGGTCGCGCACATACTCTTCCGGGATCAGCACCGGCAGCCCGAGTGATATATTCGGTGTCCAGTCGCGTTCCTGCCCGGCGCGCTTGCCCTGGCCGACACGGATATCGGCAACGGCATCCTCCAGCATCTGCTGGTACAGCTCGATGCCGACTTCCTTGATGTGGCCGGACTGCTCGTCGCCCAGCAGGTTGCCGGCGCCGCGGATATCCAGGTCGTGCGAGGCCAGCGTGAAACCGGCGCCGAGCGCGTCCAGCGTCTGCATCACCGTCAAACGTTTCTCGGCCGCGACGGAAAGCCGGTGGTTCTGCGGCCAGGTCAGGTAGGCATAGCCGCGCTGCTTGCCGCGCCCGACGCGGCCGCGCAACTGGTACAGCTGCCCCAGCCCGAACATGTCGGCCCGATAGATCAGCAGCGTGTTCACCGCCGGCATGTCCAGGCCGGATTCGACGATATTGGTCGACAGCAGGATGTCGTGCTTGCCGTCGCTGAACTCGGTCATTACGCGTTCGAGTTCCGTCGGCGCCAGACGGCCGTGCGCCTGGATCATGCGCGCTTCCGGCACGATCTCCCGCAACCGGTCGGCCATGCGCGGCAGGTCCTCGATGCGCGGCACGACGCAGAACACCTGGCCGCCACGGAAACGCTCACGCTGCAGCGCCTCCCGGATCACGACACTGTCGAACGGCATGATGAAGGTGCGGACGGCCAGGCGGTCCACCGGCGGCGTCGAAATGATCGACATCTCCCGCACGCCGGTCAGGGCCAGCTGCAGCGTGCGCGGGATCGGCGTCGCCGTCAGCGTCAGCACGTGTACGTCGGCCTTCAGCGCTTTCAGCCGCTCCTTATGCGAAACGCCGAAATGCTGCTCCTCATCGATGATCAGCAGCCCGAGGTCAGAGAACTCGATCGACTTCGCCAGCAGCGCATGCGTGCCGATGACGATGTTGACATCACCCGACGCGAGGCCACGCTTCACCTCGGCGGCTTCCTTGGCCGGCACCATGCGCGACAATTGCGCCACCTTGACCGGCATCCCGGCGAAACGTGCCGCGAAGGTGCGGTAGTGCTGCCGCGACAGCAGCGTGGTCGGCACGACCACGGCCACCTGAGCGCCAGACATCGCGGCGACGAAGGCCGCGCGCAGCGCCACCTCGGTCTTGCCGAAGCCGACATCGCCGCAGATCAGCCGGTCCATCGGCCGGCCGCTCGCCAGATCCTCCAGCACGTCGGCGATGGCACGGGCTTGGTCGTCGGTTTCGGCAAACGGAAAGCGGGCGCAGAACTCGTCCCAACTGCCTTCCGGCGGCGTCATGAACTCGGCGTCGCGCACCTTGCGTTCGGCGGCGATGCGAATCAACTCGCCGGCCATGTCACGGATGCGCTGCTTCATCCGCGCCTTGCGCGTCTGCCAGGCTGTACCGCCCAGCTTATCCAGCGCGGTGTTCTGGTGCTCTGACCCGAAGCGCGACAGCACTTCGATGTTCTCGACCGGCAGGAACAGCTTTTCGTTGCCGTCGTAGATCAGCCGCAGGCAGTCGTGCGGTGCGTTGTTGATCTGCAGCGTCGCCAGCCCGTCGTAGCGGCCGATCCCGTATTCCTGGTGCACGACCAGATCGCCCTCGGCGATTTCCGTCGCCTCGGCAATGAACTGGTCGGCCCGCTTGCGCCGGCGTGGCGGGCGGGAGATGCGCTCGCCCAGCAGGTCCTGCTCACCGACCAATGCCAGGCGGTCAGCGACAAAGCCGCGTTCGATACCAAGGACGATCAGCGAGATGGAGCCGGCCGGCTTGCGGCGGATCGCCGCCCAGTCATCCTCCTGCGCGATGTCCTTGAAGCCGTGCTCCGTCAGCAGGTTGGACAGCCGGGCGCGTGAGCCGCGGGTCCAGGCGGCGACGACAATGCGGCGGCCTTCAGCGGTCCAGCGCTCTGCCTGGCTACGCAACTGGTCGAAGATCGTGATGCCGGGGCCGCCGGCGGTGCCCAGGCTCGTGGACTGGGCGAACACCGGACCGGGCCGCCCGCCACCGTCGATCCCGCCGGCGCCCTCGGGCTGCGCGAACGGGGTAAAACCCATCAGCGGGCCAAAGGACAGCATCTCATCCCAGTCGGCGCGGTCGAGATACAGCAGCTTCGGCGGCACCGGGCGGTAGGGCACCTCACCGTCGCGCGGAATGGATTTCCGCGCCTGGAAGTGATCGGCGATCATCTCCAGCCGGGCTTCCAGAACTTCATCGGCCTGATGATCGAGGCTGACCGCCGCGTCCGGCAGGTAGTCCAGCAGGTTCTCCATCGTCGGATGGAACAGCGGCACCCAGTGCTCCATGCCCGGATGGCGGCGGCCGTCAGAGATCGACAGGTAGATCGGATCCTTTGCGGCGTCCTGGCCGAACAGTTCACGCCATTCCGTGCGGAACCGCGCGATCGACTCCTTGCCCAGCGGCACCTCGGAGACGGGGCGCAGCGACAAGGCGGAGCGCTTGCCGGCGCTGCGCTGGGTGGAGGGATCGAAGCTGCGGATCGACTCGATCGTGTCGCCGAACAGGTCGAGGCGGACGGGTTCGGCCTCACCGGCCGGAAAAATATCGACGATCCCGCCGCGCATCGCATACTCGCCGGGCTCCATCACCGTCCCGGCGCGGCCGTAGCCGTTGGCTTCCAGGAACTCGGCCAATTTCTCCGGCTGGATGTCGCCGTTCACCGTCAGGCTCATGCTGGACCCGGCGAAGGCGGCGCGGGGCGGCACGCGCTGCACCAGTGCATTCACCGTGGTCAACACGATACGCGGCTTGCGGGAGGTTTCCAGCAACTGCGCCAGCGTGGCAATGCGTTCCGAGATGATCGCCGGGTTCGGCGACACCCGGTCGTACGGCAGGCAGTCCCAGGCCGGGAAGCGCAGCACCTCGGCCTCCGGCATCACGAAGGCCAGCGCCTCGGCCAGCCGCGCCATGCGGGCGTCGTCGCGGGTGACGTGCAGGATGCTGCCGCTGTGCTCACGGCGGCGTTGCGCCAGCAGGAACGCGTCCCAACCTTCCGGCGCCCCCCAGACTTTCACCGGATCAGCCACCGCGGAGGGAATCCCGGATTCGGCGTAGCATGGGCGAGTCCTCCTCGGGCGGGATCGGCGCCCTGCCGGTCAACCAGTCGGCCAAAGGCGCGTCCGGCAGTTCCAACACGACCTCCAGTTCGTCGAGGTCCGCTTCGGTGAATAGAGACAGATGAGCGCGCACGAAGCCGCCGATCATCAGGTCGTTCTCGTACGTTCCCCGATGCGTCGCGCGAAACAAAATCCGCCGGCGCCGCAGGTCCGGTTCTGCTTGGTCTGGTTCAGACATCGATAATCGTCATATAGCCGCCGCATATCATGCTGTCAGCACCACCCAGCGATCGGCTCACGCCGCTTTTCGCGCCCCTGACCAGCCTGCGCGGCATAGGACCGGCCGTGGCGGCGCTGATTGCCAAGGCGGCAGGCGGCGATCGTATCATCGACCTGCTGTTCCATCTGCCCGAATCCTATCTCGACCGCAGCGCCCGCCCGACCATTCGGACGGCGCGCCCTGGCACCGTGGCGACGCTGGCGGTGGAGGTGGTGCGGCATGAGCGGCCCGGCAACTCACGGCAGCCCTGGCGGATCATCGTGCGCGACGACACCGGCACCGCGGAACTGGTGTTCTTCAAGTTCACGCGTGAGGCGCAGACGCCGCCGGGCACGAAGCTGCTAGTGTCCGGCAAGCTGGACCTGTTCAACGGCCGGCTGACGATGCCGCATCCGGACCATCTGGTACCGGCGGATCAGGCCGAACGTATCCCGGTGGTCGAGCCAGTCTGGCCGCTCACCGCCGGCCTGTGGCCGCGGCAGGTCGCTGGCGGCCTGGCACAGGCGCTGGATCTGCTGCCGGATTTTCCCGAATGGCAGGATAAGGCGCTGCTGGCGCGCGAGCGCTGGCCAGGGTTCCGTGAGGCGCTGCGCGCTGTGCAAGCGCCGGCGGAGCGCGCCCCGGACCCGCGGCTTCGCGCCCGCCTCGCCTACGACGAATTACTGGCGGGACAGGTCGCGCTGGGTCTGATCCGCGGACGCGTGCGGCAACGCCAGGGTCAGCCGCTGGTCGGCGGGGCGACGATGCGGGCCGAGGCGCTGCGCCGGTTTGGCTTCAGGCTGACGCCCTCGCAGGAACGTGCACTGCGGGAGATCGACGGTGACCTGTCGTCGGACCGACGGATGCTGCGGCTGCTGCAGGGCGATGTCGGCTCCGGCAAGACACTGGTGGCGACCCTGGCGATGCTGCGGGCGGTGGAGGCCGGCAAGCAGGCGGCGCTGATGGCGCCGACCGAAGTGCTGGCCAAGCAGCATCACCGCACGCTGTCCCGTCTGTGCCAGGTGCCGGTGGCACTGCTGACCGGCGCGATCAAGGGGAAGGAACGGGCGCGTCTGCTCCGGGGCCTGAAGGACGGGTCAATCCAGATCGTCGTCGGCACCCATGCCCTGTTCCAGGATGCCGTGGAATATGGCGACCTGGCGCTGGCGGTGATCGACGAGCAGCACCGGTTCGGCGTGAATCAACGGCTGACGCTGGGCGCCAAGGGCGAGCGCACCGATGTGCTGGTGATGACGGCGACTCCTATCCCGCGCACGCTGCTGCTGACCCAGTGGGGGGAGATGGATGTCAGCCGCCTGACCGACAAGCCGGCGGGGCGCCAGCCGATTCGCACCACATTGCACGCGTTGGGCAACATGCCGACCGTGCTGGATGGCATCACGCGCAAACTGGATGAGGGGGCACAGGTCTATTGGGTCTGCCCTCTGGTGGCGGAAAGCGAGGCGCTGGATGTCGCCGCTGCGGAGGATCGCTACGCCGACTTGCGCGGCCGGTTCGGCGACCGCGTTGGCCTGGCGCATGGGCAACAGACGGCGGAGGTGCGGGACGCGGCTCTGGCGGCGTTTGCCCGTGGCGATGTCAGGTTGCTGGTGGCAACCACTGTTGTCGAGGTCGGGGTCGACGTTCCGGAGGCGACCGTCATGGTCATCGAGCACGCGGAACGTTTCGGACTGTCACAATTGCACCAGTTGCGCGGGCGGGTCGGGCGTGGCTCCGAGGCCAGCTTCTGCCTGTTGCTGCACGAGGACTGGGTGAACGAGACCGCCCGCCGCCGGCTGACCCTGTTGCGCGACACCGACGACGGCTTCGTCATTGCCGACGAGGATTTCCGCCTGCGCGGCAGCGGGGATGCGCTGGGCACACGGCAGGCGGGGCTGCCTGGGTACAAGCTGGCCGACGCGCTGGAACACGAGAACCTGCTGCACATGGCGAACCGGGACGCGGCGGTGCTGCTGTCGCGCGATCCGAAGCTGGAGAGCGAGCGTGGGCAGGCGGTGCGCTGGTTGTTGCGGTTGTTCGAGCGGACGGCGGCGATGCGGACGCTGGCGGCGGGATAGCAATTGGCGGGACGTGGGATTACGCCACAGCGTGTTCATTCCGGTAACGTCGGACGTCGGCGCCGAAAGGACCATTGAGTGGCATGCGCCGTCTTGCCTCAGCGTGATGGACCACGGCTTTGGCCGCCCTCGCACCATTGCTCGTCGCGGCCGCCGAGGGCACCCTGGGTCATCAGTGACAACGCAGGGGAGACGTCCGTGGAACCAGGAAAGCGACTGCCTGGAAAAGTTGCCATCATAACCGGTGGCGCGTCAGGCATTGGTGAGGCGACGGCGCGGCTATTTGCGATGCATGGCGCATCCGTCGTCATTTGCGACCTGCAGGACGAGTTGGGCAGCAACGTTGCAAGCGAAATCGTCGCGGCCGGCGGATCGGCGGAATACCGCCACCTCGACACCAGGCAGGAAGACCAATGGACCGCACTGGTCGAAGCCGTTGAAGGAAAGTACGGCCGGATCGACGTGCTTTGCAACGTCGCCGGCATCGGCAGTGGAACTGACACGGCAACCGGCAAGAGAGCCCGCATGGAACTGCCGGGCTTGTCGCTGGACAGTTGGAACCAGGTCATGGCGGTCAATGCTGCCGGCGTCTTCCTCGGGACGAAGGCCGTCCATGCCGCCATGAAGCGTTCCGGCGGTGGCTCGATCATCAACATCTCATCGATCTGCGGCATCGTCGGTTCGTTCGGTAATGCTGCCTATAACGCGTCGAAAGGTGCCGTGCGGATCTTCACGAAATCGGCCGCTCTCCAGTACGCCAAGGACCAGATCCGCGTGAATTCGGTTCATCCTGGTTTCGTTGAGACGCCTCTGGCGGCACCGGGGCTTGTGGGAAACCCGGGAAAGACGCGCATGGACGCAACACCGCTCGGCCGATACGGCCAGCCGTCCGACATCGCGTTCGGTTGTCTCTACCTGGCATCGGACGAGACAGCCTGGATGACGGGCAGCGAGTTGGTCATTGATGGCGGCATGACCGCGAACTAAGGGCAGGCTCTGGCCTGAGCATGGCTGACGGACGATGTGATGTGATCCGTCAGCCATAACTTGCAGTCGCGTACTGACAGCGTCGACCTTGCCGAGCGTGTCACCCGGCACAACAACGATCGGCCTGCCCAGAACCGTTCCACCACAGTTCGCGACCGCCATGCGTGCCGTAAGGAGAGAGCCAGACCTGCGGAAGGCTTTTTGTGCATTCAACCCGAGACGTCGCTTCAGGCGTCGATCACCGACGTTCATTCGGCACGCATGCCGGGTGAGAGTCACGAGGGTCTGGGTGCTGTCGCCGCTTGAACCACCCGCGGCAGCGTCACCACGAATTCCGAAAAGGCCAACTCCTGGCTCTCCACCCTGATCGAGCCACGGTGGGCCTTGGTGACGATGTCATAGGTGATCGACAGGCCAAGCCCCGTGCCGTCACCGGTCGGCTTGGTCGTGAAGAACGGCTGGAACAGCTTGTCACGGATCTCTGCCGGAATGCCGGTGCCGTTGTCGCGCACGTGCACCTCGACCGTGTCCCCGGTGTCACGCGTGGAGACCGTTACGGTTGGTGTATAGTCTTCGTGCTGCCCATTCCTGGCCCGGCTGGTCACGGCGTAGAACGCGTTGCTCAAGAGGTTCAGGAACACGCGCGTCAGGTCCTGGGGACTTACCTCGATCGGCGCCATTTCCGCCGCAAGATTTCGCACAAGGGTAACGGTGAAGCCCTGATCGTGCGCCCGCGCACCGTGATAGGCCAGGTTCAGTGCCTCATCCACCAGTGCGTTGAGATCGACCACGCGCCGCTCCCCGGAGGATGTCCGGGAGTGTTCAAGCATCGACCGGACGATCGCGTCGGCGCGCCTGCCGTGTTCCTCAATCTTGCGGAGGTTATCAGTCAGCGTCTGGGTCAGATCCTCGACGTCAGCCCTTGCGTCCGCGTCCAGGCTCGCAAAACCCGGCTCGGCCGTCTGCTTCAGTTCGTCCAGCAGGTCCACCGACAGCGCGGCGAAGTTGTTGACAAAGTTCAGCGGGTTCTTGATCTCGTGCGCGATCCCGGCGGTGAGTTGACCCAATGAGGCCATCTTTTCGGCCTGAATCAGGTTGGCCTGAGCAGCCTGCAGATCGCGATAGGCCACCTCGGCCGCTTCGCGAGCCGCATTGATTTCTGCCTCGCTGCGCTTTCGTTCCGTAATGTCCGAAAAAATCAGGACAAATCCCCCATCCGGCGCCGGATTACGGCGTACCTCGATGACTCGTCCGTCCCGGGTTGAGCGCTCATAGCCGTACGGGCGTCCTGTCGTGGCGACAAGCCTTTCGATCTGCTCGACGGTGTCGACGCCGGCGCCAAAGTCACCGCGCGCGGCCAGGAACTGGAGGTAGCTCTCATAGGAGCACGCCTGTTCGAGCAAAGTGTTGGGCAAAGCGAGAATTTCCTGAAACCTGCGATTCCAGGCGACCAGTCGATGGTCTTCGTCGAACATCGCGACGCCATCGCCCATGTTTTCGAAGGTAACCCGAAGCTCATGCTGACGCTGGCGCAACTCGTCAAGCAGCCGCGCATTCTCCATGGCAATGACAGCCTGCGCGGCAAAGTTTTCAAGCAACCCAACCTGCTTGTCCGCAAAAGTCCCGACCTCCTGACGGTAGATGGCGATCATTCCGACAGCACTGTCATCCTTGAGCAGCGGTACTGCGAGGACCGAACGAATGCCCCCGAGTTCGACAAGGGCCTTTGAAAAGGGATGTCCGGCACGATAGCCCGGGCCGGCAGCAATGTCGGGACGCTGCGTCGGCCTTTTCGTCTCAATGATCCTTGCGGGCACGCTACCGGCTGTGATCAGGTCGAGCGGATGTTGTGCGTTGTATTCGGCAAAAGCGGGCGGTACACCTCGCACGCTTGCTGTTACGGAATGCTCGCCCTCGAACAGAAATATGCCGCCCATCGCTCCTCCGCAGAAGCGCATGGCCCGTTCCAGCATCGTGTCAAACACCGGCTTGAGGTTTCCCGGAGATGCGTTGATGACACCGAGCACTTCGGCCGTCGACGTTTGTTGTTCGAGCGCTTCCTGCTGTTCGGTCAACAGGCGGGCGTTTTCCATCGCAATGACTGCGTGCGCAGCAAAGTTTTCCAGTAGCGCGATCTGCTTGTCCGTAAACGCCCGAACCTGCTGGCGAAATACGGAAACGATACCGAGCACCGCATTTTCTTTCAAGAGGGGAACGGTAAGGATCGTTCTGATGCCGCCAAGCTCGACCATCGCCCGCGCACCTTGATCGCCTGCCTGATAGGCCTGCCCCTCCATCAGGTCGAGAACATGAACCGTCTTCTTTTCCTGCAGGATTCTGACCATGGTCTGGGCTGTTGGCGCTGGTGGATTGCGCTCCCTGAACCTGGCATAAGCAGCCGGCACGCCACGTTGCGCAGCGGAATGGAATGTCTCGCCGTCGAACGTATAAAGTGAGCCAAAGGCTGCCTGACACAGCCGCATTGCCTTGTCCAGGATGACATCAAAGACCGGGCCCAAATGGCCTGCATTTGTGTTGACGACCTGCAAGATTTCAGTCGTGGCCGTTTGCTGCTCCAGTGCCTCCTGCAGATCCGCCGTGCGGACTTGCAGCCATCGACACGTATCCGCACTGGAAATTGCGATCGCCGCCTGTTCGGCGAAAGTCTTCAGCAACTCGATCTGGCTGCTGCTAGCCTCACCTCGCTCCAGCCGGCCCATGCCCAGCGCACCGATGACGATTCCGTTGTGAATGATGGGTACCGAGACGATCGAGCGCGGCGTAAAGTGCCGATAAATGGCGTCGAGGCCCGGGTCAGCCTGAATGTCGGGAATAAGAACGATCCGGCCGTCCAGAATGGCGCGACCATGCGGCAGATCGCGCGTGGGTGGGCGTGGATATGTGGCCTGCACCGCGTTCCGAAGATTTGGATCGTCAGTGACACCCGTCGCCGCGCGCCAGTGTATCAACGTTCCATCGTATTCGAAGACGGTCACGCCGTACGCGTCACAAAGGTCGCGCGCACGAACAGCGATCAGATCAAAGACCGGCTGTGGATCGCCCGGCGACGCCGCCATGACCTTCAGCACGTCGATCGTCGCCGCCTGATGATCAATACGCTCGGTGCAGGCGTCTCTGCCGGCAGCCAATTCGGCGAGGAGCGCGCGCTTCTCCGCCTCCAACGCACCTTCGCGTGCCAACGCCGCGTCGCGCTCGGCCCGTAGTTGGGCGATCATGCTTTCCAGATCAGGCGCCGCCCGGTGTGGCGCTGTCATGGCGTTTCCCCCGCGGTTCGGTCATTTGGGACCAATGCCAAGCTTGATGCGGGCAGCGCAGTCGGCTTGGCAAACAGGCCGGCAGCGACGCCGGTACCTTACCGCGTATGGCTGCCGCTGTCCCATTATAGAGCATCGGCCGCGGTGCTGTGCACTGCTCATGCCGTGCGTGCCACGCGGAATTCAGCCGCGAGGCGGTGCGTAATTAGCGGGATCCGGGTGGCATCAGGGCGGGGAGACGCGCCGGCTCGTTGAGCGGGCGACTATTCTTCGGCTGCCAGCCGCATGCCAAGAGGCACCTCAGGCAGCACGATCTTCAACCGCGGATTGGGTCCAGCCGAGCGTGAGGTGTGTCAAAGCCGCTGCGACGCTTCTCAGAGTGGCAATCTGTGG